>DDPD01000010.1 GCA_002342025.1 Moraxellaceae bacterium UBA2477 | reverse complement strand
AAAATCGTGGCGGCGCTGGCAGACACGTTTGTATGCATCGCCGACGACAGCAAATGGGTGAGTCAACTTGGCACATTTCCACTGCCCATTGAGGTCATTCCCATGGCCCGCTCAATGATTGCCCGCGAGCTAGTGAAGTTGGGTGGTAGCCCGGTCTATCGCAATGGCTTTGTGACCGACAACGGCAACGTCATTCTCGACACCTACGGTCTGGATATTCGCAACCCAGTGGAGTTAGAGACTCACTTAAATAATCTCGTGGGTGTGGTCTGCAATGGGCTGTTTGCGCGGCGACCAGCCGATGTTTTGTTGCTTGGCGGCAGTGCCGGTGTGAAAACCATTACCCGCTGACTTACTGCTGCTGTTGCTGTGCCTGCACGCGGAACGCTTTCAGCTCTTCGGCGTGGCGCAGGCGCTGGCTTCGGCGCAAATCGGCTTCCCCTGCGCGTCGAGCTTCCTCGCTGGTTTGGGTGATGAGCCCTGGCACAGGGCTGGGTTTATTGGCCTCATCTACCGAGACAAAGGTCAGGTACGCCGAGAGAATATGTCTGCGCTCTCCATTGATGGCCTGTGCATCAACGCGACAGCCCACTTCGAGGGATGAGCGCCAGACTTGATTCACCGCAGCGGCAAAAATCAACACATCGCCCCGCTTTGCCGGCGCCAAAAAGTGCACGGCATCGACGCTGGCCGTGACACAAATCTGATCACTATGACGGCACGCCACTACCGCACAAAGCCTGTCCATTTGCGCCATGATCATGCCGCCAAAAACGGTGTCATTCGCGTTTAAGTCGTTGGGAAATACCCAATAGACCTGATCGGTGACGGCGCTGGCGGAAACGGGTTTGGCGAGGCTCATGGCTTATCCATATTTGCGTAGCAGAGAGGTCATGTGGGCTGTTGCAGCAGCAATGTGTTCACGGTCTGGGTTGGCCGCAATTTCCATTTGCAAATGACAGGCGACCATCTCGTGAAAGGTCTTGTCCAAGGCTTTGCGGGCAGCCGAGAGCTGCTGCGCGATGCGGTCACAATTGTCGCCGTTTTCCATCATGGCTTGGATACCACGAATTTGACCCTCAACTCGGCGAAGTCTGAGGATGAGTGCGCGTTGATGCTGCTCTCTGGGCGACATGGTTTTTCCGTAATCACTATTCCAGATTCATGCTACGACAAGCGACCTGGCTTGTGTACCTAATATACTGGGGGTAGTATAAAAATCATCTCTTCATTATGAGCTAAATCCTATGTCTGAATTTCCTATGGCTTGGCAGGCCGGCTTACAGGGTGGGTTACTGATTGGTTTTGCCGCGGCGTTGCTGTTTGCCCTTACCGGTAAAATTGCCGGCATAAGTGGTTTGGTAGCCACGGCATGGCAGCGGCAAGATAGCGCGGCAGGTTTAGCACGAGCATTTATTTTGGGTATGTTGGTTGCAGGCCTGTTCGCGACCTATGTTCTGCGAATTGTGCCTCCCATGCTGCCGAATATTGGTTTGCCTACCCTGATCGCGGCTGGGCTGCTGGTGGGCTTCGGCACGCGCTTAGGCAATGGTTGCACCTCCGGGCATGGGGTTTGTGGGATCAGCCGGTTGTCGTGGCGATCTCTTGCGGCAACGCTCACGTTTATGGCGTCCGGCATAGTGACGGTAGCTGTGCTGCGTGCGGGAGGAGCCTAATATGAAAGTTCTTTCAGGCTTTATCTGCGGTTTAATTTTCGGCTTGGGCTTGGTGCTATCCGGCATGACCGACCCCGTCAAAGTGCAGGGCTTTCTTGATGTGACAGGGCAATGGGACGTGACCTTGGCATTTGTCATGGTCGGTGCCATTGCGGTGGCCATGCCCGCATTTATATGGCTGCGCCGCCGCGCGCAACCGGTCTTTGCGCCGAGCTTCCAATGGCCTCAGGCTACGCAAATAGATGGCCGTCTGTTACTCGGCGCAGCGCTCTTCGGAGTCGGCTGGGGTCTGTCTGGGCTTTGCCCGGGGCCGGCCTTAGTGAGCGTAGTTCAGGGCGGACAAGACATCGTGGCATTTGTGGTCTCCCTGCTGCTGGGTAGCTGGGTGCATGACCGATTTTTCCGTTCGGCCTAGTGCGGAGTACTTCCGATGATTTTTCGCCAGCTCTTTGATAAAGCATCCAGTACTTACACCTATTTACTGGCGTGTGAGCAGAACGCTAAGGCGTTACTCATTGATCCGGTAAAGGAGCAGCTACCCCAGTACTTGCAATTACTCCGCGAGCTGAATTTAACGCTGTTGTATGCAGCAGATACGCATACTCATGCCGATCACATCACGGCTCTGGGTGCATTACGTGATGCCACAGGTTGCGTGACCTTAATGGGGGAGTTCACTCAGGCGAGTTGCGTATCGCGCAACCTTAAAGACGGTGAAGTGTTCGCCGTGGGTTCGCTTTCGATACAAGCCTTGTATACACCGGGGCACACAGATGAATCGTTTAGCTTTGTGCTTAATCCAGCGCATCCCGAGGCAGTTTTTACTGGCGATACGCTGCTGATTCGGGGCACCGGTCGAACGGACTTTCAGGGCGGTAGTGCACAGAAATCATGGCACTCGATTACGCAAAAGCTTTTTCAACTACCTGACGATACGTGCGTATATCCAGGTCATGACTATAAGGGCTGGACGGTGTCGACGATTGCGGAAGAGAAGCGCTTTAACCCGCGCTTAGCTGGACGCAGCGAAGCGGAATATGTCGCCATCATGGCCTCACTTAATCTGCCTGATCCGGCGATGATGGATATTGCCATCCCCGCTAATCTCGCCTGTGGGCAAGGCTAGTTCATGCTGGTTATTCTGGGACTCATGGTTGGGCTCGTGCTTGGCCTAACCGGCGCTGGAGGTGGCATGCTGGCTGTGCCAGCACTCATGTTTGGTTTGCAATGGAGCGTGACTCAGGCCGCCCATGTGGCATTAATGACGGTTGCTCTCAGTGCCAGTGTGGGCGCTTTGGATGGCCTGCGTAAGGGCTTGGCTCGGTATCGTGCTGCCTTGCTCATGGCTGCAGTAGCACTGCCCATGAGCGCTATGGGCTTGATGCTGGCGCATCGCCTGTCAGCATCGGTATTAACCCTGCTTTTTATGGTTGTCATGGTGTTGGCTGCGCTACGTTTGCTGTCCTCAAACGCCACCAACGAGTCTGCAGAATTATTAATTATCCCGGTTAATCCGGACTCCGGCCGTTTTGTGTGGACCCCTAAGCGTGTGCTTGCGATGTCTACGTTCGGTGCATTTTCTGGTTTGCTGACAGGCTTACTGGGTGTCGGCGGCGGATTCATTATTGTGCCGGTCTTACGATTTTTTACCGATCTCAGCATGGCGGCTATCGTGGCTACATCGCTGATGGTGGTCGCGTTGGTGAGTAGCTTGAGCGTGCTGATGGTTATCGGAAAGTTTAGCTTGACCAGCCTTATGCCCGCATTACCGTTTATCTTTGCAGTGATGGTGGGCTTGGTTTTCGGGCGCCTCATAGCACCTAAAATGCCTGCACAGCGTGTTCAGCAGAGCTTTGCAATTTTGATGCTGATCGTTGCGGCTGCACTCGGAATTCGGGAGTTCAGCATGCTAGGCTAAAAGCATGAACTACTGCCCCGAGTCTGCTATGTCCTTGCCCATTCCCAATCTGTTGTTTATTGAGCCTAACCACTATGCCGGCGGTTATGTCAGCCCAGAGGCTCTTGCCGAAGTAAAGGCGGCCGGTATCACGCATGTGATCGATATGCTGCCCGAGCATGAACATGGAGGCTTTGATGAGGCGGCTTTGGCGGCTGAGCTGGGCCTCTACTACGCGCACTTGCCCATTGTCGGCGGCCATGACTTAAATCGCGCTAATGCTGAGGCACTGCATAGCCTATTGGCGGCTAGCGGCGAGTCGCCGGTCTTGGTGCATTGCATGAGTGGCAATCGCGTTGGTGCGCTATTCGCACTGCGAGCCTTTTGGTTGCAGGGGATGTCGGCGGTAGAGGCCCTAGCAGTGGGGCGTCGCTACGGCCTCACCAAACTAGAGCCACTGGTGGTGCAGATTTTAGCGCTTTGATAGCCAGCGGCTTTCGCCTTTTAGCGTGATTAGCTGCGTATCAACGCGTAGTTGGATTTGCCAAGGAAGTGGCTTCTTTGAGCCTTGCTTACCGCGTGTTCGAGGCTCAATCCAAGTATAACGTGGTGTCTTCGATATCAACTGCCAAGGATTGTCTCTGCGAGCTACGTTACGCAACCCTTGCTGTGCCGCCGTCTCACGCCACAGGGCGCTTTTTAATGAAGCTTCCGTGCCAGTCTTTGATATGCGGATAAAAGGCTGGCCGTCTTGATCTAACACGGTCACTACGGCTGATGTTTGGTTGCTCAGCATGATCCCATAAGGTTGCCCTGGGATAAGGGTGACACTTATCCCTTCAGGTAACGCAGGCTTTGAGATCCATTTGGCTTGCCAATAGCCATTTTGTTGGGCAGGAGCAAAGCGACCGCTAATCTTGGTGGGCTTGTCGCCGACCAATACAGGAACGTGCCAAGACGAGTCGGCATTTACCTGTGTAGGCTTTAGACGGCTGTCAAACCATCCCCAACTATTACTTGCTTTAACCTGTTTCCAAAGCGGGGAATTGCCTGCCTCAGGTTTTCGGCCGGGTAAGCCGCCAGGCAGATAGGTTTTTAGCCATTCAGCGTGACGAGTATTGGCATCAACGCTGTTGCGGTTTATTCGGAGAAAGGGCTTTCCATCCTGCCCTAAAATAGTAATAGCGGCGGTACTTCGATTCTCTAGCAGCAGCTGAGGGGCAAGCGTATCTGTAAGTTGTACCGTTATACCCTCAAGCTCCTTAGGCAGCTTATCGAGTACAGGCCGGTAGCTTTCATCATGATTGACATGTGCGTGAGACGACAGGCTCAGCATGACTAGCATGCTGAGCCAGAAGGAGTGTCTCGAAAAGGCTAACAACGTCCCCATTAGCGTTTTGCTACGCGTGGGGCTGGTGCGTTGCAACCAATGGCCCGATTGTCAGCGCCCTCAATGGTCATCGGCACTGAAACGGATGGTAAGCGTTTGCCATTCGCATCTTCCGAGACAACAAAGAGCATATAGGACCCTGGAGGTAAGGCACCTTTTTGAGTCGGGATCGTGACATTAAGCTTGTCAGTTCCGGTGTGCGATAAGACTACCGTGCGTTGATCACCATCAATGATGTGGGTCAACGTAGTGCGCTTAACCAACAATACTTCTTTGATATTCTCTCCTTTAGTGTTCACAGAAATCGTTTGGCCGTGGCTAGCCGATTTCGGCGCAGACATGATTTTTGGTCGATTTTCCGCAAAAACATAAGGCGGGCTGTAGATCTCAAAGCTTGGATCACGTCCTTGGTTAGGCGATAGGCCCAGCGCAGTCAAATCTAAAGAAAAGGCATAACCCGTGTTGATGGGTGAGTGACCACCGACTAACACGCGACCATCTGGCAGCAACATGGCTGTGTTGTGGTATGTGCGAGGGTTCTTCTGGCGAGCCATGACGCGCCATGTCTCAGTCTTGGGGTCAAAAATTTCTGTATCCAAAATGGCAGCTCCGGAGCCGGGCAGCAGCACTTCATCTCGATCTGCACCTGAGAACACCATTACTTCACCGGTAGGGAGTAGAACACCGGTGCCATACCAGCGTGGTTTCGTTAGGCTGCCGGTTAAGCGCGACTCGTAAGCCATGGTGTTGTCGTTAGCGATATTGATTCGATCAATACGAGACAAATTAGTGGTGACATAGGATCCAGGGCTTGTCGCCGTGATAGCGCCCAGAACGCCGCCAGCGGTCAGGAACTCCGCATGGTCATAACGGCCTTGTGCATTTGGACGAAGAGGCATTTGAATCGAGAACGTTGAGCCTCGGAAGCCAGAGCCCAAAGTGCTCATAAGGGCTGCTTCAGGATTTTTAGACGCACTGTCTAGGAAGGGCATGAGCAGGCTCGCGGGGTCTTCCGTCACACTCCCAAGCAGGCCTGTTAGTGTTTTTTCTAGATCTGCAGCGATTTCAGTGTTGGTCGGGTTAAGTGCTGAGCCTAAGCGATCTAAACCAACTTGGTTCAGTTTCAAGGGGAGGCCGGCATAACCAAGGTCGGTCCATAGTTTTTGCTCTGGATCGTAAGCCGCGATGATGTTCCAGATAGCTTGATCGTAGGATTGGCCGAATGGGTTAAACGCTTGACCGCCTGCGTTGTAAAGCACGTGCCCGTTAGGCAGCAAATGCTGTCGCGGATAAAGCGGAAGTGAACGCTCAGCCAGTGGGCCATTTTCTGTCCAAGTGCCACAGCCCAAGTCATAAGTCTCGGTTTGTGTCACGTTGCGCCCAGATGTTTCGGGGCGTTCGGGATAGATGGGTTTGATAAGTTTGGTGACGCCAGAGGACACCAAAATATCACCGTTAGAAAGCGTGGTTAACGAAGGGTACCAGCGGCCATAAGTCATATCGCCGGTTTTTTTCCAAGAGTTATCTCGGAAATCAAATACTCGAGCGTTACGAACACCCTCAAGCTCAGACACACCGATAGCAATGGGTTTCTGAATGCCGGGCTCGAAGTAGTAGTCAGTTCCACCTACGGCCATCACACGCCCGTCAGCGAGCATTTCTAAGTCGGCGCAAAAGAGTGCGCCATCGTTATTTGTGCTGGCATCGGTATTGTCGATTAAGCCCTTGGGTAGCAGCAGTGTGGCTTCATAACCATCAGGATTTGCACCGCCATTGACTGGGCTGGGTCGCATCCAGCCCGCCGTTTTGCCACTCAGGGACATCACGCGTGTTTGGTCGTTAGTCACCACGGTGCCGGCCTCAAAGAAAATAGAGAACTCAGCATCCTCTGTGCCTTCCAGAGCATTGAAGTAGAGCACGCGATCATCCGGCAGTAGTGCAATGGAGCCGGCAGCGGGCTTGCACTCGGTGGGTCGGCCATCAGCCATGCGCAGACATCGATCATCTTGTGGCAGTTGTCGAATCGGGTTTTTTAGATTTCCCTTGGGCGTGAGTAGGCTGGCGAAGGGTGAGTCGTCTGTAGCCGGCTGCTCCGCCATGGCTTTCATGGCACTCGGCCCCCATGGTTCAGAAAAGGGCTCTGTAAAGCAGCCGACGGTGTCGCGCAACTCGGCTGCGCAGGGGTCTGACTGGATATTAGCGCTGCCCATAACGCGTTCACTGCTCGTTGACGAGTCGTTGCTGCCTAGGCATGCAACCAGCGATAACGTCGTGCCCACAAGGAATAACGGTTTTAATGGATTTTTCATAATAGCCACCTCAAACAAGTCGTGGGCTATCCTCGCTATGTGTTGCGCTTATGCAAGGAACAAAGCTGTTGATCCGACGAATGTCGTTTTTGTGTGAATGAACGGTTCAGTATGTGTAACACAATTTGAATGGTGCGCCAGGCGGGATTCGAACCCACGACCCCTGCCTTCGGAGGGCAGTACTCTATCCAGCTGAGCTACTGGCGCATTGTGGTGGCTTGAAGCCGTGTTGCGAGGGTGTTGCGGGGCGCATGGTACTGGGCTGGCGGTCAGAACACCAGCCCAGTACCTCATGCGGATGGAGCGCTTATTTACGCTTCATCATGTCGAAGAATTCTTCGTTGGTCTTGGCGTCCTTGAGCTTATCGAGCAGGAACTCAATGGCCGCAATTTCGTCCATGGAATGCAGCAGCTTGCGCAGAATCCAGACCTTCTTGAGTTCATCTTCACCCATTAAGCGTTCTTCGCGACGCGTGCCGGACTTCTTGATGTTGATCGCCGGGAACACGCGCTTCTCCGCGATGCGACGATCCAGGTTGACCTCGTGGTTGCCCGTGCCCTTGAACTCTTCAAAGATCACTTCGTCCATCTTCGAGCCGGTTTCGATCAGCGCCGTGGCGATGATGGTCAGCGAGCCGCCCTCTTCGATGTTACGTGCTGCGCCGAAGAAACGCTTTGGACGCTCCAGCGCATGAGCATCAACACCGCCGGTGAGCACTTTGCCGGAGCTTGGAATCACCGTGTTGTAGGCGCGCGCTAAACGCGTGATGGAGTCCAGCAAGATGACCACATCTTTTTTGTGCTCGACCAAGCGCTTGGCTTTTTCCAACACCATTTCGGCAACCTGAACGTGACGCGCGGGCGGTTCGTCGAAGGTCGAGGCCACCACTTCGCCACGCACCGTGCGCTGCATTTCGGTAACTTCTTCTGGGCGCTCATCAATCAACAGCACAATCAGGTAGGAGTCCGGATTGTTGCGTGCGATGGACTGTGCCAGCGTCTGCAAGAGCATGGTTTTACCGGCTTTCGGCGGTGCCACGATAAGCGAGCGCTGACCCTTGCCGAACGGCGCAATCAGATCGATGGTGCGTGCCGTGACATCTTCCGTGGAGCCGTTACCCAGCTCCATGAACATGCGCACGGTTGGGAACAATGGCGTCAGGTTTTCAAAGAGAATCTTATTGCGCGCGCTTTCTGGCGAGTCCAGGTTGATCTGGTTGACCTTAAGCAGGGCAAAGTAACGCTCAGTTTCCTTGGGCGGGCGAATCGTGCCGGTGATGGTGTCGCCAGTACGCAAATTGAAGCGACGAATTTGCGATGGGCTGACATAAATGTCATCCGGGCCGGCCAGGTAGGAACCTTCAGAGGAACGCAGAAAGCCGAAGCCGTCAGACAAGATTTCCAGAACGCCATCACCATAAATCTCTTCGCCGTTTTTAGCGTGAGTTTTAAGAATGGCAAAAATGATGTCTTGTTTGCGGTTGCGGGCCATGCTTTCCAGGCCCATCGTTTCGGCGATCTTGATGAGTTCGCCAATCGGCATTTTCTTTAGTTCGGTGAGGTTCATACCGTGGTTTCAATTAGAAATAAAAGGATTAAGCACATCTAAGCTGAGCCTGGAAGGCTAAGTCGTTCGACAAGGGACCACTGGCGTTGGAAGGTGCAAACGAGTCACAGGGCGCAGAGATCGAAGAGAACGGATGCAACGAAGATGGCGTGTTGAGAACGGTGACGTCCGAATGAACGTCACCGACATGACTTATATAGTGGAGTCGATGAACGCTGTCAACTGGGACTTGGACAAAGCGCCAACTTTCGTTGCTGCAATCGCGCCACCTTTGAAGAGGGTCAGCGTTGGGATGCCGCGAACACCGAACTTGGCGGCCGTTGCACCGTTGTCGTCAACATTGACCTTTACGATTTTGATACGGCCGGCATATTCGCCTGCAATTTCATCCAAAACCGGTGCGATCATTTTGCACGGGCCACACCAAGGGGCCCAGTAGTCCACCAAAACTGGGATATCAGACTGCAAAACATCGGCTTCAAAATTGGCGTCATTGGTGTTGACGATCAGTTCGCTGCTCATCGCGGCACTCCGCATGTGGGGTCAAGTGGTTGCTGATAATAGCACCGTCTATTGCAAAAGCATGCAAGACAGATGCAATAGACGCTGGGTAAACTCCAGCGAGTATTTAAACTCATCGAGTCAATGCAAAGGAGCGCGCTGCGCATGACCAGACCGCTGCGCTTAGATGATGGCCTGATGGCTGCTGTCGATTTAGGTTCAAACAGTTTTCATTTAGCGATTGCACGCTTAGACCATGGGGTTATTCGCGTAACCGAAAGCTTGTCTGAAAAAGTGCAGCTTGCCGCCGGTTTGGACGCAGACGGCAACCTCAATGAGGCTGCTCAGGAGCGTGGGCTGGCGTGTTTGTCCCGCTTTGCACAGCAGCTGCATGGCGTTGAGCCGAAACGGTTACGCATCGTGGCCACCAACGCGTTACGGGTGGCTAAAAATGCCCGCGAGTTTGTTCGCAAAGCTGAACTTATTTTGAATCACCCGATTGAAATTATTGCGGGTCGTGAAGAGGCGCGTCTGATTTATGTCGGCGTGTCACAAACGCTGGCCAGTGAAGGCAAGCGGTTAGTCGTGGATATTGGCGGTGGCTCGACCGAGTTCATTATCGGTACGGGTGTGGAGCCGATACTGACCGAGTCCCTGCACATGGGCTGTGTCAGTTTTACCCAGCGCTTTTTCCCTGATGGCGCGCTGAGTGCGAAAGCATTGGATCGTGCTATTACGGCTGCTAAGCAAGAAATTGCGGGTATTCAGTCGGCCTATGAAGACCTAGGTTGGGATAGTGCTGTCGGTTCTTCAGGCACTATCAAAGCCGTTCGAACCGTGGTGCAGCAGTTGGGCTGGGCTTCTACCGATGGCCGCATTACTTCCGACAGCATGGCTAAATTGCGAGAGCGAATCCTAGAAGCTCGCGATGTACGGGATATCGATTTGCCCGGCCTAAAAGAAGATCGCCGCATCATCATGCCGGCGGGCTTCGCGATTGTTTCTGCGATTTTTGAAGCCTTTCATCTCGACACCTTGGATTACTCCGACGGTGCCTTACGTGAAGGCGTGCTACATGATTTGTTGGGTCGCTTTCAACAAGGTGATATTCGCGACAACACAGTGAGCTCCTTGCAGGCGCGGTATAGCGTAGACCCTGCCCTAGGCGAACGAGTATCAGATACCGCTTGGCAACTTTTCCAGCAAACCGAAGGTGCCCTGTGTTTGCGCGAAGAAGATGCTGCCGTTTTAATTCGCGCCGCCCGTCTGCATGAAATTGGTAAAGCGATTTCCCACTCGGGCTATCACAAGCACGGTGCGTACTTGCTTCAGCACTCTGACATGGCAGGATTCTCACGACCCGAACAGGAATCGATGGCGCAGTTAGTGGCCAGTCATCGTCGTCGTCTTCGGCCTGAACATTACACCGCGCTATTGAATATTGGTGGCTTGCCGCTTTTCCGACTGTGTTTACTGCTGCGATTATCGGTATTGCTGCATCACAGCCGCAGTCGAGAGCCTTTGCCCGCGATTAAATTACATACAGACGGCCAGACTTTTGAGTTGCGCTTTCCGCGTGGTTGGTTAACGAGCCACCCGCTGACGCAAGCGGACCTTTATGAGGAGAAGGGCTATTTTGAGGCCATCGGGCTCGCGTTGGATTATGCCTAAGGCATGATCCAACGCCGCCCATACCTCTGGCGTTAGGTCAGCTTTTTCAGCAGCACTTGCTGGGCAATATGGGGAGGCTCCTCACCCGCATCGGCACGCAACCACTCACCACTCGGCTGCAACAACCAGGCTTGTGTGTTGTCCAACAAATACGTGTTAAGGCCTTCCTCAATGACCCGATCTCTCAGCATTGGATCGAGAATGGGAAAGCAGGTTTCTACGCGTTGGAACAGGTTGCGATCCATCCAGTCCGCACTCGAGCAAAAGACTTTAGGGTCGCCGCCGTTCTCGAAATAAAACACACGCGTGTGCTCAAGAAAGCGCCCAACAATAGAGCGTACGGTGATGTTTTCTGAAACTCCGGGGATGCCCGGGCGCAAGCAACACACGGAGCGCACAATCAGATCAATACGAACACCCGCCTGAGAGGCTTTAATCAGAGCCTGCATAATGTGTTTTTCGGTCAACGAATTGATCTTCACAATGATGCGACCAGGAATGCCGGAAGCTGCATTTTGCGCTTCTTGCTCAATCATATGCAGCAGTTGCGGATGCAGCGTGAACGGCGCGTGCAGCAATTGCTTTAGGCGTAATACGCGCCCCATCCCGGTGAGCTCTTGGAAGATTTTGTGTACATCTTCGGCCATTTCCTGATTGGCGGTGAGCAGACCATAGTCAGTGTATAGGCGCGCATTGCCAGCATGATAGTTGCCAGTGCCCAAGTGCACGTAGCGCATTAGCTTTCGACCTTCGCGCCGCACGACCAGAATCATTTTCGCGTGGGTTTTATAGCCGACAATGCCATATACCACGATGGCGCCAGCCTGCTGCAGCTTATTCGCGACTTCAATGTTGGATTCTTCATCGAACCGAGCGCGCAGCTCGATGACCGCGGTGACTTCTTTTCCGTTACGCGCAGCCTCAGCCAACACATTGACGATTTCTGAGTCGGGGCCGGAGCGATACAGCGTTTGCTTTATCGCTAATACATTCGGGTCGCGTGCGGCTTGACGCAGGAAGTCGATGACTGGGGCAAAGGACTCAAAGGGGTGCATGAGCAAAATATCTTGCTGTTGCATGGCCTCAAAAATGTTGTCGGTCTTTTGCAAAACGCTCGGGATGCGAGGGCGGAATGGCGGGAATTTCAGGTTGGGGCGATCAAAGTTAGACAGCATGCGCGCCAAATTCACGGGGCCATTACATTGGTATAGCGCCTCATCCGTGAGGCCAAATTGCTTTAATAAATAATCGATAATGTTGCGTGGGCAATTATCGGCAACCTCTAAACGCACCGCTGCACCATAACGGCGAGACAATAATTCGCCTTTCAACGCCAAGGCCAAGTCTTCGGCATCTTCGTCCACGTTCATGTCGGCATTTCGGGTGACGCGGAATTGATAGCAACCGTTCGCCGTCATGCCGGGAAAAAGCTCTGAGACATGTTCGTGAATAATGGAAGACAACATCACGTGCTGATCGCCGCCATCACTGATTTCATCCGGAAGGCGAATGACGCGAGGTAAGGAGCGCGGCGCAGGAACGACGGCGAGCGACATCTGCCGCCCGAAGGCATCTTTACCATCCAACGAGACAATAAAGTTCAACGACTTGTTCACGAGTCGCGGAAACGGGTGAGCAGGATCAAGGCCGATAGGCGTGAGCACCGGCAGAACTTGCTCCTTAAAATATTTGCGTACCCAAACGGATTGTTTCTCGTTCCATTCTTCGCGGCGTAAAAAGCGAATATTTTCCGCGGCCAGCGCAGGCAGCAGTTCTTCATTCAAAATCCGGTACTGCCGATCCACCGCCGCATGACAAATCTGCGAGATTTGCTTCAGCACATCTTGTGGCATGAGTCCGTCCGGGCCAGGCGCACTGCGTCCAAAAGAGACTAATTGCAGCAGCCCGGCCACACGAATTTCAAAAAACTCATCCAAATTGCGCGAGAAAATGAGTAGGAAAATCAGTCGCTCTATGAGCGGGTGTCGAGCATCGGTTGCCTGCTCAAGTACGCGTAAGTTGAAGTCGAGAATGCTGAGTTCGCGATTCAAGTACAGTGCAGGGTTTTGCAAATCAATGGTGTCCAACGAGGCCGTCATGTAACGCATCCTTTTAGCTTTCATGACATTAGATCTCAGTTTAATGACAGACGTATTGCACTGTCTTAGTAACTGCCGGCTAGTTCTTTAGCACGCAGTAGGCGCGCGGCCTCCGGCGCAAAGTAGGTCAGAATGCCATCGGCACCTGCCCGCTTGAAGGCCAGTAAGGATTCTAAAATCACGGCCTCGCGATTCAGCCAGCCTTGTTGAAACGCGGCCACATGCATCGCGTACTCGCCACTGACTTGATAGGCAAAAGTAGGCACTGCAAATTGATCCTTCACTGCTTTTACGATATCGAGGTAGGGCATTCCAGGCTTCACCATAACCATATCCGCACCTTCGGCGATATCCATAGCGACCTCATGCAGAGCTTCCGCTCCGTTGGCGGGGTCCATTTGGTAGCTGAATTTATTGCCACCTTTTAGATTTCCAGCGGAGCCGACGGCATCGCGGAAGGGGCCGTAGTAACTGGAGGCATACTTGGCGGCATAAGACAGGATGCTGACGTTGACGTGACCGGCAGCTTCTAGGGCTTCACGAATCGCCCCAATGCGGCCGTCCATCATGTCAGAGGGTGCCACGATATCGGCACCGGCATCTGCCTGTGATACCGCCTGTTTCACCAGTGCTGCAACCGTGACATCGTTAAGCACATAGCCGGCTTCATCGAGAATGCCGTCTTGCCCATGTACTGTGAAGGGATCAAGAGCCACATCGGTAATGATGCCCAGATCAGGGTATGCGGCTTTCAATGCACGGGTGGCTCGTTGCGCCAAACCCTGAGGGTTCCATGCCTCTTCCGCTAATAAGGACTTAGCATCTGCTGGCGTGACGGGAAACAAGGCCAGCGCGGGTATGCCCAGTGCTACCCATTCGGCACAGGCGCTTACTAAGCGGTCAATGGATAGGCGTTCGACGCCGGGCATGGAGGCTACAGGCTCGCAACGATTCTCGCCTTCCAGCACAAAGACCGGGTAGATCAAGTCGTTGGCGCTCAGACTATGCTCGCGCACCAAGCGCCGAGCCCACGCATTTGCACGTAAGCGGCGCAGGCGAGTGGCGGGGTACGGGGCGCGTAAGGGCATAGCGTGGGGCATGTCATTTCTCTGCGTGGTCAGTCAGTGACTCAAGCTTAGCGTAATGCTCTCTTCTAGACACGATGGCAGCTCGCCTTAAGCATGATAGAGTCGGCCATATTTTTAGGGACTCATCAGTCATGACTCAAGACGTCACCGATGTTGCAGCACTTCAAGCCAAGCAGGAGCGCCTGCAAGCGCTGCAAATGCAATTAATGAACGGCTTTAATCTCACGCCGTTTAATCAGCATATTGGCGCTCGTATTGTCTCGGTCACGGAAACGGAAGTGCGTGCTGAAATTGCTATGCAGCCCTGTTTAGTGGGCAATGTCTTTAAGCAGATCTTGCACGGCGGAGTGATTGCGACCTTGCTCGACAATGTGGGTGGCGTTGCTGCGATGACGGCGGCGTATGCGCGTTTGAAAGGTGAACCGCGTGAAGAAAAAATGCGCCGTATGGGTCAGTTGGGCACAATCGATATGCGGATTGACTACTTGCGTCCGGGGCGCGGCGAGCAGTTCACAGCGATAGGCCGAGTGGTCCGCGTGGGCAGCAAGATCTGTGCAACGCAAATGGAACTTCGCAATGAGCAAGATGTGCTCATTGCGACCGGCAATGCGGTATTCCACTTTTAAGCCTTACTGCGTTAGCGCTTCCAACTCATCGTTTTTACTGAGCCAGTCAGACTCTGCCTTGGCGAGTGCAGTTTGGGTCTCCGACTGCTTGGCTAGGGTCTGCTTCAGCTGCGTGGCATTTGCGGTTTCATAAATAGACGATGCACTCAGCGCTTTAGCGCAGGCTTCAAGCGTCGCTTGATGTTCAGCCATCGCGGCTTCGAGTTTTACCAGTTGTTGCTGAAGCGAACGAATATCCGCTGAGCGCACAACTTTTTTTGGCGATGCGCTAGCGTCAGTTTTGGTCTCAGCAGCAGCGACTTTGGGTTGCGCTTTGGCCGTGGCCTGCGCAGCAGCCGTTACGGCCGCGCGTGCAGTTTCCGCTCGCCACTTTCTCAGCCACTGTGTGTAGTCGTCTAGGTCGCCATCGAAACGCTCGACGCGGCCATTGCAGACTAACCAAAGCTCATCGCAAATCACCGACACCATATTGCGATCATGCGAAACCAATACCACGGCACCCTCAAAGGCTTGGACGGCGACGAGCAGTGCATGTCGCAAAGAGAGGTCCAAATGGTTGGTGGGCTCATCGAG
>DDPD01000076.1 GCA_002342025.1 Moraxellaceae bacterium UBA2477 | reverse complement strand
TGCTCCAGTGTAATCAACTCCGGCTGTACCGGCATCAGACCTTCAAACGACCATACAAAGGCCGCCAGGGAACCAAACTCTGCCAACAATTCCGGCATGCGTTGGGCATTATTAATCACTGCTTCAATCTTGCCACGATGCCGAATAATGCCCGCATTCTGCAACAGGCGCTCAACATCCTGCGAGCCCATGGCCGCCATGGCAGCCCAATCGAATTGATGAAACGCTGCTCGGAAGTTACTGCGTTTTTCCAAAATCGTGCGCCAGCTTAGTCCCGCTTGGAAGCTCTCTAAACAGAGCTTTTCGAACAAGCGGCGATCATCTGCGACCGGCCTGCCCCATTCCTGATCGTGATACTGCTGATACATCGGCGTGGCAGTACACCAGCCACAACGCAGCACGCCATCATCACATCGGGTGAGGTCCCAACTCATGGCCACTTCCTTTATTTCAATAGTTCTTGTAATGTTGAATCATGAACTCAGAAACCGCCGTACTCGTCTTTGAATCCTTGTCTTCACCCGTGAGACTGGCCATCTATCGCCTGTTGGTCAAGGCGGGGCCCAGCGGCCTCGTGGCCGGCCATATTGCCAGCGAGCAGGGTCTAGCGGCGAATAATGCCTCGTTTCATTTGAAGGCACTGACGCAAGCAGGGCTGATTGCGGCCGAAGCGGAAGGTCGATTTCTGCGTTATCGCGCCAAGGTTGGCGTAATGGTCGAGCTCATCGCGTATCTCACCGATGACTGCTGTGCTGGCCACCCGGAGCTTTGTGGCGCAGTGGCGCTCACGCCAGATTGCACGCCAACCTCATGTAACCCACTCTGAAGGAATGTTGAAATGAATGTGTTGATGCTCTGTACCGGTAACTCCTGCCGCTCGATTCTCGCCGAAGCAATCTTTAACCACCTCGCTCCCGCTGGCTGGCGAGCACTCAGTGCCGGCAGCAAACCAGCCGGTTATGTGCATCCGCGCTCACTGGCGTTGCTGAAACGCGAAGGTATCGCCACCGATGGCTACTTCAGCAAATCTTGGGATGATCTGCCGGTCACGCCCGATATTGTGATTTCGGTCTGCGGCAATGCCGCCAACGAAGTTTGTCCAGCGTACCTTGGCCCCGTCTTGCGTTCGCATTGGGGCGTGGAAGACCCCGCGCATGCCACCGGCACAGACGCAGAAATCGATGCGGAGTTCATGACTGCGTATCGTATTTTGCGTGCTCGCATTGAAGCGTTCTTGGCATTGCCTCTGGACACACTGAAACATGATCGTGCCGCGCTGAAAGCCGAGATGGATCGCATCGCCAGCATTGGGGCCTGAAACATGCTCTCGCTATCACGACGACTCACTGCCGAAGCGTTGGGCACTGCGCTGCTGTTAGCGACGGTTGTTGGCTCAGGCATCATGGCGGAACGGCTAAGTGGCGAACTAACCGCGTTGGCCCTGCTCGCTAACACCATCGCCACGGGTGCTGGGTTAGTTGCATTGATTCTGACGTTTGGACCGATTTCGGGCGCACACTTCAATCCGATTGTGAGCCTCAGCGAGGTCTTGTTGGGCAAGCTGAATTGGCGCGATGGCCTAAGTTACAGCGTCGCTCAAATTCTGGGGGGATTTGCCGGTGTTGCGTTGGCACACGCCATGTTTAGCGGCGCCTTGCTGCCGCAAGAACTGTTAACGCAAACGGGCTTTACGGCCTCTACGCATGAGCGTGCTGGCGCAGCTCAACAGCTGAGTGAGTGTGTGGCGAGTTTTGGCTTAATTGCGGTCATCATCAGCTGCCAACGTAGCCGACCGACGATCACACCATTTGCTGTGGCCGCATTCATCACCGCAGCCTATTGGTTTACGGCGTCGACATCGTTTGCTAATCCAGCCGTCACCCTGGCGCGAGCAGCCAGCGATACCTTTGCCGGCATTCATCCCGCCGATGTTGCGGGCTTTGTTGTGGCGCAGTTCGTGGGGGCGTTAGCGGCTGTGAGCCTTATTGGCTGGCTCACAGCCCCTTTAGTAACTGACATTAAGCAAAAGTCTTAGCGTTTCCACCACCAATCAGCCAGCGCGTCCCACACCCGTACATCGCCGAGCATATTCATGTGATCCATGCGATCCAGCTCGACGCGACTGAGGTCTGACGCCGTCAGCGTTAAGGCCTCTCGACGATGTCGCCCAAGACCGCTGTGTACTGGCACCAAACCATCACCCAGCCAATTCTCAGCGGCTTCTGGACTGAGGCTGCCAGCCAGCAGCAGATGCCGCACATGGTCAGGCAAAGGCACTGCCTGTTGGCGCGGATCTTCTTTCAAGTCGTCACGCAAGCCCTGTGCTTCAGCCTCAGTAATCACGCCATAGCGCAGGTCTTTAATGGCGGCACTACGAATATTGCCAAGGCGCATTAACGGTTGCGTGTAGGGGGAATGCAGTAGCAAAGCGTTGGCCCAGCGACCCGCACGCTCGAGCGGAGCGCCCTGATGTGGCGTGGCCAGATAGGCTGCTCGGGTCACACGTTGCGGCCAGTCATAGCCAGCCGCCTGAGCGTGAGCAAAGGCACTGCGAATCAATAACCCGCCCTGACTATGCCCAACCAGCACCAGCTCTTTTACAGGATGAGCTTCCAGCGCGGCTTCCAGCCACTCCGACAAGTCCGCCCCATTGCGCCAGATAGGGCGACCACTGTTGTAACGCAGCCAGCCGGAGGTCCAACCCTTGTTTTCCAACAAGGCTTGGAACTGTTTTTGAGCCGGCGTCTGCCACTCCCGCTCACTCCAGCACAGGCCGTGAATGAACAACGCGACGCGGGCCTTTGAAGAGGTGGCCAGTTGCGACCACGCCAACACTTCACTGTCCTCGGCACGCAGGGTCATACCCAGTGCCAAGGGGCTGTCCCAGCGCTCAAGCTTATCGCCGAGCACGCCATTAACGGCACTGAGCAAGGGCAACGCCAAGGCATGCGACTGACGGATATCGGCCTGCAACGGCAAGCGCTGCAAAAGACCCGCTGCGGTGCGAAAGACATGCGCAACCAGCCGATAGGGCCACGGTGCACGCTCACGCGGGGACTCACTCACACGACCCAGTGGCATCGGTGCTTGGCGAATGGTGCCATCCATCTCGGTCACCAAATCGGTGAGCTCGGCAGCACTGTGCAGGGCAAGATGACTCACCCCATGAACACCCCAAACCACCGCACGCCAATCGGTCTGCTTCAAAACTTGCTGAAGCTGACGACCACGATCAATCACCACGGGATGCAGACTCATGGTCATCTCCTGCACGCAAACACTTAGGCCGCTTTGGACAGCGTAGCTGAATCTAATTTAGCCAGCACCACCGGTGCCTTCTTTGGCGAGCTCGGTAAAGAGTGACGCAGGATGCGGCCGACCACAGTGCCGAACTGCTTGAACAAGGAAGCCTTGTTGTAGTTCTGGCCGTAGCGCTGCGCAATTTCCTGCATCTCTACCGACATTTCAGCGTAGCGATGCGCTGGCACTTCCGGGAACAGATGATGTTCAATCTGGTGGCTGAGGTTACCGCTCATGATGTGGAACAGCTTGCCACCGGTGAGGTTGGCGGAGCCGCGCATCTGACGCAGGTACCACTGGCCGCGGGTTTCGTTATCCAGCGTTTCCAGTGCGAACACTTCCGAATCTTCGGTGAAGTGACCACAGAAAATGATGGTGAAGGTCCACAGGTTACGCATGATGTTGGCAAGGAAGTTACCGGCCAGCACCGGCAGGAAGAACGGGCCCGCCAGCAGTGGGAAGAACACATAGTCCTTAGCAACCTGACGGAAACCTTTCTTCACGGTCGGCTTGGCCTGTTCGCGAATTTCCTTCCAGGACTTCTCACCAGACACCAGCTTTTCCAGCTCCAGCGTTTGCAGGGCCAGCAGGTTCTCGAAGAACACCGCCAGAATTACGGCGAGTACTGGGTTGGCGAGGAAGCGTGGCTCCCACTTCTGCTCCGGGAAGATACGCAGCACGCCGTAGCCGATGTCGTGGTCTTTACCCAGCACATTGGTGTAGGTGTGGTGCATGAAGTTATGGCTGTAGCGCCAGTTGTCGGCAGTACACCAGGTGTCCCACTCGAAGGTCTGGCCGCTGAAGCGCGGGTCCTGCATGAAGTCGTACTGACCGTGCATGACGTTGTGGCC
>DDPD01000032.1 GCA_002342025.1 Moraxellaceae bacterium UBA2477 | reverse complement strand
GTTGCGCGTTCCATGGCCACCGAAATTCGTGAAGGCCGTGGTGCCGGCCCAGATGGCGAATATGTCTATTTGAAGCTAGATCATTTGGGCAAAGACGTGCTGCACAGCCGTCTGCCGGGCATTTGCGAGTTGGCAATGACCTTCGCGCACGTAGACCCTGTGAAGGAGCCGATTCCGGTTATCCCAACTTGCCACTACATGATGGGCGGTATCCCGACCAATGTTCACGGCCAGGCCATCAGCACCGATGCCAATGGTAAAGACAGCATCATTCAGGGTCTGTATGCCGTGGGTGAAATCGCCTGCGTATCCGTGCACGGCGCCAACCGTCTCGGTGGCAACTCGCTGCTCGACCTCGTGGTATTCGGTCGTGCTGCCGGTCTTCACATCGAAGATGCACTGCGTCAAGGCATGGAGCAGCGCGAGCCCTCCGAGTCTGACGTAGCCAAGGCACAAGCCCGTATGGCGCGTTGGAATGGTTCAGTCAGCGGCGAAGCAGTGCCAGCTCTGCGAAAAGAGTTGCAGAAGTCCATGCAGAGCGCCTTTGGTATTTTCCGCCGTGGCGAAGATATGGATGTGGGTGTTTCGAAGGTGGCCGAGCTGCGTGAGCGTATTGCGAATGCGCACTTGGGCGACAAAACCAACTCCTTCAACACCGCTCGCGTTGAGGCATTGGAGCTGGACAACCTGCTCGAAACCGCTGAAGCCACCGCGTTGTCTGCTCAGACCCGTACAGAGTCCCGTGGTGCACACAGCCGTGAAGACTACCCAGATCGTGATGACGAAAACTGGTTGGCTCACTCGCTGTACAACACGGAAACCAAGACCGTTGGCAAGCGTGCAGTTAACTTCGCGCCGAAGCAGGTCAAGGCCTTCCAGCCCAAGGCTCGTACATACTAATTTAGGGGTGCAACATGCTTAAAGTCAGCATCTATCGCTACAACCCGGATACGGATAGCGAACCGTACATGAAGGATTACCAGATCGACACCCAAGGTCGCGATCTGATGGTGTTGGACATCTTGAACTTGGTAAAAGAGCAAGATGATTCGCTGGTCTACCGTCGTTCGTGCCGTGAAGGGGTTTGTGGCTCCGACGGTCTGAACATGAATGGTAAGAATGGTCTGGCCTGCATCACGCCGGTGTCGATTGCCACCAAAGGCGGCAATCATTTGGTGGTAAAGCCATTGCCGGGCCTGCCTGTGTTGCGTGACTTGGTTGTGGACATGACCATGTTCTTCAACCAGTACGAGAAAGTTCAGCCGTACGTGATCAATGACACACCAGCGCCGGCTATTGAGCGTCTGCAGTCGCCAGAAGACCGCGCCATGCTCGATGGTCTATATGAGTGCATCTTGTGTGCGTGCTGCACCACATCGTGCCCATCTTTCTGGTGGAACCCTGAAAAGTTCCTGGGTCCATCGGCGCTGCTGCAGTCATGGCGCTTTATTGCCGACACGCGTGACACGGCAACGATGGAACGTTTGGCCAAGCTCGACGACCCGTTCTCGCTGTTCCGCTGCCGCGGCATTATGAACTGCGTCAGCGCGTGTCCGAAGGGGCTGAACCCGACCAAAGCCATTGGTCACATTCGTAATATGTTGTTGACGCAGGGCTCCTAAGCCTCAGCTCAGCAAATAGTGCGAAATCAAGAGCCCGAGTGATGTTTCAACGTCACTCGGGCTTTTTTACTTCCGTTGGTCAAGAAAAGCATTTTCACACTTTAGTAGTGGTTCCTCACGCCCTGCAATCGCGCTAGTATCAAGCGGTTTTACAGCCATGCCCGCGCCGAAATGGGGTGAAAATCCAGAATATGTCATTGACGCTGGTTTTCTGAACTAGTTCACGTTGGGCATGTGAAGTTGGTGCGTATATTGCTTACTGGCATCGCGCGCTGAATGGTGTAATGGTTTTGCACTGTTTTGGTGAGCACGCACCATCAAGAGAAAGGGATGGGGGTCACGCTGCCTCAAAAAGGCACGTGAGAATCTGATTCAATAGTGGACGCGTGTGTTGAGGCCGATCGCCCAAACACGTTTGCTCGGGAAAAAAAGACTATGCAAGATGGCCAGATGTTGCGCCAGAGAGGAAGTTCGCAACTTTCCGCAGAGAATGCCGCCTATGTTGAGGCGCTGTACGAACAATATTTAGTGGCGCCACAAACAATCCCAGAAGATTGGCGCAATTACTTCGAAAAACTTCCCCGCGTTGCTGATATCAGCCAGGACACGCCCCACCAAGGTGTGCGTGAGCAATTCCTGCTCTTAGCCAAAAACTCCAGCCGTTCTCAGCCCATGGCGGTTAGCCGCGTTAGTACTGATCATGAGCGCCGACAAGTCGCGGTGCTGCAATTAATTGCCGGTTATCGCAACCGCGGTCATCAACGCGCCAAGCTCGATCCGCTGGCCTTGATGCCCAGGCCGTCCGTTCCGGATCTAGAGCTGTCGCAACACGGCTTGTCCTTAGCCGATCTGGATACTGTGTTCAACACCGGTAATCTCGCGATTGGCAAAGAAGAGTGCACCTTGCGCGAAATGGTCGATGCCATGAATGCCATTTATTGTGGCAGCGTCGGCGTGGAGTACATGCATATTGTGGATACCAACGAAAAGCGTTGGTTGCAGCAGCGTATGGAAGGCATGCGCGGTAATCCTAATTTCTCCGCCGAAACCCGTAAGCAACTGCTGCAGCAACTGACGGCAGCGGAAGGCTTAGAAAAGTATCTGGGCACCAAATATGCCGGTGCAAAGCGTTTTGGTCTTGAAGGTGGCGAGTCCCTGATTCCCATGATGACGGAGTGCATTCAGCGCGCTGGCACCTACGGCACCAAAGAGACCGTGATTGGCATGGCTCACCGTGGCCGTTTGAATGTGCTGGTCAATATTTTGGGTAAAAACCCCGCCAATCTGTTCGATGAGTTCGAAGGCAAAACTTTTAACGCCAAAGGTTCGGGTGATGTGAAGTATCACCAAGGCTATTCGTCAAACATCCTCACCGCTGGTGGTGAAATGCATTTGGCCATGGCTTTTAACCCGTCGCATTTGGAAATTGTGTCACCCGTGGTGGAAGGCTCTGTGCGTGCGCGTCAAGATCGTCGCGGCGATGTCACGGGAAAAATGGTGCTTCCCATTAGCATTCATGGTGACGCTGCATTCGCCGGTCAGGGCGTGGTCATGGAAACCTTCCAGATGTCCCAGACCCGGGCGTATCGCACCGGCGGTACCATTCACATTGTCGTGAATAACCAAGTGGGCTTTACCACCAGCCGTATTGATGACGCACGCTCGACTGAGTACTGCACCGGCGTCGCGAAAATGGTTCAACCCCCCATTTTCCACGTCAACGGTGATGATCCTGAAGCTGTGTTGTTTGTGACACAACTGGCCGTGGACTTCCGTATGGAGTTCCAGAAAGACGTCGTCATCGACATGTACTGCTACCGTCGTCGCGGCCATAACGAAGCCGATGAGCCGTCGTCGACGCAGCCGATCATGTACCAGGTGATTAACAACCTGCCGACCACGCGGGCACTTTATGCAGAGCGTCTGCTGGCTGCTGGCGTGATCGCACCGGGTGAAGCCGATGCGATGGTTAATGAGTATCGTCTCGCCTTGGAGTCTGGCCAGCATGTGGTGAAATCGCTGGTGATGGAGCCCAACAAAACGCTCTTCGTGGACTGGACACCTTACTTAAACCACCCTGTGGTGGATGAGTGGGAAACCGGGGTGCCTATCGCCGAGCTGCAAGCCCTGGGTAAGCGCTTAGGCGCATTGCCTGAAGGCTTTGTTGTACAGCGCCAAGTACAAAAGGTGCTGGAAGATCGCCAGCGCATGTGGTCCGGCAACTTGGAGTTGAACTGGGGCGCGGCTGAAATCATGGCCTACGCCACCTTGCTCGACAAAGACATGCTGGTACGTCTCACGGGTCAAGACGTGGGGCGCGGTACCTTCTCGCACCGCCATGCCATTATGTACAACCAGAAAGACAACCAGCCGTATGTGCCACTACAGAGCATCAGCAGTAAGCCACGTCGATTTGATATTTTTGATTCGCTGCTTTCAGAGGAAGCAGTGCTAGCCTTTGAATATGGCTATGCCACCACTACGCCAAATGCACTGATCATATGGGAAGCTCAGTTTGGTGACTTTGCGAACGGCGCCCAAGTGGTTATTGACCAATTCATTTCTAGCGGCGAAACCAAGTGGGAGCGTCTCTGCGGCCTGACCATGCTGTTGCCACATGGCTATGAAGGGCAGGGACCTGAGCATTCGTCGGCCCGTTTGGAGCGCTTCCTGCAGCTCTGTGCTGAGCACAATATGCAGGTCTGTACGCCGTCCACGCCCGCGCAAATTTTCCACCTGTTACGTCGTCAGGCCGTGCGCCCGCTACGTAAGCCGCTCATCATCATGTCGCCCAAGAGCCTGCTGCGCCACAAACTGGCGGTGTCGACCTTGGAAGACCTAGCGCATGGTCGCTTCCAAACGGTAATCGGTGAGCTGGATGCCATTGCGCCAGAGTCGGTAAAGCGTATCGTCATCTGCGGTGGCAAGGTGTATTACGATCTTCTAGAGAAGCGTCGTGAGCTGGCGCTGGAAGGCATAGCCATTCTGCGTGTAGAGCAGCTCTATCCTTTCCCCGACAGAATGTTGGTGGATGCTCTGAAGATATACAGCAACGCCAGCGAAGTGGTGTGGTGCCAGGAAGAGCCAATGAATCAAGGGGCTTGGTACAACACGCGCCATAACCTTGAGCGCGTGGTGCGTCAGTGGAAGCCGGAGTTGACCATAGGCTATGCCGGTCGCCCGTCTTCAGCAGCGCCTGCCTGTGGTTCGGTTTATTTACATGCAAAAGAACAAGCGGCCTTGGTCGCCGATGCCCTCGGCACCACAACAGCCTGAATGTGTTAAGCCAATTAGTGAGCTAGAAGGAATATCAAGATGAGTCTGGAAATTAAAGCCCCCGTTTTCCCAGAGTCCGTTGCCGATGGCACGGTGGCTACTTGGCACAAAAAGCTCGGTGAAGCCGTCAAGCGTGACGAACTGATTGTAGACATCGAAACCGACAAGGTCGTGATGGAAGTGGTTGCGCCCGCCGATGGTGTGATCAGCCAAGTCATAAAAAATGAAGGCGATACGGTGCTGTCGCAAGAAGTACTGGCGATTTTCACCGCCGGTGCCGCCGCAGCTCCTGCCGCTTTAGCGCCTGCTGCCAGCGCAGCGGCGCCAGCGCCCACTGCATCGGCTCCAGCAGCGGCGGGTCCGGCGGCACGAAAAGCGGCTGCAGAGGCGGGTGTAGACCTTGCCGCAGTCGCGGGCAGTGGCGTGGGTGGTCGGGTTACTAAAGAGGATGTTGCCGCGGCTAAGCCAGCTGCCATCCCTGCGCCGGCCCCAGTGGTTTCTGCACCTGCCTTAGCGTTGTCTGTGGGCGAGCGCGTCGAGAAGCGTGTACCCATGACGCGTCTGCGCGCCAAGGTCGCCGAGCGTCTGCTCGAAGCCAAGCAGTCCACCGCCATGCTGACTACCTTCAACGAAGTCAACATGAAGCCGGTCATGGACCTGCGTAAGCAATACGTGGAGAAGTTCGAGAAGGTTCACGGCGTCAAGCTGGGCTTCATGTCTTTCTTTATCAAGGCCGCCGTTGAAGCCTTGAAGCGCTTCCCCGCTGTAAACGCCTCCATCGACGGCAATGACATCGTCTATCACGGCTTCCAGGATATCGGCGTAGCCGTGTCGTCGGATCGTGGTCTGGTCGTGCCGGTGCTGCGCAGCGTCGAGAAGATGAGCATCGCCGAAATGGAAAAGGGCGTGATGGAGTTTGGCAAGAAGGCCCGTGATGGCAAGCTCTCCATTGACGACATGACTGGCGGCACCTTCACCATCTCCAATGGCGGTGTTTTCGGTTCGCTGTTGTCCACCCCCATTTTGAACCCGCCACAGACCGCAATCCTTGGCATGCACAAGATCCAGGATCGCCCCATGGCCGTGAATGGCCAAGTTGTGATCCTGCCAATGATGTATCTCGCGCTGTCCTACGACCACCGTTTGATTGATGGCAAAGAAGCCGTGAGCTTCCTCGTGGCCATTAAAGAGCTGGTGGAAGATCCGGCCCGCCTGTTGCTGGAAATCTGAGCGAGAGAATTAAGTTATGACGCAACAAGCTGATTTAGTAGTCATTGGTGGCGGCCCCGGCGGGTATGAGGCGGCCATTCGCGCGGCTCAGCTCGGCCTTTCGGTCATCTGTATCGAGCGCCGAGTGCATAAGGGCAAGCCATCGCTAGGTGGTACTTGCTTGAACGTCGGCTGCATCCCGTCCAAGGCCTTGCTGGACTCGTCGCACAAGTATCACGACCTGAAGGCCGGTTACGACAACCACGGCATCAGCACCGGCGAGGTCAAGCTCGACCTCGCCGCGATGCTGGCACGTAAAGACAAGGTCGTTGATCAGCTCACCGGCGGTATTGCTCAGTTGCTGAAGGGCAATGGCATTACCTGGCTGCAGGGCAGCGGCAAGCTGCTCGCGGGCAAGCAAGTCGAGTTCACCCCGCATGAGGGTGAAGTCCAGATTCTTCAGGCCAAGCATGTGATTTTGGCCTCGGGTTCCGAGCCGGTACAAATTCCAGTCGCCAAGTTGGTCGATGATGTGGTGGTCGATTCCACGGGTGCGCTGGAGTTTCAGACAGTGCCAAAGCGCTTAGGCGTGATTGGCGCCGGTGTTATCGGTTTGGAGCTGGGTTCGGTCTGGGCGCGTCTGGGCTCGGAAGTGATCGTGCTGGAAGCAGTGGATCAGTTCCTGCCGATTGCCGATCGTGCAATTGCCAAGGAAACGCAGAAGATCCTGACCAAGCAGGGTCTGGATATCCGTCTCGGTGCCCGCGTTACCGGTACGCAAGTGGCCAATGGCCAAGTCACGGTCAACTTCACCGATGCCAAGGGCGAGCAGCAGGAAGTCTTCGACAAGCTCATCGTGGCTGTTGGTCGTCGCCCGGTCACGGCGGGTCTGCTCAGCTCGGATTCCGGCGTCTCGCTGGACGAGCGTGGCTTTGTCGCGGTTGATGACCAGTGCCGTGCCTCGGTGCCGGGCGTATTCGCCATCGGCGATCTCGTGCGTGGCCAGATGCTGGCGCACAAGGCCATGGAAGAGGGCGTGATGGCGGCTGAAATCATCGCCGGACACCATGCGCAATTTAATTATGACTTGATCATTTCGGTGATCTACACGCATCCGGAAGTGGCCTGGGTTGGCATGACCGAAGAGCGTGCCAAAGCTGAAGGCTTTGACGTGAAAACCGGCCAGTTCGCCTTTGCGGTGAACGGTCGCGCACTGGCCTCGGACGATAACCAAGGCTTTGTGAAATTTGTGGCCGATGCCAAAACGGATCGTCTGCTCGGAATGCATGTTATCGGCCCAGCCGCCGGCGACATCATCCACCAAGGACTGATTGCATTGGAATTCGGCGCCAGCGTCGAAGACCTGCAGTTGATGTGCTTTGCTCACCCGACGCTGTCGGAAGTAGTGCACGAAGCGGCGCTGGCGGTTGATGGTCGTGCGATCCACGCCATTCAACGCAAGCGCAAGTAACTCTTTTTACAACGAGTGGTGATCACACGATGAATCTGCACGAGTATCAGGGCAAGCAGCTGTTTGCCGAATATGGCCTGCCAGTGTCCAAGGGCTTTGCTGCCTCGACACCGGAAGAAGCCCGCGCCGCTGCTGAACGCATTGGCGGCGATGTTTGGGTCGTTAAGGCTCAGGTCCACGCCGGTGGCCGTGGCAAAGCCGGTGGCGTTAAGTTGGTGAAGTCGCTGGACGACGTTGAAGCTTTTGCTCGCGCCCAGCTCGGCACGCGCTTAGTGACCTACCAGACAGACGCTAAAGGTCAGCCGGTTTCCAAGATTCTCGTTGAGACTTGCACCGACATCGACCGTGAACTGTATCTGGGTGCTGTGGTCGATCGCGCAACGCGTCGCATCGTCTTCATGGCATCGACCGAAGGCGGCGTGGACATCGAGAAGATTGCTCACGACACCCCAGAAAAGATCCTGACGGCAGCTATTGATCCGCTGGTTGGCCCACAGGCTTACCAGGGTCGCGAACTGGCCTACCAGCTCGGCCTCAGCGCTGAACAGGTCAAGCAGTTCGTGAAGATCTTCATGGGCCTGGGCAAGATGTTCACCGACCTGGATCTGGCGTTGCTGGAAATCAACCCATTGGTTATCACCAGCGAAGGCAATCTGCACTG
>DDPD01000087.1 GCA_002342025.1 Moraxellaceae bacterium UBA2477 | reverse complement strand
TCGGCCTGCTCACCGCGGGCATTGGTGACGCGCAACGGGTGGGGCTGATGGTCGTTGCGGGTGACCGACGTCACGGGGCTGCCACTAATAAAGTGAAGGCCGCGAACTAGGCCGTCGACCAGTGCCGGGGTGCCGCCCGTGAGTCGGCGCAAGGTACTGCCATGCAAGATGGTATCCACCAAGAGCATGAGGTCGCGCGCTGGCCACGCCATGAGATGCGCCTCTCGGCAGGTGCAAATCGTGGTCAAAATGGGCAGCATCAAACCGCGCCAAAACAGCGGTTGGAATTGCTCCTCAGCGAGAAACTGTTGCAGCAAGCGCGTGTCGTTTGGGCTATTGCGCAGTCGCTCGGTGGCTGCGCGCAGTTGCCGCAGGCCTTGTGCCAGCATCAGGGTTTTGCCATTGAGATGACGCCAGGAGCCAATCCAAGGCCAATTCACGCCGGGCAACCGGCTGCTGCGAAACCAGGTGCTGCCATCATCCCAGCTACAAGAGGTGAAGGTATCGACAGGGAAGCTGCTCACGCCGACTTGCTCGGCCAGTGTCAGCACACTCTGCCAAGCCAAGGGGCTCATGACGCGTAAAGGCACGTCCACCAAGCCGCCATGAATGTGCAGGCTGTGGGCATCCATGCCGCGTTGCGGATGCGCTTCAAACACGGTCACGCGATGACCCGCTAAGAGCGCTAATCTCGCGGCGGCCAAGCCAGCCATGCCGCTACCAATAACGGCAATTTGTTCACTCATGCCCAACATACTCCGCAGCGTTAGCACCGCCGATCTAGACCGATGGGCTTAGGCTAAAGTCGATTTGAGGTAAGTATTGTTGCAACCCACCCACCGCAGCGGCTCGCGCTTGCGCCATCAGAGACGCGTGAGCCGGCACAAAGTCGCGTAATTGGCACATGCTCAATCCCGCATAGCCGCAGGGATTGATGCCTCGAAAAGGGCTGAGGTCCATGTCCACATTGATTGAAAACCCGTGATAGCTACAGCCGCGTCGAATGCGCATGCCTATCGAGGCAATTTTGCGACCGTCAACGTAGACCCCATGCGCTGTGCGATCTGCGACTGCTGCGATGCCAAAGCTGCGTACAGCCGCTGTTAGGCCATCTTCAACGGCCTCGACAAAGTGCCGAGTACTGATGCCTAGCCGGTCGATATCCACTAAGAGATAGCCCACGAGCTGCCCCGGCCCGTGGTAAGTGACTTGCCCGCCGCGATCAGATTGCACCACCGGAATATCGCCCGTGAGCAACAGGTGCTCGGGCTTACCTGCCTGACCTTGGGTGTAAACCGGCGGGTGGTCGAGGAGCCACAGTTGGTCTGGGCTGCTTTGATCTCGCGTTTGCGTGAGGTCTTGCATGGCCTGCCAGGTGGGCTCGTAATCTCGCCGCCCTAGCCAGCTCGTGTGCAAGACTGCGCGCATCAGAGCACCTTCTTGATCATCGGTTCGGCGGCGAGATCCGCGTAGAGTCCGTTGATCTGTTCCTTTCGCTCGACGCGGAATAGCGCCCGTACGGACACATAGGTGCCCTTGGATGACGGCACGATATCGAGGCTGGCCGGGTCAAAATCAGGCACATGGCGACAAATGATGTCGGCGACTATTTGCGCCATCGGAAAGCGGGTTTCCCCCATGACCTTGAGCGGATAGTCCATGGGGAACTGCCAGAGTTCCTCATGCAAAATGTCAGTTGGTTTGCGCTCCATAGCGAATCTCTCGTTTAGAACAAGTTGCTCAGGAAACGCTTCAGGTGGTGCCACAAGCGAACCACGAAGTTGGTTTCTTCCACGGCCTCCATGGCGACCACATTTTGTGTGGCGATGGTTTTGCCATCCAGCGTCACCACGACTTCGCCGACCTTCTGACCCTTGGCAATGGGGGCTTCCAGATCGGGCATCAAGCGAGTAACAGCTTGGACTTTGTCTTTCTGGCCACGGGGCAGGGTGATGGACAGGTCACGATCCAGACCGGCTTTGACGAGGTCTTCACGACCAAACCACACCTGCGCGTCGCCCAGTACTTTGCCCGCAGCCAGGGGCTTAATGGTCTCAAAGCTGCTAAAGCCCCAGTTAAACAGCGCGCGAGTTTGATCGGCACGGGCCTGCATGCTGTTGGTGCCCATGACCACTGAAATCAAACGCATATTGCCGCGCTTGCTGGAGGCCACTAAGCAGAAACCAGCATTTTCCGTGTGACCCGTTTTCAGGCCGTCCACCGTGGGGTCGGTGTAGAGCAAGGCGTTACGGTTGCCCTGCTTGATGTTGTTGTAGGTGAATTCTTTTTCCGCGTAGATCGGGTAGTACTTGGGGTTATCGCGAATGATGGCCTGAGCCAAAATCGCCATGTCACGCGCGGTGCTGAGGTGGGCGGGATCAGGCAGGCCAGTGGCATTCATGAAATTCGTGTTTTTCATGCCCAAGCGTTTAGCTTCTGCATTCATGATTTCGGCGAACGCAGGCTCTGAGCCGCCAATGTGCTCTGCCAAAGCTTTCGAGGCATCGTTGCCGGACTGAATAATGACGCCACGAAGCATGTCGATGACGGAGGCGGAGCCGTTAAGTGGCAGGTACATGCAAGACTCGGCACTGGTGCCGCGACACCACGCATGCTCGCTGACCAAAACAGGGTCCGATTCTTTTAGGCGGCCGCTCGCCAATGAATGCTCAACAATATAGCTGGTCATCATTTTGGTTAGAGAGGCAGGCTCAAGTTGGAGGTCGGGGTTACTGGAGGCCAGCACGCGTCCCGAGTCAGCGTCCATGACGACAAACGCTTTATTTTCCAAAGCCGGCGGATTAGGAACAACGAAGGCTGTAGCAAAGCCACTGCTTAAAAGCGCAGCAAGAAAGGTCGTGGAAAGGATGCGGTTCATTTGAGGAGTCCGAACTAGTGATCTAATTGGCAACATTCTAATGCAGGTAAAACAGCGATGGCACAGCGATTGCTTTGCTTCGGCAAAATAGCCATAGGTTTTTCTGATGTTGCGTGTGCTTTTACTCGGTGAGCCTGGTACTCGCTCCGATTCGCTCGGGCGCTTGCTGCTGGACGCTGGGCACGCGGTGGAGACCTTGCCCGCGTCGCGCTTGATGCATCTCGAGGCATTGGTGACGGCCATGCGCCCCAATGTGGTGCTTGTCGACTATACCGACCCCTTACGCGACAGCGTGGAGCAACTCTGCTATGCCCCGTTCGGGCTCGACACCCCCTTGTTGTTATTAGGCCAAGGCTTAGATCAAGGCCTATCGCAGCGCGTTAGTCGTGCGGGGTTCGCGGTTTACACGGGTTTTGGTAGTGATGTGGTGCATTTGGCAGCCTTGCTGCCGGTCTTAGATGTACTGGTGTCGCGCGAGCGCACCTTGCGTGACGAGGTCGATAGCTTGCGACAGGCATTGAGTGATCGGCGGGATATTGAGCGAGCCAAAGATTGGCTGAGCGATAGCCGCAAATGCAGCTCCCAGGCGGCTTTCGAAGCATTGCGGCAAAAAGCGATGGAGCGCGGTGAGAGCTTAGGGCATGTGGCTCGGCTGCTCTTGGCGAAAGCCGGCGACGTCAGCCCGGGATAGCACTAAGCCATTTTTTGTAGAGTTGGCACAGTTTCTGCTTTAACTCAGATGTGCAGTTCAAGCCTGTACAAGCGACAACGGGTTCCCTCACGTTGTCGTCACAATTTGACTGATGTGACTCGGTAACGAGTGACATTTCGGACAACGGCGTCCGTATCGCGAAAGCGGTGCGGGCGTTTTTTTTTGAATTGAAGAAATGGCCCACAGGCGGAGTACGGACATGAGTGAAGACAGCAAATCAGTCGCCGAGACATTAGTCAGCAATCGCCGCGACTTTATCAAAAATAGTGTTTTTTTTAGCGCGGCAACCCTAGCGGGAGGCGTTGGTATGACGGTATCGAGTGGGGCGTGGGCTGCCGGTAGCGACAAGCCAGAAAAAACACAGGTGAAAGTGGGCTTCATTCCCCTCACCGATTGCGCCTCCATCGTGGTGGCGGCGGCAATGGGTTTTGATAAGAAGTACGGCATCGAGATTATCCCAAGTAAAGAGGCAAGCTGGGCCGGTGTGCGTGACAAGCTGGTCAACGGCGAGCTGGATGCCTCGCATGTACTCTATGGCTTGATTTACGGCGTGCAGCTGGGCATTGGCGGCATCAAAAATGATATGGCCGTGCTCATGGGTCTGAACAATAACGGTCAGGGCATCACGCTATCCCGTCAGTTGTTAGATCAAGGCGTGAAGGATGGCCCATCGCTGGCCAAACACATTAAAGCCAACCCGCGCGAATACACCTTCGCCAACACCTTCCCGACCGGAACGCACGCCATGTGGCTGAATTACTGGCTGGCCTCGCAGGGCGTGAACCCGATCAAGGATGTTAAGAATATCGTGGTGCCGCCGCCCCAGATGGTCGCCAACATGCGCGTCGGCAATATGGACGGCTACTGCGTTGGTGAACCGTGGAATGCCCGCGCCATTGCCGACAATATTGGTTTTAGCGTGGCCACCTCGCAGGATGTTTGGGCGGATCATCCGGAGAAAGTGCTGGGCGCAACCGCGGCGTGGGTTAAAGAAAACCCCAACACGGCACGCGCTTTGATTGCGGCGGTGCTGGATGCGTCGCGTTGGATCGACAACCCCAAAAATCGCCCGTTGGTGGCCAAATTGATCTCGGATAAGTCGTATGTGAATGCCCCTGAAGCAGTCATTGCCGGTCGATTCCTGGGTCAGTACGACGACGGCATTGGGCGCAAGTGGCAGGACAAACACAGCATGGCGTTTTTCCGCGATGGCCAGACCAATTTCCCCTACCTGTCCGATGGCATGTGGTTCCTGACTCAGCACAAACGGTGGGGCCTGCTCAGCACTGATCCGGATTACCTCGGCGTGGCTAAGCAGATCAACCAAATCGATTTGTACAAGCAAGCGGCCGCCATGGCGCGGGTGCCTGTACCTAAGCAGGTGATGCGTAGCAGCAAGTTGATTGATGGCAAGGTTTGGGATGGCAAAGATCCTAAAGCCTATGCCGCGAGCTTCGCTATTCGCGCCTAAAGCGAACGACTTAATAACGAAGTGGAACTGTTATCTGCGAGGGCGTTTGCGCCCTCGCTGGGAGAGATTTATGTTGAAATTTTCTGCGGCACTGCCGGCCAATATCGCTGCTGAATCCATCCGCATGCGCCGGCGTAAATTGCAGGCTCACGCCATGCAGGTTTTGCCGCCTCTGTTGGGGGTCTTACTGTTCCTCCTGGCCTGGCAAATGCTGGCCGGCTTTCGCAGTGACCTGCCGGGCCCCGGAGCAACGTGGGATGCGGCACTCACACTTTTTGCGGACCCCTTTTATGAAAACGGCCCGAACGACATGGGCATTGGCTGGAACGTGCTGCACTCGCTGGCCCGTGTGGGTCTGGGTTTCGGCATGGCCGCTGTGGTGGGCATTCCCTTGGGCTTTATTGTGGGCCGATCGGCGTTTATCTCCGGCATGCTGTCGCCCATCATGGGGCTGTTAAGGCCGGTATCGCCATTGGCCTGGCTACCCATTGGCTTGCTCGTCTTTCAGAAGGCTGAGCCGGCGTCGATCTGGGTCATCTTCATCTCCAGTATCTGGCCGATGATTCTCAATACCGCTGCCGGTGTGCGCCAGGTGCCGCAGGACTACCTCAATGTGGCGCGCGTGCTCAACCTCAGTGAGTGGAAGGTACTCACCACCATTCTCTTTCCTGCCGTACTGCCTTACCTGCTGACGGGTGTTCGACTGGCTATTGGTGTGGCGTGGCTGGTGATTGTCGCTGCTGAAATGCTCACCGGCGGCACCGGGCTGGGCTTCTGGGTGTGGGATGAGTGGAACAACTTAAACGTGGCACACATTCTGATCGCGATTTTTGTGGTCGGCCTAATTGGTCTGCTGTTGGAACAGACGCTGGTGTTGTTGGCCCGTCGTTTCGAATACTGAGCCGGAGAATAGTCATGAGCTTGTCGAAAAAATTCGTTGAAATCTCCGATGTGGGCATGACCTTTGAAACGGCCAAAGGCAGTTTCACCGCCCTGAAAAACATTAACCTGACCATTGAGCAGGGCGAGTTCATCACCTTGATCGGACATTCAGGGTGTGGCAAATCCACGCTACTGAATTTGATTGCTGGCCTAACGCTGCCCAGCACCGGCCATTTAATTTGTGCAGGCCGCGAAATTGCAGGCCCTGGCCCGGATCGCGGTGTGGTCTTTCAAAATCACTCGTTGTTGCCGTGGCTAACCTGCTACGCCAACGTCTACCTCGCCGTTGAGCGTGTTTTTTCTGCGAGCGAGAGCAAAGCGCAATTGAAAGCGCGTACCGATGCGGCGCTGGCCTTAGTGAGCCTAAGCCACGCGGCACAGAAGCGTCCGAATGAAATCTCCGGAGGCATGAAACAGCGCGTGGGCATTGCGCGGGCCTTGGCCATGGAGCCTCGTGTGCTGCTCATGGATGAGCCGTTTGGTGCCCTCGACGCACTGACCCGCGCCCACCTGCAGGATGAGCTGCTGGCTATTGTGGCCAAGACACAGTCTACGGTCGTTATGGTGACTCACGATGTCGATGAAGCCGTGCTGCTGTCTGATCGTATCGTCATGCTCAGTAACGGCCCGGCAGCGGTCATCGGCGACATCCTAACGGTAGATCTGCCGCGCCCGCGTGAGCGCCTCGCTTTGGCGGAAAACCCGGCTTACCACCAGTTGCGTTCCAGCGTGCTGGAGTTCCTTTATCAGAAAGAAAAACGGCCTGCGGCCTGAAGCTTGCTACACACCTAAACTTGGAGATGTGATCATGAAAAAACTGATTTTGACTGTGTCGCTGATGTCGCTGGCCATCGCCGAAGTGCACGCAGCAGATGTATTCACCGATGCCGTAAAAGCGGGCAAGGCGACCTTTCAGGTGCGCCCGCGTTTCGAGTTTGTTGATGATGATGGCATGGCCGCTGCTGACCCTGCGAAGGCGTTTATTATGCGTACCGTGCTCGGCTACAAGCTGGCACCGATTGCCGGCATCACCGCCTACGCCGAGGCCGAAGACATTCGTGCTTTGGCTGACGATTACCATGTTCCTGCCGTGCAGATGAATACGAAATATGCCACCGTGGTCGATCCCGAAAATACGGCGATCAATCAGGCTTGGCTGGCGGGTTACGGCTTCAAAATCGGCAAGCAGAAAGTGGTCTACAACAATGCCCGCTTCATTGGTGATGTCGCTTTCCGTCAGGACGATCAGGTGTTCACCGCGATCAGCTACGAAAAAGCCAAGCTGCTCCCGTGGTTAGACTTGCAAGCTACCTATGCCAACAAGGTTGCCATGATCAGTGGCCAGGACGGCGACATTCGCCTGCCTATCGTGAACCTGAAGGCGCGCACGCCGATAGGGGCGAATGTGATCCTGTTCTGGGCAGGTCTGGAAGGCAAAGAAGCGGTTGGTCAGCCGTTCTTGCTGGCTAATGCGGGCAAAAACAAGAGTCGTGAGTATCGCTTGCTGAAAGTGGATGGCAAGAAGGGCAAGTTCTTATATGACCTCTCTTATGGTCAGCAGCGTCACTATGCAGATTCTGTTGAGGCGGTCGTGCCGAATGCCACCTATCGCGACATTCAACTTGGCTACGACTTTGGGCCGGTGCTCGTGAAGGTTCAGCGTGAAGCGCTGGAGAATGGTTTTCAGACGCCTTTGGCGACACTGCATGCCTTCAACGGTTGGGCCGATCGCTTCTTGGTGACACCTGCAGGCGGCTTGGTGGATACCAATATCAAGGCTTCCGGCAAAGTAGCGGGACTGGGATTGGCACTGGCGGTGCATCGCTTTAAGTCCAACGACAGCAGCAAAAAGTTTGGTCAGGAAATTGATGCCAGCATAAGCAAAACCTTCACGCCAAACTGGTCAGCCATGGTCAAGGTCGCTCAGTACGATGGCAGTGGCGAAGATGCCTCGGCCACAACCAAGGATGTCGTCAAAGCCTGGGCCCAGATCGACTACAAGTTCTAACGCCCCCGAAAAACCACCCCTGAAACAAGGGCAGCGAGGGCCAACACCGGCAGAAACCTTCATGCGCCAAGGATGGCGCATGAGAGCCTATAAGGGTGAGCGCGGGGTTTGTCGGCGCATCGCGCCGAACCGCGTGAACGACCGCGCGATGTAGCGCGCGAGCTGGACGTACTAGCGGCGTGTTTCAGCCGGTGTTGGCCCTCGCTGGCCGATGTTCGGAGCACCGTTGTTAAGGCATCAGCGCCCGCACCAGCCACGCCACATGTCCCGCCACGGCCACCAGTGCCAGCCACTTCCAGAACTTCACCGGATCGCGCTCGATCCATGGCAGGCGCTGATTCGGCGTCAGACTTGGATTCGGTCGCTCCAAATCTAGCAGCAGCTCGCTAAGCGCCTCGTAGCGATTGTCGGCATTGATGGCGCAGGCCTTGCGCAGGGCTGCATCGAACCAGAGCGGCAGATGCGGGTTGTACTTGCAGGCACTGACGTAGCGCAGCTGATGAAACGCCGCCGGTGTCTGAGCTTGATCGTAATCTTCACCATAGGGGTGCTGGCCGGTCAGTAACTCATAGAGTGTTACCGCCAAGGAGAACTGATCGGCCCGCGTGTCACGAGCCAGCCCCAGCGCATATTCCGGCGCGGCGTAATCGGCTGCACCCGGCCGATCCAGCACATCGCGTGGAGATGACTCCTGCAGACTGGCGACGCGCGCCGAGCCGAGGTCGATGAGCTTCAGCGTGCCATCGTTGCAGAGCAGGATGTTGTCGGGCTTCAGGTCTTGATGCAGGGTGTCACGGCGATGCAAGGCGCGCAGACCGGCAACGATCTGGCGGGCAAAGCCCACGACCACGGCAATATCCACCCGCGCTTGGCGATTATGCCAGCCTGCCAGCGATTCACCTTCGAGCCAGTCCATGATGTGGTACAGGCATTGAGGCGCTCGTGTGGGCGGATGAATGCGAATCAGGTTTTTGTGCGTGATGCGCTGGCCTATCCAACCCTCAATTGCGAAGTGCGAGCGATAGTCTTCGTCATCCTCGAACTGCACGCTCGGCGCCTTCAGTGCGAAGAGTTGGCCGGTTTTGCTATCTCGTACGCGGTAGAGGTGGCTGCGTGGGCTGGCATGCACTTCGGCTTCAATGAAGTAGCCATCCAGCGTCTGCCCCGGCAGTAAGCTCGGCGGAACTGGCAAGCGTGACTGCTGCTGGCCGAGTTCGTCATGAGTGTCCAGTCCGACCGACTCCACCCGTGCGAGCTGGCAAGACAGGTTGTCGTTGCTGCCTTGCGCGAGTGCCGTGGCGAGCAGGGTATCGGCCAGTGCTTCCAGGTCGTGCTGCTGCTCGCGCAATAACTGCTTTAGTTGCGGGTTGGCAATAAATCCGTGAACCCCGTCACTACAGGTCATAAAGAGGTCGCCCACTTCAATGTCACTGTGGCGATAGTCGATGTCGACACGCCAGTCCATGCCCAGTGCGCGGCTCAGGTAAGTCGTGTCGGCATTGATGCGCGTGCAGTGATCCTGAGTCAGCGGTTCCAGCGTCTCGCCGCGCAGGCGATACACGCGGGTATCG
>DDPD01000055.1 GCA_002342025.1 Moraxellaceae bacterium UBA2477 | reverse complement strand
GGTGATACGGTTTGCCGTGGGTGTCGCCGATACTTGCCTGAAGTGATTGAATGGAATCGCTATAGCGATCAGGAGAAGCGCCTAATCTGGCAGCGTCTGGACGGCCTATTGCAACAAATCATGCCGCGCTACTTTGAGATTTTCGATGCTGAACGTCTACGTCATGAACTGCAAAGTCGTCGCATCCCTTTCCGTGAGGAAGCCAATCATTGGACTTGGTTGCAACAATTGCTCAAAAACATGGCGCGACAAATTCAAGACCTGACCGCATTTGGAGTAAGACGGCTGGATCAAAGCGGGCGAGATTTATACAGCTTACGCGAAAATATCAATGCCGAGCTGCATATGCTGGCGAGTGCTTATTACGAAAGGGACTTGTTGCGAGCACAACAATTAGCACAGGCGGCTAACAAAAAAGATGGTGCGCCAGAGAGGACTTGAACCTCCACGCCTTGCGGCACCAGAACCTAAATCTGGCGTGTATACCAATTTCACCACTGGCGCGATGAAGGCGGCGAACTATACCGAGTTTGCCGCCTTTTTGGCAACGCCTTACATCATCAGCGCCTACTAAATAGTTGCATTAGCTCGCACGTAAGCGACGCGTTTTTAGGGTGCCACGCATATTCGTCATCATATTGGTCAGCAGTGACCACAATGCGGACTCCTTAGGCTTGGGCTCTTCGCCGCGACTCATGCGGTGAAGTTGACGCGAATACCACATGACCTCCATGAGGGCCATATCATCAATTTGCTTAATGCCAGTGCTAATCATTTTCACGCGATGACGCGTCTCTTCACCGGCTAACAAACGCTGAGATGCATCCGGTTCGATACATAACGGACGCCCCAGACCAACCACATCCATCGCGCCCGAGTCCAGAGCCGCATTCATCGCACTGAGCGTACGGAAACCACCCGTGACCATTAAAGGCGTGGTGATGTGCTGACGAACTTTCTCTGCAAACTCTAAGAAATATGCCTCTCGCTCCACGGTGCTGGTTTTTTTGCCCGCCATTGCAGGTGCCTCGTAGGTGCCCCCAGAAATCTCAACTAAATCTATGCCAACTGCCGCTAAAGCCTGAATCGTCGCCAAGGATTCTTCTTCGGTAAAGCCACCGCGCTGGAAGTCAGCCGAGTTCAACTTAATACCAATGGGGAAATCCGGGCCAACGGCATCACGCATGGATTGATAGACCGCCAAGACAAAGCGACGGCGATTTTCTGGCGTTCCACCCCAAGCATCCGTTCGAATGTTGTGCTTAGGCGATAAGAACTGACTGACTAAGTAGCCATGCGCGCCATGAATCTGAACGCCATGAAAACCGGCCTGCTTTACCACGCCAGCAGCACGACCAAAACGTGCAATGATGTCGAGAATCTCGACTTCGGTCAGCTCACGAGGCGTCGTGAAAAATGCCTGCATTTGCTTACCAAAGGGAATGGCTGAGGGCGAAACATTTTCGCGGTTCAGGCCTTTCGGTGACTGTTTGCCGGGATGATTGATTTGCGCCCAAAGCTTGCCGCCATGACTGGCCACTCCTTCGGCCATAGCCTTCAGTAGAGGCAAGTCACGATCGTCTTCAATCACGACGTTGCCCGGCTCACCCAAGGCGCGACGATCGATCATGATGTTGCCGGTGATTAGTAACCCGGTGCCACCCTTTGCCCAACGCTCGTAGAGACGCACCAAAGCCGGTGTGACGCGGTTATCCATGGTACCTAGGGTTTCACTGAGTGCCGACTTGGCCAGACGATTTGGCAGCACGCTGCCATTCGGCAAGGTGAGCGGTTGTGCGAGTAAGTGCGCTGCGGATGCCATCGCTGCATCTCCTAAATAAGCTGCGAAAAGTGGCAGCAGCCTATTTTAGACAGCAGGCATTGTCAAAACCTATGCGGCTTTGACGGAGGGATGATCGCCTCGGCTGGGGGGTTGTTCCGAGCCATGCAACTCTCGCAGAGTTTGCCCCATAAGCAACTCAAAATGCTTGGCTAGCGCGCTGGCATCACGCGTGCCGGCAACCTCTGCAGGTAAACAATGCACGATCACGCGGACGGGTTCGCCTGCTAGCATCGTGAGCAAGTGCGCGGTTAACTCGTCGTCACCGATATAGGGTGCCAACGGATGCAGTTCGCCGTTGGCCTTCTGGTAGCAAATGACTAAGGGCTGGATAGGGCATTGACTGGTGCTGGCCGCTGTAAACAGCTTGGCAAAAAAACGATTCACGCTAAAGCCATCGGTCGTGGTGCCTTCCGGGAAAAACAGCACACGTTTGCCTTCGCGCAACGACCGCACCATTTCGTGGCTGACACGATCGGCATCACCGGAACCCCGTTGAATAAATAAGGTACCCGCCGCCTGTGCGAGATGACCAATAATGGGCCATTTCGCGACTTCCGCTTTAGACAAAAAGCGTAACGGCCGAATCCCGCCAATCACAGGAATGTCCATCCATGAAACATGGTTGCTGATCCACAGAGCACTTTCTTCAACCGGAGCACCCTGGACCGTAACCTGTAAGTTCAGGACGCGACAAAACCCGCGCAGCCACCAAGCAATGACAGGACGCTGCCAGACCGTGAAGCGAACAAAGAACATGCCAATCAGCAGTGCTAAGACGACACCAAAGAGCAAGTAAGTCACTACCGCGACTATACGCACGAGTACTTTAAGCGACATGGCAGGCCTGACCACAATGGCAGGATGTTGATAACGATTGCGCGGCGCTCTGCTCACAGGAACTCATCTTAGGCTGTCTTCAGGAACCGTTGAGCATAACGCCCCGCCATCGCTTGTACATCCATAAAAATGAAAACATCTGCACAATTAAATTCTGGATCCCAGCAGGCCTCGCCACCAATTTTGCAGCCCATGCGTAAGTATGCTTTCAATAGCGGTGGAACGCTCACAGCACCGGTACCGGCCGCCGACAACATGATTTCTCGGCTAGGGCTGACGCGCAGTTCATCGCCCACAAAGTACTTTTCACGTAACGTTGGCATGACGCTGGCCAAGGTAGTGCCGCCATCGGCCAAGCTAATGCTGGCGCAGCCAATGAGCAGATTAAAGCCTTCACGCATTAAATAATCCGACAGGGCCGACCACAGCACAGTGATAGCCGCACCCGAACGATAGTCTGGGTGAACGCAGGTGCGGCCCACTTCCAAAATACGGCCGTTGTAATTTTTCAGCGCCCCCAGATCGAACTCTTGTGCCGAGTAAAATCCGCCCGCCAAGGCCGCCTGCTCGCTACTCAACAGACGCGTGGTGGCAATCAGCAGGTCATTAGCCACGTCATAGACATTTAAATGCAGGCAAAAGTCATCGTAAGCATCTACATCCAGACCATCAAACGCAACGCCATATTCAGCGCCAAAAATTTCGGCACGTAAACGTTGAGCGGCCATTACCATGTCTGCATCCGTCGCGAAGCGCGCCTCTAAGCGTGGCTTTTGACGCAGCGACGTAACCTGCTCAGTGGCAAAGGGTGCCAGCGTGCTTACAGCCTGGGCATTCGTTTGTGTTTGCTGAGCATTTCTCATCGGTGGGCTCGCCATCTGTGTTTTCATACGAGCACTTTGCCTAGGACAAATGCCAGTCCCGTGACAACGGGATGACATTTTGGTGAAACTCACCGCCCCTGAGCACCTTGATTCTTAGCATCTACTGGAGAGATGACAGCATGTTGACCAGCCTGGCGATCTTCGCGGCAACCGGTGCATTAGCCGGCTTTTTGGCCGGTTTACTGGGCATTGGCGGCGGCATGGTACTGGTGCCGGCACTGATTTTTTGTTTCCACGCGCAGGGCATCTCGCCCACCGTGTTAACCCATTTAGCCGTCGGTACGTCGCTGGCCAGCATTGTGCTAACGTCGATCAGCTCTGTTCGTACGCATTACGCCCAAGGCGGTTTGGATACTGGGTTATTCAAGCAATTGGCCTTGGGCCTAGTGATTGGTTCGCTCATAGGCGCGCAAATTGCCCATGCTCTCCCCGCACGCACCCTGCAAATCATCATTGGTATTTTTGCCGTGTGGACCGGCCTGAAAATGTTTCGCGGCAGCAAACCGATTGAGGCCATCGCTCCCACACCCCAGCCTGCTGAGTTGCATGCAGTAGGCGGCTTGATTGGCGTGGCGTCGGCCATTTTTGGCATTGGCGGCGGCAGCCTGATGGTGCCTTACTTGGTCAAACAAGGTGTGGCCATGCGCCGCGCCGTCGGCACCGCAGCCGCCTGCGGCTTCCCCATTGCGGTTGCGGGCATGATCGGATTTATCTTCAGTGGCTGGGGCCTACCAGAACTTCCCGCTGGCAGCACAGGCTATATCTACTGGCCCGCACTCGCCGGCATCGCGCTGACCAGCATGTTTGCCGCTCATGGCGGAGCTGTGATGGCCCATCGCATCCCCGCGCAACAACTAAAGCGCGCGTTTGCTGTTTTATTAGTCCTGGTTGGCCTACGTTTCTTAGCTGGGCTATAGCGCTTCCCGCATCAGCCCGTATTCCGCATGCCCGCCGCGATGCCCGTCATCGTCACCATCAAGGCGCGATCATGCTGCAAAACCTCCGCCGAAGGATGCTCGGAGGTCAGCGACCTGCGTCGCTGCATCAGTTCGGCCTGCAGCCAGTGCAACGGCAGCAAATAGGGTGATCGCAAACGAATTGATTGCGCCAAGACGGCGTTACGCTCTGCCCAACTGGGCCCCGCTTGCAAGCGTTTGAGCAATTCAATGAGTTCGCCATGCTGATGGCGTAACCGCGCACCCAACTGCTGCAAAGCCGCGTCTTGAGTCAGCGTATTTTCGTAATGCTGGGCGATCGCTTTGTCAGACTTCGCCAGCACCATCTCCAACATATCAATCAAGCTGGCAAAAAATGGCCACTGCTTCAGCATGTCCTGTTGAATAGCGGAAGGCACCGCCTGCAGCGCTTGCGCAACGCCTAACCATGCCGGCAGCATGAGTCGAATCTGTGTCCAAGCAAAAACCCAAGGGATAGCCCGCAAGGAGGCAATTCCGCCACCAACCTGACGCCTCGCTGGACGAGAACCCAAGGGCAGCAATTGCAACTCAGGCTCGGGCGTAACGATCCGCAGGTATTCAATAAAATCCGGATCATTTCGTAGCTGATCCCGATAATGCTTCATGGACACCGCACTGAGTTGCGCCATGGCCTCACGCCAAGTCGGCTGAGGTTGAGGCGGCGGCATCAGCACGGTCTCCAGCGTGGCTTTCAAATATCCCATCAGGTGATGCTGGGCGACTGCGGGCGAGCCAAACTTCATGCGTATCATTTCACCTTGCTCAGTGACTCGTAACGCGCCTTTCACGGAGCCCGGCGGCTGCGAACGTAACGCCTGATCGGTGGGTGCCCCTCCGCGACTCACGCTGCCGCCCCGCCCATGAAAAAACACCAGATTGATGCCAGCCTCTGCTGCCAGCGTGGACAGCGATTCTTGTGCTTGATACTGCGCCCAAGCCGCCGCTAAAAACCCGGCATCTTTCGCTGAGTCTGAGTAGCCAATCATGATTTCCTGCTGGCCCTGAATACAGTCACGATAAATGGGCAGCGACCACAACGCCTGCAAGCACGACGGCGCCCGCGCCAAATCATCATAGGTTTCGAACAACGGCACGACGCGCAATGGCCGCTGACTGTCTGCCTTGCGCTGTAATACCATGACCGCCAACACATCACTAGGCTGATGCGCCATCGAAATCACATAGGCGCCGAGTGCCTCAGCAGGCTGAGTAGCGAGCATTCTGAACGTCGCCAGCACCTCCCTCACCTCATCACTGAACGCCGCCTCGGCTTCAGCGGATAACGCCGACAAGGGCAACAACGGTCGAGGGCTCGCCAATTCCTGCAACAAAAATTGTTGCCGGCGCGCCTCGTCCCAGGCGTTGTAGTCGCCCAAACCCAAATATTGCGTAATAGCCGCCAGAGCATCGGCATGACGCGAAGATTCCTGGCGAATGTCCAGACGCAGCAAGCCAAAGCCGAACAGGGAAACTCGCCGCAACGTATCGGTTAGGCCGCCATCGCAGAGCAGACCTAGTCCTGCGGCATGTAAATCGTCATGGCAAAGCTGCATATCCGCGCGCAACTCTGCTTGGGAAGCATAGGGCTCGGCCATGGAACGCTCGGTAAGCGACACCAGCTCGCTCTGCCCCAAGGCCATGAGCGTGGCAGCCTGGGTTGCCTGCAAGCGTTGACGGATATGCTTAAGCCAATCCCGATAGGGCTCGCGGGAGGCCTCCCCTACTTTTGCGCGCAACGCGGCGCCACAGTGAGATAAAGACAGATCTGAACGAAGGGTATCTACATCACGAAGATACAAGTCGCAGGCCATCCAGCGCGCTAGGGCTATGACCTCTGCGGTAACCTGATGCGTCACAAACGGGTTGCCATCACGATCGCCACCCATCCAAGAGCTCATGCGAATGGGTGTAGCATCCAAGCCAATGCCGTCACCTAACTCTTCGCGCATGCAGGCATCGAACTCACGCAAGCAGGCGGGTAGCGCACGCCAAATGCTGTTTTCCACGGTAGCAAAGCCCCACTTAGCTTCGTCCACCGGTGTTGGCCGCTGGCCGCGAATTTCATCCGTCTCCCAGGCGGCAACAATTCGGCGACGTAATCGTCCCCACTCCCCGGCCTGCTCACTAGCTGTCAATTTTGATTCGTGCAAATTGGCCAAAATGTCGGCAATTTCATCTTGCTTTTGCATGAGCGTGCGGCGCGTTACTTCCGTGGGGTGCGCGGTGAGCACTAGTTCAATGTTTAACTGCCCTACGGCTGACAAGATTTGCTCTCGTGACATCCCCTGCGCCAAGGCCCGGCGCAGAACCGCCCGCAAGCCATCTGCAGCCGTGGGCGTCATGGCCTGTCTACGTAATCGAATGGGATGATATTGCTCGGCGATATTGGCCAAATTTAAGAAATGACCAAAGGCTCTCGCCACATTACGCAAGGTTTCTGGATTGGCTTTTCGCAGGAATTGCGAAAGCAAATTATGCGCCTCTTCATCCCCTTGCACCGCTCGCTGCGACCACTGTCGCACCAGCTCTACTTGCTGAAAAAAGGGTTCGCCAGCCTGAACCTGAAGCACTTCGCCCAAGAGTTGTCCCAACTTTCTAACATCATCACGAAGGGGCTCTTCACGCTGCGTCGTTAATGTCATCGTTACTCCCTTCAGCATCGATAGCAAATGGGTATACTTAGGGACATTGTGGCCCTTGGCTCACAACTGAATTGATCGGCCAGCCCTGAGACTACCACCTGCATGACCGCCTCAACAGAATCTCTAAGACATTCCTTTTCACGCCTCGATCCGCGCCTCGTGCCTGTGGTCATGGCAATTAATGAGCAACGCGCTTTGCGCCTGGTTGCTGCTCTTGGCCTAGCCATTTATGCCGTACTACTTCAAGGCGGCCTACTGGTTTCGTTAACCGTTTCCTTGCTAGTGATTGTCAGCTACGCAGTTTTACAGAGCCTATTTTCACTTCTCGAAGCGCGCATTTTGCCGCGTACTTGGCTATCTCTTCTCATCACCGCACTCGATCTTGCTTTGTTCGCTTGGCAAATCAACAACGACCCCCTCACTAGCCTTCCAACAATAACCCTGAGTGTCTTAGTCCTAGGCTTAGCGGCTTTACGCTGGCCGCTGAAGGCTCAAGGGGTAACCTTTGCACTGATACTAATCATCGCTATCGTAGCAACCCTCTGGCGCTCACAATCGTTACTCCAATTCTCTTGGATGTCGGCCGCGACCATGGGTTTAGCCAGTTGTATTTTGATGTCGCTGGTAATCGTAATGACGCAGCTGGCACGACAGCACTTTAATACCAGCCTGAGAGCGCCAGGCATTGATGCCAGCACAGGTTTCTTCAATCGGCCCACGTTATATGCCGCCGCCGAGCTGCTTATGCCCCTGATGCACCGGCAGCAGCAACCACTGACACTGCTCTATATCGTGATTGAGCCTACCGGCCTCGCTCCAGGCCGCGAACCCAGTCTGGCCTTGCAAAATGATCTGTGTCGCGAGTTCGCCGAGATTGCTCGAAAGCGTCTAAGAGGTAGCGACATTCTGGTGCGTTATAGCCCGCTGGAGTTTGTCTTTTTGTTGCTGGACTGCCCCAGCAAACAAGCCGATCCGATTGCTCACTACCTCCAAGAAAGCTTTCATGCCTCACGCGTGCACCAACAAAGTCCGGCCACCGCTCACATTGGTGCCACGTGGCTCCCCAGTGAACCTATGGCGCTGGATCAGCTGCTGTATCAATTGGATGAAGCCATGGCGCGGGCACGACAAAGTCGAATTGGGGTTTCGGGCGCCATCTACACCGATCCCGAACAAGGCCGCATGGGCCACCAGTTAAGTGACCGTTAAGGTCACAACAGGACAAGTGGATGATATTGTCGGACAAAATCGGGGTGCAAAGTCAAAAAACCAGTGCTAATATACGTTCGTCTGATGTTAGCCAATAGTTCGCCGCAATGAATTATTGAACGGCATCAGACTGGAAATAGACTAGTCCAGTCCAACCTAAGAGAGAATTTTATCATGATGATCAAGAAAATCGCCGTTATGGCCGCTGTTGCCGCTGCTCTGACCATCGCTGGTTGCGCAAAGAAAGAAGAAGCCGCTGCTGTTGAAGCTCCAGCTGCTGAAGCTGCTGTTGAAGCCCCAGCTGCCGAAGCTGCTCCAGTTGAAGCCGCTCCAGCTGCTGAAGCTGCTCCAGCTGCTGAAGCTGCTCCAGCTGCCGAAGCTGCTGCTCAGTAATGAGCTGAGGCCTCGGCCTCAACAAAAAGGGGTGCTTCGGCACCCCTTTTTCATGCCCGTTTTTTGGAGAATGACATGTCCTGCCCTTGTGGTTCCGGTAACCCACTAGAATCTTGTTGCGCCCCCATTATTGCCGGCGCCCCTGCGGCCACTGCCGAAGCCTTAATGCGTGCTCGCTATACCGCCTATACGCAACACAATATTGATTTCATCGTGGCCTCCACGCACAAAGACGGCATGGAAAACAGCGATTTAGAGGCGATGCGCGCTTGGGCCGAACAGGCCGACTGGCAAACCCTAGAGATTATTCAGGTAGAAGCCGGTGGCGAACAAGACAAACGGGGTCTGGTAGAATTCAAAGCGCATTACGACATGGGCGGTGTTAAACACCACCATCATGAAGTGTCCGGCTTTTTACGCACAGACAAAGGCTGGCAATTCCGCGATGGCGAAGTCCTTCATAGCGGACCATCAGAAAAGCCCAAGCCCATTGTTAATGAAGTTAAAATTGGCCGTAACGACCCCTGCCTTTGTGGCAGTGGTAAAAAATACAAGAAGTGCTGCGGCGCCTAATGCGTCCCCAGCTGGCATTCGGAGAGAAACATGAGTCACGATCCTATCGTCATTGTTAACGGTGCTCGCACCCCTATGGGCGGCTTTCAGGGCAACCTGAGCAGCGTCACTGCAACCACACTAGGCGCCATCTCTATTCGTGAAGCCTTAAAGCGCGCTGGCGTGCAACCTGAACAGGTTCAAGAAGTGATCATGGGCTGCGTTTTGCCCGCTGGCTTAAAGCAAGGTCCAGCACGTCAATCCGCATTAGAAGCCGGAATTCCCGCTGCTGCGGGTGCCACCACCATCAACAAACTGTGCGGCTCCGGCATGAAAGCCACCATGCTGGCACATGATCTGATTGCGGCCGGCACGAATGACATCATGGTCGCCGGTGGCATGGAGTCGATGAGCAACGCGCCCTACATTCTGCCTAAGGCTCGCTCGGGCTACCGCATGGGCCATGGTCAAGTCATGGATCACATGTTCCTCGACGGCTTGGAAGACGCTCGCACGGGCCGCCTCATGGGCTCCTTTGCACAAGATATGGCTAACACACTGGGCCTGGGCCGTGCCGATATGGACGCCTTTGCCGTTGAGTCCCTGCGTCGCGCCAATGCCGCCATCGCCAACGGTGATTTCAAAGCCGAAATCGTGCCCGTGCCCGTCACCACACGTAAAGGTGAAGTACTGATCGACACAGACGAACAGCCCGGCAACGCCAGCCCAGAAAAAATTCCAACCCTGAAGCCTGCATTCGCTAAAGACGGCACTATCACTGCCGCCAACGCCTCGTCGATTTCCGATGGCGCATCGGCACTGGTGTTAATGAAGGAAAGCAAGGCGCGTGAGCTTGGCCTGCAACCGTTGGCCCGTATCATCGGCCACTCAACTCAATCGCAAGATCCTAGCGAGTTCACCATCGCGCCGGTGGGAGCCTTTGCCACGCTGTTTGCCAAAACGGGTTGGAATGCGGATTCGGTAGACCTGTTCGAAATTAACGAAGCGTTTGCGATGGTCACCATGGCCGCAATGATGAAGCACAACATTCCGCACGAGAAGGTCAATGTCTACGGTGGTGCTTGTGCCCTGGGCCATCCCGTTGGTTCGACTGGCTCACGCATCATCCTCACGCTGATTCACGCGCTAAAGCAACACGGTAAAACCCGTGGTGTGGCCGGCCTGTGTATCGGTGGGGGTGAAGCGGTTGCGATGGCCTTAGAAATTATCTAAGCCGTCACCTGCTGTGGCACTCACGGTGCCACAGCATTTAACTCTGCACGTTTCTTCGCGATCGCCGCCAGGATGGCCGGCAATTTGGCCTGAGCGGCTCGCTCACCTTCCAGCAAACTTCGGTGTTTGCTTTCCAGTTCCAGCGTACCCACACCTAGCACCATCGGTTTAATCACCACATCCGCCAGCGGCAATTCACGGTTAATCGCCTGCTGCCCCATGATGTTGATGGTTTGGTCCAGTAGCGCCCATGCTGAACGCGTTTGACCCGCCGTTGGCCGTGCCGAAATATCCACCGCAATCACTACATCCGCACCCAGATCACGAGCCGTTTCGACGGGAATGGGGCTGACCAAACCACCGTCTACATACTCTTTTCCCGCAATGGTGGCCGGCACAAACACATTCGGAATACTGCAGGACGCGCGAATTGCCTGGCCGGCGCTTCCACGCGTAAACACGACTTTACGACCGCTATCGGCCTCGGTTGCCACGGCGGCAAAGCGAATCGGGAAGTTCTGAATGGGCTGTTGGTTGACCTTCACATTAATGTAGTCCTGAAGCTTCTGACCGAGCAAAAAGCCTTGGCGACTCAACGTTAAATCGCGCACATCACTCTCTTCCAAATTCAGCGCTAATTGCTGTAATGCGAACGGACTAAGGCCACTGGCATAGAGCCCGCCCACAAAGCTTCCCGCACTGGTACCCACTACCAACTTGGGGCGGATGCCATGGGACTCCAAGACTTTAATCACGCCAATATGCGCAAAGCCCTTCGCTCCACCGCCACCTAGCACCAGCGCCACAACCGGCTCGCGTGCAGGCTTGAGCGGCGCAAGGGGGGTCTGCTGGCAGCTCGTCAGCAGCATCACTGAGACTAAGACTAAGCATCGGTTGATCCCAAAAAACATGTTCGTCCTCACATCAAATTAAGCCGCGCCTGCAAATGCAATGCGGTCACGGTATTGCTAAAAAACTGGGCTGCCAACTCGGCCTCGGGCAGTCCACGCAACTGCGCAAAAAACGTTAGCACCGAGGGCAAGAACGCCGGACTGTTTCGTACTCGCTCACCCGGTTGGCGAACGCGCCCATCACCGTGCACATGACTATGCCCATAAGGTATAAGGTCCGGCGCATCGGTTTCCAACACAAAGCTATCTAAAGGCAACTGCGTCGCCACCGCATGCAGACGCTTAGCCTTTGGCCAGGTCAGCGGCCCGCCCAAGCCCAAATGCATGCCAAGCGCACAATACTGACGAGCCTCCTCTACGCTGCCGGAGAAGGCATGCACAATACCGCCGTGCCGATGCCCAACGCGCTTCAGGGCGCGGCAGATATCCGCGTGACAGCGGCGCGCATGAATAATGACTGGCAAATTCGAATCGCGCGCCAGGTGCAATTGGGCTTCAAATAACGCGACTTGCTTAGCCCAGTGCACAGGCTGGCTCAGCTCGGGCAAAAATTTATCCAGCCCGATCTCACCGACTGCGACCACCGCTGATTGCTTAAGCGCCGCACTCAAACGCTGCAAATCGTCATCCTGATGCTGAGTGAGATAGACCGGGTGCAGTCCAAGCGCCGGTAGAAGGCAGGGCCAATCGTCGTGATGAGCCTGCCTTTGGCACAGCGCCAGCAAACTAGGCCATCGTTCCGCCAGATAAGCGGGCACAACGATATGACTAACCCCCACCGAGCGCGCGGAGCGCAGAACATCGTCACGATCGGCATCGAACTCCGACGCATCAATGTGGCAATGGCTGTCGAAGAGCATCAGGGCTTGGGCAAGAATTCCGGCTTAAAAATGCCGGCAAGGCGAACATACGGGATCACAATCTCAGGGGTTCCCATCGAGTACGGGCCCAAAGCATACGGCTGATACTTCAAAACCAGACCGTTAGGTAAGAGTGCCAGCACATCGGTTTTATCAAAGGGCCAGTCATCTGCCAACGACTTGGCATCGGGCTGCCCTGCCAACCATTGTTTATGAGCCAACTTTGCCTCTCGCCAAAACGCGGCTTCTTGAGCGGGCAATAACATGTCTTTTAGGGTCACTACGCGCTGCAGTCGGACATCCCAGTTGAGTGAAGAAACCACATTCGTGCCGTGAGCCCCACCGGTATAGGTGTAGTTATCGATATCAATGACGACGACCTGGCGAATACCGGGGAGCTGCTGCGCCTTTACAATTTGCTTCCAAGGCTCATGAAACTCGGCCGCTTCTTTCATTAAAGTCTTGGCCATCACCATCACGCGTTGCTCTGGCGTAGAGCCTGCCGGCGCATCAATCGCCGTCAGAAACGCGTCGGTCAAGGCCGGTGCTTTAGGAAACTGCAGGGCATCTATTTCAAATTCGGTACAAGGCTCCGAACAGACTGGATCTCTCAACTTCAGACGCAGTGGTTTAGCGGGCAACTCCGGGGCTGTGCTAACCAGAGCAGGCGTCGCTGGTTCTGGCAAGGTCGCTAATGCGGGTGTTTCAGGCTGCCACTGCCACCAGCCCAAGCTGGCCAGTAAAGCCACCCCAATCAGTCGCAGCGCGTAGGGCATTAGTGCTCTCGGGTCGGTGAAAAAACAATGTCTGGGTAGCGTTCTTGCATGATCTGCAGGTTCACCCGTGAAGGCGCCAAATAGGTCAGATAACCACCGCCATCCAGCGATAACTGGTCGTGCGCCTTCTTCTTAAACTCTGCCAGCTTGCGCTCATCGTCGCAATGAATCCAACGCACGGTGGATACGTTCACCGCCTCGTATACGCACTCCACTTTGTATTCTTCTTGGAGACGGAACGCGACCACATCGAACTGCAGCACACCCACGGCACCGAGGATGAGATCGTTGTTGATCTGCGGCATAAAGACCTGCGTCGCGCCCTCCTCCGACAGCTCCTTCAAGCCTTTCTGCAGCTGCTTGCTCTTCAGCGGGTCACGCAGACGCACGCGGCGGAACATTTCCGGCGCGAAGTGCGGGATACCAAGGAACTGCAACTTCTCGCCTTCAGTGAAGGTGTCGCCGATTTGAATGGTGCCGTGGTTGTGCAGACCAATGATGTCGCCAGGCCAGGCCTCTTCCAAGTGGGCGCGTTCGCCGGCGAGGAAGGTCAGCGCATCGGCTACACGAACCTCTTTACCCAGACGCACATGCTGCATCTTCACGCCCTTTTGATAGCGCCCGGAACAGATGCGCAAAAAGGCGATACGGTCGCGATGCTTGGGGTCCATGTTTGCCTGAATCTTGAACACGAAGCCGGAGAAAGTCTCTTCCGTAGGCGCAACTACACGTTGCGAGGCCTTGCGCGCCAAGGGCGTCGGCGCCCAATTCACAAAACCATCGAGAATGTGATTAACGCCGAAATTGCCCAGTGCGGTGCCGAAAAAGACCGGTGACAGGCGGCCAGCAAGAAACTCGTCGAGATCAAAGCTATGGCTGGCACCCTGCACCAGCTCCAGCATGTCGCGCAAATTCGCAGCATCATCGCCCAGCGTGGCGTCGGCATCTGGATTATTCAGGCCATCAATCGTCTTATCTGCGATCAACTCGGAACCATGCCCCTGCTGATACAAGTAGTAGCGATCTTCCAAGAGATGATAGACGCCCTTGAAGTCGCGTCCACAGCCAATCGGCCAGGTAACGGGTGAGCACTTAATGCCCAGTACACTTTCAATTTCATCCATCAGCTCAATGGGGTCACGAATCTCGCGATCGAGCTTGTTCACAAAGGCAATAATCGGCGTATCGCGCAGACGACACACTTCCATCAACTTGATGGTGCGATCTTCCACGCCCTTACCGCCGTCAATGACCATCAGTGCCGAGTCGACCGCTGTTAGCGTGCGATACGTATCTTCCGAGAAGTCTTCGTGGCCTGGTGTGTCGAGCAGGTTAATGGTCGCGTCTTTGTACGGGAACTGCATGACCGAGGTGGTGATGGAGATACCGCGCTGCTGCTCCATCGCCATCCAGTCCGAAGTTGCATGGCGATCGGACTTGCGCGACTTTACCGTTCCAGCGACCTGAATGGCCTTACCCCAGAGCAGTAACTTCTCGGTAATGGTAGTCTTACCAGCGTCAGGATGAGAGATGATGGCGAAAGTACGGCGCGAAGCGACTTCGGCAGCGAGTTGTTCGGTAAAGGACATGAGCGTTCAGCACTGAATTCGGAATGGACAGATTATACGGCGCTGCGCATGGAATGGGGCAGAAAAGCTCAGCCCATACCCGTAGAGCACGCCATCAACAGGGCATCCTCTTTACCATCGGGGCCGTCGTAATAATTACGCCGCAAACTGAGTTCGTTATAGCCCAAGGATTGGTAGAGCGAAATCGCCGTGACATTCGATACCCGAACCTCAAGAAACCAGATTGTCACGCCGGAAACTAA
>DDPD01000069.1:4250-8292 GCA_002342025.1 Moraxellaceae bacterium UBA2477 | reverse complement strand
TGCAAAGCGCAAACTCACGCTAGGCGTTCTTGGTCTTATTACCCTGATTCTGCTGTATTTCGGCAGCCATCTGGCACCCGATGCCGGTTATGAAAAGACCATTCCGCTCGATCACCCCTACATGGAGGTGTACAAGAAGTACCAGCGTGACTTTGGTGGCGCCAACATTGTGCTGGTGGCGGTGCAAAACACTCGGGGCGATATTTATCAGCCGGCATTCCTAGAGAAGCTGCGTAAAGTCACCGACGATGTGTTCTTCCTGCCCAACGTGGATCGCGCGCGCGTGTCGTCGCTGTTCACGCCCAGTACGCGCTACATTGAAGTGGTTGAAGATGGTTTACGTGGCGCCGATGTAATTCCGGCCGACTATCAGCCCACCCCTGAGATGATGGAGCAAGTGCGCTCGAATGTCCGCAAGGCGGGTATCGTGGGGCGTCTAGTCTCTAACGATGAGCACGGCGGCATGGTGTTCGCGGAAATGCTAGAGGTTGATCCGGTTACTGGTAATCGAATTGATTACAAACAGGTAGCGGATCAGCTGGAGGCGATTCGCGGTAAGTATGAGAAAGATGGCGTCACCATTCACGTCATTGGTTTTGCCAAGGTCGTGGGGGATATGACCGATGCAACGGGCCAAGTTTTCATCTTCTTCTTGCTGACCCTGCTCCTGACCACCGGCCTGCTGTGGATTTATTGCGGCAGTTTACGGATGGCGGTGATGCCGCTGGTCTGCGCCCTCGTGTCGGTGATGTGGAACTTTGGTTTGCTGGTGGTATTCGGCATGGGCTTGGACCCCTTCGCGGTCTTGGTGCCCTTCTTAGTTCTGGCCATTTCAATTTCTCATGGTGTGCAATATGTGAATGCGTGGGTGACGGAAGTGGATGCCGGCAACACCAGCCTGGAAGCCTCGCTCATCACCTTCCGACGCTTTGCCATTCCGGGCACGATTGCCTTGCTGACGGCCGTCATTGGCTTCGTCACCATCATGATTATCGAGATTCAAGCCATTCAAGACATGGCCTTGAATGCGTCGCTGGGCTGTCTCGCCATCATCATCACCAATAAGGTACTGATGCCGATCTGGCTGTCGTATATGCCGGTGAGCAATGCCAGTCAGTTTAAGGAAGCGCAGCGCGTTCGTGAGCGCCTGCTCGACCCGTGCTGGCATCAGCTGAAAAAGCTGACGCGTCCTGTGCAATCGAAAGTGGTTATTGGTGGCGCCATTTTGGTCACGATCTGGGGGGCTTGGCATTACCAAGACCTGCACGTGGGGGACATCCAAAAGGGCGTGCCTGAGCTGCGTGCCGACTCACGCTACAACCAGGACACCGCCACCATCGTCGATAATTACGTGCTCGGTGCCGACATTCTGAAAGTCATTGCTGAGGCGGGGCCCGATGCCTGCATCAACTATGAATGGATGGAGGAAGTGGATCGCTTCGCGTGGCGTATGGAGAACGTAGAGGGTGTGGCCAAGGCCTTCTCTGCGCTGACCTATGCACGACAGGTGTATGTCGGCTTTAACGAGGGCCGCCCTCACGCAGACGTGGTGCCGCGTAATGCCCAGTCCTTGTCTCGTGCCACCAGTCTGCTGCCCAGCAGTGCCGGTTTGTTTAATGCCAATTGCAGCGCCTTGCCTGTATTCATTTACCTCAAAGACCACAAAGCGGAAACGCTGGAACATGTGGTGAATGCGGTTAAGGCATTTAATGCTGAGCGTAAGCCCAATGGCATGACCTTCCGACTGGCGACGGGCAACGCGGGTGTCATGGCCGCGACCAACGAAGTTATCCATGCCGATGAAAAGCAGGTCGTGATTGGCGTGTTCCTCATCATCGTGCTGTTTGTTTGGTTGTCATTCCGTGACGCGGCATCGGTGCTGTCCATCGGCTTGCCACTGGCGATGGTGTCGGTGTTGGCCTATGCCTTTATGGCCTTGCTCGGCATTGGGCTCAAGGTCGCGACGTTGCCGGTACTGGCAATGGCGGTGGGCATTGGCGTGGACTACGGCATCTACCATTACGCCATTCTGCAAGAAAGCATGGGCATGGGCATGAAGCTGGAAGAGGCGCATTACCGTACCTTGCAGCGATCGGGTAAGGCGGTGATTTTCACCGGTATCTCGCTGGCACTATCGGTCGCGATGTGGATGTTCTCGGAACTACAGTTCCAGCGCGATATGGGTGTGCTGCTCGCGTTTATGTTCCTCGCCAACATGGTGGCCGCGGTATTGCTGGTCCCCGCAATTACTCGCTACATGATTCCGCATCATATTCGCGACTGACGCTAGTGATGCATGCTGCCGTGATCCATGTGCTCATGGTTCATTTGTTCGTGGTTCACGGCAGCCGGCGTCATCGATGACTCATGATGATGCTGGCCGTGCGGCATGAGCTCCGGCCCGATGATGGTCCAAAGCCCAAAGAGAATAACCATCGCACCAGCGGTTTGGCGTGTGCCGGGCCGCTGAAGTACGCGTCGTAGTTGGGCGGATGCTGTGCCTGTCACTAACAGCGTTGGCAGCGTACCCAGACCAAAAGCGAGCATGACCAGCGCAGACTGGCTAGATTCGGCGCGTGTGATAGCTAACGCCATGGCGCTGTATACGAGGCCACAGGGTAAGAAACCCCAGAGCATGCCAGCGGCGAGTGCCTGACCCGGATGCTTGATGGGCAGCAGGCGTTGACGTAATGGCGCCATCCAGCGCCACAGCGGGCCACCGATACGTTCCAACGTTGCCAGGGCTTGGAACCATCCGGCCAAATAGGCGCCAAGTAACATCATAAAGAGACCGGCGAACCAGCGAATAGCCGTTCCAACCCCGCCGAGATTTTGTAAGCCACTCAACAAAAAACCTGCCAACAAGCCCAGCAGCATATAGGTCAGTAAACGACCACTGTTGTAGATCAGCTGCCAACCGACAAGGGCGATGCCGTGGCGTGATCGCTCGGGCAGCGCGTAGGTAAAGGCACTGCTGAGGCCGCCACACATGCCCACGCAGTGGGTGCCGCCCAGCAGACCCATGACGAAGGCCGTGGCTAACCAGCTCAGATCCATCATGGAGATTTGTCTCCGGCTTCGGCGGACGATTTGGCGGCCTCAGTGAGGGTGCGCTGGCGATCACGATCATCCAAAATGATGCGATGCGCGGGGCCCTGTAAGTCATCGTACTGAGCATTCCGCACGGCCCAGGAAAAGAACCAGACAGAGGCCACGAGAAAAAGCAGGCTTAGGGGAATAAGCAGGTATATGACTTCCATGCGGATGTCTCTATGAGCGGTTATTGACGCTGGCGTAAGCGCAGGGCGTTGATGACCACAACCAGTGAACTTAAGGACATGCCCAGCGCGGCCAACCAAGGCGGTACAAAGCCCAAGGCAGCCGGCGGCAGAATAGCGAGATTGTAGCCCACGGCCCAGCGCAAGTTCTGCTGAATAATGTGAGCCGTGCGATCGGCCATGCGAAACGCGGGCAGCAAGGCGGGTAAGCGATCGCCGAGTAAAACCGCGTCGGCCGTGGTTTGCGCCAAGTCTGTGCCCGAGCCCATGGCAATGCCGAGGTGGGCTTGGCCCAAGCTCGGGGCATCGTTCACGCCGTCTCCAACCATCACCACAATGGCGCCGCTGGCTTGCAATTTCTCGATGGCCTGCTGTTTGTCCTGCGGTGCCATGGCACCTTGGCAGTGATCAATGCCCAGTGCCTCAGCCACTTGTTGCGGCACGGCGGAATGATCACCGGACATCAAATAGGTTTGCAAACCGCGCTCGCGTAAAGCCTGAATCACCGGCAGTGCCTCGGGACGCAATTGATCCTCCAGCGTGATGCAGGCGAGCACGACGCGAGGCGTATTTTCGGCATGAAGGGCTTGGCGAGTGAGATACAAGGTTAAGGCGGACTCGTGGGTTGCCGAGCTTTCTGCACAGGCAAACCGAGCATGACCTAAGCGATAGATAAAGCCTTCATGCGAGGCGGATACGCCAGAGCCAGCGATTTGGCTGGGCGGTTCGTTAAATGGCGTGGCCACCGCGTGTTCTTGCTGGGC
>DDPD01000069.1:0-4167 GCA_002342025.1 Moraxellaceae bacterium UBA2477 | reverse complement strand
ACGATGAGCTGTGCTGTTGTTAGCGTACCGGTCTTGTCAAACACCACATGCGTGGCGGCGGCTAACGTGTCCAAGACATGGCCGCGGGTGAGCAAGAAGCTTTCTCGCGCCAGCGTGTGTGTGGCCGCCGTCAACGCGGCGGGTGTCGCCAGAGAGAGGGCACAAGGGCAGGTGGCTACCAATACGGCCAGCACCGCCCAAAAGGCATGGCTGGGATCAACAAACTGCCATCCCACATAGGTCAGCACGGCCAGTACCAGCACGCGTGCCACAAAGAAATGCGCCATGCGGTCCGCTTTTTGGGCAATCAGCGGCTTTTCTGACAAGGCACGTGCGAGCAGTTGTTGCAGCGTGGCCAGCACAGACTCTTGGCCCACGCGCGTGACTTCGGCCTCTAGAACTTGCTCGCCGTTGATGCTGCCACCCAGTAAATCGGCACCAGGCTGTTTATTGACGGGCAGTGGCTCGCCGGTAATGAAGGCCTCCGAGACACTGCTGCTGCCGTGGAGCACCCGTGCATCACAGGGTACGGACTCCCCGGCGCGTATGAGAATGACATCGCCCGGTAACAAATCATCGCTGGCCACCGTTTGCCATTGACCATCCGCTAAACGGCGCTGGGCGAGGCGAGGCTCCAGCATCATCAGACTGGCCGCAGTTTCTCCGGCATGCTGTCTTGCCTTCAGCTCTAAATAACGGCTGGTCTGTAGAAAGAAAATAAACATACAGACCGAATCAAAGTAGGTTTCTCCACTTTGGGTCACGGTAGCATACCAGCTCGCGGTGTAGGCAAAAATCAACGCGATGGACACAGGCACGTCCATGGTCAAGCTGCGGGCTTTTAGGGCATTGACGGCAGCGCGATAAAAGGGCCATCCGGCGTAGAAAAAGACCGGGGTCGCCACCACGCCAGAAATCCAGCGCAAGTAGTCGCGATATTCATCACTAATGCCTTGAAAGGCACCGATATAGAGCCCTAGACCATACATCATGGCCTGCATCGTGCCCAAACCGGCTAGGGCGACTCGAATGAGCTGCGTCCTTGCCTCACGCTTGAGCTGGGCGGCATGGGTGTCGGCTTGGAATGGGCGGGCACGATAGCCCACCGTTTCGAGTACCTTCAGCAAGCTGCTCAAAGGCCGCTGGCTGTCATCCCATACCAAACGCAGTCGATGATTACTGAGATTCACAGAAGCTTGGGCAACGCTGTGTTCTTGCGTTAAGCGACGCTCGATCAGCCAGGCACAAGCCGCGCAGCTGACGTTCTCTAAACTGAGCTCGGTGCAGGCATAGCGGCCTTCACGGTGTACAAAGTCACTTTGTGCCGCAGGATGGTCAAATCGCAGGAGGTCTTCAAGCGCTTCGGGCAGGGCGGCGGTGGGGCTGCTGCTATCTCGTTCTTGGTAGTAAGACGATAAACCACTGGACACAATGCTTTCTGCAACCGCGACACAGCCGGGGCAGCAAAAAGCTCGCCGCTCGCCAAGCACCAGGGTGTGATAGCGGGGCGTATGATCTAAACCAGACCCTTCCGGATTGGGCAGGTCGCAGTGGTAGCAGTTACTCACTCCGGTTGTAGGCGAATGCCTTCCTGTGAAGGTAAGCGGCGTGTGCCTGCTAAGCGCCAATCGCGGGTGGACAATTCAATCTGGAAGACGCCATCGAGAGGCTGCGCGAGCTGGCCACGATAGCTGTTGCCCATCAGACGTTGTAAGACCAATTTCTGGTCCTTACCACTTTGCGTGCTATGCACAAAGTTCAGCTCAATACTGGGCGCTTCAATCGGTGCTTTGGCATTCAGCGTCAGCAGTACTTCGCCTGTGGTGTCATCAAATGTCATGTTTGCGACTAGGCCTAAGGCCAATGCGGCTTCATCTCGGCTAAAACTGTTATTAATGGACTTGCCATCTTCGTACCAATCGTCACGCACCACGGCGTCGCGATGCACTACGGCGAGGTAGACAAAATGCAGAGAAAACACGACCGCTAGGGTGGGAATGGCGATCACAAACCAAAGCCAAGGGTGACGATACCAAGGCACGATCGGGGCGGCACTGGTATTCGGCTTAGTACTCATAAATGCTCCGGGAGTGACTTTAGCTTGACGCGGTTGCGTCAAAGCTGAGGCGACAAAAAGGTATTTTTCGTTTCAGCACGCACCGACGGATTCCCGCGCTGCGTCACGACAATTTCAATCTCGGCTCGTCTGGCTGTAATCACTTCCGGGTCGGCCGTGATCGAGATGGGGCGCGTCGCTAATTCACCGGCGTGCAGGCGAATGACGATGGGTTCGCCATCCAGTTGTACGGGGAACGTCGTCGACTTGGCCCGAATTTCGTACTCGGCTGCCGTTTGTGCTTTGTTTTGGATTTTCAGCGTGTAGCTGTTTTCAATCCAACCTTCATTATTCTCGCGATAGAGCTGGCCACGATCCCGCAAAGCCTCTACAGATAAAGGCACGCGGCTAATCAGCGCATACAGCAGCGCGCCCATCATCAGGCTGAGCACCACGGTATAACCAATGAGGCGAGGGCGGATAAAGTGGTACTGGCCGTCGCCGGTTTTCTCCAGGAGATTTTCCGTGGTGTATTTTACCAAGCCTCGGTCATAGCCCATTTGATCCATGACGCTATCGCAGGCATCTATACAGGCGGCACATTGGATGCACTCGAACTGCAGGCCATCGCGAATATCAATACCTGTGGGGCAGACTTGTACGCACATGCCGCAGTCGATGCAGTCGCCCAGTCCCGCTTCTTCACCGGTGGTACCGCGTTTACGCGAACCGCGTGGGTCACCCCGATGATAGTCGTAGGAAATAATGAGGGTGTCGCGATCAAACATCACGCTTTGGAAGCGGCCATAGGGGCAGACGTGCAGACAGATTTGCTCACGCATCCAGCCCGCATTCAGGTAGGTCGCCAGTGAGAAAAAGCTTAGCCAAAAGCCCATCCAAAAATCGAGCGTGCCGGTACTGACTTGTTCCCACAGATCGCGGACGGGGGTGAAGTAGCCAATAAAGGCGATACCTGTGGCGACCGAAATGACTACCCAACCACTGTGCTTAACGGTGCGGCGTAGGAGTTTGCCGATGCTCATGGGGGCTTTGTCGAGGCGCATACGCGCGTTGCGGTTGCCCTCGGCAAGTTCCTCAACCCACATGAAGGCTTTGGTCCACACCGTCTGAGGGCAGGTATAACCACACCAGACACGACCGGCGAGCACCGTGACGGCGAATAGGGCAAAGGCCGCGATGATAAAAAGCCAAGACAAAAAGAAGAAATCTTGCGGCAGAAAGGTCCACCCAAAGATATAGAAATGACGCTCGGGCAGATCAAAAATGACCGCCTGACGGCCTTCCCAATTCAGCCAGGGCAGCAGGAAAAACAAGGCCATAGTGGCAAACAGCGAGACATTTCGAATGTATTGAAAAAAGCCAGAAATGGAGCGGGCATGAATTTTCTCGCGCTTGGCGTACAAGTCCATCATTTGTGGCTGATGCACTTTCACCGGATCGGGCGAGAGGTCACGGGTTGGAATCTGCTGGCTCATGGTTACTTCCGACGATTCGACAATGTCCGCTATTTTACGGCCTTTTGAAACAAAACAGCCCGCGACAAATGGTCGCAGGCTGTGTTTGTTAACGCATTTTAATGATTGCTCGTATCAGACTTACTTATTCGACAACGAGTAAACATAAGCAGCCATCAAATGAACACGTTCTGGACCTAAGGTCTTGGCAAAGCTAGGCATGTAGTTCTGGCGACCATAAAGTACGGTTTCCAGTACCTTCTTTTGTGTGCCGCCATAGAGCCATGTGGTATCCGTCAGGTTGGGCGCGCCCAGTGCTTGGTTGCCCTTGCCGTTAGCGCCGTGACAGCCCGCGCACACGCCAAAGCGTGCTTGGCCTGCTTCGGCGAGATCGGCATTGACCTTACGACCTGAGAGCGAAAGGGCATAAGCCACCACTTCACGAACGCCTTGCTCACCCATGGTGTCTAGCCACGCTGGCATGACACCGTTGCGACCCAGTGTCAGTGTTTCCACCAGCTTTTCAGGTTCGCCACCGTAGAGCCAGTCGTGGTCGGTTAAGTTCGGGAAGCCATTGCCGCCGCGAGCGTTAGAGCCGTGGCAAACCGCGCAGTTGTTGGCAAAAATACGACCAGC
>DDPD01000070.1 GCA_002342025.1 Moraxellaceae bacterium UBA2477 | reverse complement strand
AAAGCCACCTTCGGGTGGCTTTTTCTTTTTCACTCTCTAACGCCGTATAGCCAACTAGTCGGCAGTGCCCAAGCTTCAGTCATACGGCTGGTACTCAGCGTTATTTAGGGGTTTTATCTCGATATCGCAGGGGCGTTGAAAATCGCGTAAAACATAGGGAATAAAAACTCAGGAGCACGGTATGTCTAAGTCACCTGATTGGGAAGCGATTGCATCCAGCCCAAAATTTAAGCAGCTCGTGGCTAGGAAGCGCATCGTCCTGTCTGGGCTCATGCTGTTTTCTGTTTGCTATTACTTCTTATTGCCGATCGGCGCTGCTTATTTCCCAGACATGTTTACACAACAAGTTTGGGGGCACCTCAATATCGGCCTCGTTTTTGCTCTATCGGAGTTTGTCGTCGCTTGGGCAGTAGCACTTATTTATTTGCGAATTGCCAATAAAAAGTTTGATGTGTTGGCGGCCGAGATAGTGGCTGACGTGGAGGCAGGCCAATGAATACTAAAGGGATCATGGCGGGTTTGTTTGCGTTGGGTATGCCTATTTTAGCGTGGGCGGCAGAAGGGGCGGTGGCGCCTGCATATCGCCTAGTGACATTTTTGGTATTTGGTGTCGTCATTATGTTGACCATGTATGTCACTTACATGGCATCTAAACGAGTTCATTCAGCGTCAGATTTTTATACCGCGGGAGGAGGCATTTCAGGTTTGCAAAATGGCTGGGCCATTGCTGGGGATTATCTTTCTGCGGCCTCTTTCCTGGGTATTGCGGGATTAATTTCACTCTATGGTTACGATGGTTTTATGTACTCGGTGGGCTGGTTAGTGGCCTATATTACGGTATTGCTGGTGATTGCTGAGCCTTGCCGCAATATTGGTAAGTACACATTGGCAGATATTTTGGCCTATCGAAATGACCCAAAAAAAGTACGTGTGGTCGGCGCGATTTCAGTCATTACGGTATCAACGTTTTACCTAACAGCACAGATGGTCGGTGGTGGTGTTTTAGTTAAAGCACTCATCGGTATCGACTATGAAGTGTCAGTAATGGCTGTGGGTGTACTCATGCTGGCTTATGTGCTGTTTGGCGGCATGGTGGCCACTACCTATGTGCAAATTATCAAAGCAGTTTTATTGGTGATTGCTTCGATCATTTTGGTCATGTTGGTCTGGGCACCTTATGGATTCAGCTTGCCTGAGTTTTTGGCAGCAGTTGTAGGTGACGATAAAGTCCAAGGACAAGTAGCCAGGCTCTTAGGCAATAGTGCAGATACGATGTCGTCGGCGGAGCTAGGGCAGCGCTTTTTGGAGCCCGGACTGTACCTCAAAGATCCTTTGGATCAGATTTCATTAGGTATGGCACTCGTGTTTGGTACTGCAGGATTACCGCACATTTTGATGCGCTTTTTTACTGTGCCCAATGCACAGGAGGCACGTAAATCGGTGATTTGGGCTATGGCCATCATTGGTGGGTTTTATGTGATGACACTGTTCCTTGGCATGGGGGCAGCCGTTCATGTGGGGGCCACTGAAATTTCCTTTATCGATAAAGGCGGCAATATGGCGGCACCGCTCTTGGCTCAATATTTGGGCGGCGGTGCTGATTCAGTGATGGGCAACTTTATGTTGGCCTTTGTAGCTGCGGTTGCCTTTGCCACGATTGTGGCGGTTGTCGCGGGTCTAGTTTTGGCGGCAGCCTCGGCCATGGCGCACGACCTGTATGTGGGGGTTATTCGGGGTGAGCATGCGACTGCCGCTGAGCAGATCAAGGCGGCGCGTATTTCGACGTTAGTTGTAGGAGCTATCGCGATTGTTATTGGTATCGCCGCTAAGGGGCAAAACGTTGCGCACTTAGTGGCTTTGGCGTTTGCTGTGGCGGCATCTGCGAACCTTCCCTGCATCCTACTTACGCTTTACTGGAAGCGCTGCAATACCGGCGGCATCATGGCAGGCATGATAGTCGGGACGGTTTCTGCGATTGCGCTAGTGATGGTCTCTCCCAACATGACCTATCCGCTTAAGGTAAAAGCGAATGCTACTCAGCTGATTACTGATGCAGCGAGTAAGCGCTTGGGCTTAGAGGACACCTTAGCGGCTGTTTCGCCAGAGGAGCGCGCCTATAAAGATGCGACAAAGGCGCTAGAAAAGCTACTTAAAGACGTCGAAAAAGCCGAGGCAGATCTACTTCGGTATGCTGATCAAAGGACCTCGATAGTAGGTCTGGAGAAGCCGCTGATTCTGCTTAAAAATCCCGGCATTATCTCCATTCCTCTAGGCTTTTTAGCGGTGATCTTGGGGTCGCTGCTATGGGGGCGAGATCGTCGATCTGAGAGCAGGTGGACTGAACTTTATGTGAGGCAAAACACAGGTCTGGGCGCGGCAAAAGCCAGCGTTCACGGATGAATTTTGGGGTATTTAGAGGTCAGACTAAAAGGTTTGGTCGGGATAGCAGGATTCGAACCTACGACCTCTACGTCCCGAACGTAGCGCTCTACCAGACTGAGCTATACCCCGAGTTGCTAAAAATAAGGCCTAGCAAGTTGTGCATTTTAGCATGTGATTATTTGTTGAAAAGCGCCTCGGTTAGGCGTTTCTAGCAACCGAGAGTCTGGCTAGGCCTTGCAGAGCGGCGCGATGCGGTGTGTCGGGGAGGCAGGCAACGGCGGCTACAGCGGCCTCAGCTTCGGCCTGCGCTCGGGCTAGGCTGTAGTCGAGTGCGCCACAGCGCTGAACCAGCTGAATGATCTCTTGCAGGTGGTCAAGGCCGCCCGTTCGGATGGCATTGCGCACCATATCGGCCTCGTTGGCGCTGGCCACGGCCATGGCACGAATGAGAGGCAGTGTAGGCTTACCTTCAGCGAGGTCATCGCCCACATTTTTGCCCATGACATCGGCGCTACTGGTGTAGTCCAGCACGTCATCAATGATTTGGAAGGCAGCGCCTAGGTGTCGAGCATAGGTGACTGAAACGGCACGCCATTGATCGCCGGTCAGCGATGCCGAGCATTCTGCGGCGGCCTCAAACATCTTCGCAGTCTTGCCGTAAATCACTTCTAAATAGCGCGCTTCTGTAGTGTCGGGGTCGTGCTGATTGATCAACTGCAGAACTTCGCCCTCGGCAATCACGCAGGTGCCATCCGACATGATGTCGAAAATAGCTTGGCGCTGCAGGCGCGCAATCATTTGGAAGGCACGGGAGACCAGATAGTCGCCGACCAAGACGGCGGTGGCATTGCCCCAGTGGGCATTGACCGTTGGGCGGCCGCGACGCAGCGAGGACTCATCCACAACATCGTCATGCAGCAGGGTGGCGGTATGGAGCATTTCGATGATGGCTGCAACATCAATATGTGCACTGCCGGTGTAGCCGCAAGCGCGAGCCATTAACAGGCTTACCAGCGGGCGCAAACGTTTGCCGCCACTTTGCACAATGTATTCACCGACTTCGCTGACCAGTGGTACGCGAGATTGCAGGTTGGCCGAAATGCAGGCATCAACGGCAGCAAAATCGTCTTTGACGAGGTTCAGGATGTCTTTGAATTCCATGAGGAGGAAACTATTGAGCAAAAGAATCCGCGAATGCTATCAGCCAACGCCGCCTGCGACTACCGTTCAAGCGTGCTAATACGCAACGGTCACGGTAATGCTGTCACTGTAACTGCCTGCAGGGGCGTTGATCTGCCCGGCGGGAATGCGCCCATAAATGGGGTAAAGCCGGTCTACGCCAATCCCTAAAATGCTCAGTAAAAAGCTATCTGATACGGAGCTGCCCCCAGATCCCCAGACCGAGGAACGGAGAGGGTCTGAGTATAGGTTGTAGTTTAAAATATTGGCGCTTTGGCGTAGCTCGCGGGCAGCGGAGTTGCCGCTGTTACCTGCCGAAAGCGAAATGGAGTAACTCACCAAAATGCTGATAAAGGATGAGCAGGTCACGGTTAAGGTGGTTTGGCTGTCCGTGGCAATACCTAGGGTGCCACTATAACTACCAAAGGCTAAGTTGGGTGTGCTTGCCGAGCAAGTAAGCGCGTGGCCTTGGCCGCAAAGGCTTAGCAACAATAACGCCGTACTGACGCGTTTCATTGCGCGAGTTGGCATGTGAGCACTCCTGTCGAGTGACCCGGTGGAAGGGTGTCTATGGTGCATTGGCGATTATCGGGCAGCATCACGCTGAGCATTTGGCTTCGCCACCGCGCCGGCACGTAGATTAAGCCATCGAGTCCGCTGGGTAGCGTGGCCGTCTCGCCATGCACGCTCAGGCTGCTGCCGGTCGGCAGCGGCTCTCCCGTACTAAGTAGTGCCTGCCATGCCTCGCTATATTGGGGGTCTGAGCGAGCTAAGCGTAATGCGGCAATGCCGCGAGGTGGGCGAACCAGGCTTTCCATTTCGCCTAGCTGAAGGCTCATAGGCAGGTCCTCCCAGCCCAATCGAATGGGCAGGGTTTGATACGGCCAGATGTCGGTGAGCAGGCGTTGGCCATGCCGATCAGTTTTGCCGTTGGGCTGATTGTTGGCATAGACAGTCACCTGGGGCATGCCAGTATCAACGACCAGAAAACCCTGAGGGATGGGCTTGCTCCAAAACACATTTCCGGGCACCCAAGCGAATGCTGTGGAGATGCTCGTTTGGGCGCTCGTCACGCCATTGCGATCGCCGAGCCCCATGCGGATGTTCCCATGGTCACCTAGAAACTGCAGGTTGGCTTGGTTAACCAGCTCATGCTGCCGAACTTCACTGGCAATTCGCCCGCTCCAGGCAGATGCTTGGGGCTGCCACGACACATTCAATTGCAGACCAAAACCATCGGGGTCGCGCTGTGTAAGTTGTACATCGCTTTGCCAGCTGGAGTTAAGGCGTTGGTTCATCCCTAAGCTGCTGTTGAGGCCGAAGCTTGGGCTATGAATGAGGCTGAGATACACCTGGCGGTCAGAGTTTAGGCTCTGATGCCAAGACGCTGTCGTTAAACGAATGCTATCGCGATCGCGGCGCTGCTCGTCGCTCCAGCCTAGGCTAATGCTGCTGTTGGGCGTGAGTCGCCAGCCGGTTTGGGCTCGAAGGCTACGTGCCACTGCGCCCGGATCTCGGCCTAGCTCAATGAACTCAGGGCTTGAGACGCTGCCCTGAATTTGAATGTTTCCGCACTGTGATAACCATTCATAGCCAGCGAGTGCGTGTTGGCCCCAGCCGAGATCGTTGTCGTGGGAGAGACCCCAGCCGGTTTGGAAAAGCCCCCAGCGTGCATGGCTCATGAGCCATTCGCCTTGCAGGCTTTCGCGTTGATGCTGCCAGTCCGCACGAATACCCCAGGTGCCTGAGTCTTCCGTTCCCTGACGCAAACGCGCGCTAAGGAAGCCGGATGTGTAGGTGTCGTTCTGGGTGGCAAAGCCTTCGCGCAGTCGTCCGATATCAATGTGATAGTCACGTAGCCCGGCGCGAAGCAATTTGGGGCTGGTATAAAAGGGCTGGCTGATGCGGGTTTCTCGACCCAAGCTATCTTTAACAATGACCTGAATGTCGCCAGCGCCGTTAATGCCTGTCTGCGTATCTAAAGCATATGGGCCTGAGCTTAAGCGATTGCTTTGGCGAAGTTGGCCATCAATATAGAGTTCGGCGCTGGACGGCAATGTGGCTTCGCCCCGAAAGCTGGGTAAAGGATAGGTGGCAACTTCGGGGCGTTGACTAAAGTCACTGCCCCAAGAAAGCCCTCCAAAGCGTACATTGGGGCTTAAGCCAAAGCTGTTATTTAAAATATCGCCGACTTTCAGTGCCGTCATGTTGCTAGCTATATCCCAACGCACTTGGCTGTTGAGTCGCTGGCTACCCTCACGAAGAAATACATGATTCGAATGCCATAGCCCGCCGAGTGTGCTGAGGCTAAAGCCTGCTTGGGTCGCCAGACGGACAGGTTGATTCTGGGTTTGGAAAGCAAAAGTATCTAAATTGACAAAGCCTCCCACGGCGTTGGGAAGGGTTACCGTATTAAACGGCTCTTGGTTTGTGTAATGCCGTTGGGGCAGCTGGGCGGCGAGCTGAAGGCGCATGGTGCACGCATCCACACGATGGGGGATAGCACTTAACAAATACCACTGCCCGTCGGCTGTCTTTAGGGTTTCACCGGGTAGCGCGCTAAGTCCGGTCCAAGCTAGGTAATCACGCTCGGAAAGCCACACCTTGCCCTGCTCATCCATGCGGATTCTGCCCATGATCGGTTCAGCCTCTGCCTCACGTTCAATAGCTACTAGCTGGATACCAGCACTGAGTGTCTCTTGGCACTCGCGGTCAAACCAGATAGGGGCGGGTAGGCTGTCCATTAGCTAGTGGGTGCTGAAAGTACTTGGACTTGTTTGCCTTGGTCCGACAGCGTTTCAACCTGCAGCGGATACGCAGAGGGCGCTAAGGGGAGTGGAATGGCATGCTGCTGTCCGGGCAGTACGTAAAGTAAGCGGCTAGCCTCCAGAAGGACGTGTTGTTGTGCGTCAGTCACCTTAAAAAAGGTAAAACGCTGATGTCGATTTCCCAAATTTTTCAACTGAATTTGATGGCCGGATTCTTCGCTTTGAAGCTCCCAGTCCAAACGACTGACGGGCAAGTTAGTGGCGTCAGCAAATAAGGGTAGGCTCAATGCTAGTGTGACTTTAATCCCATCTGTACTGTCGTTAGGATTCGGGACTTCTTGCAGAATCACCCGAAATGCTTGCTCGGTTGATGGCGGTTGCGTCTGTTGCAGCCAGCCCACACGAACCAGTTGCTTAGCACCAGGCGCCAACCTAAATAAAGGCGGCGTAAGCATCATGTCTTTTGTGACTTCACTTCCTGACATGTCTTCACTGTTCACCCAGGTCATGACTCGTCCCTGGACCAGTAATGGTTTTGAGCCTGTATTAGTGACGGTAAGCGACGTCATTTGCTGTTGGGGCTTGAGGCTGAGCTTCAGCGGGCTAACGGCGAGGCCACTCGCTTTCAAAGGCATGCTTGATACGGACCCATTTCACTAGACATCTCCTTGCCTCACACTTTGTGAGTAATGGAGGTCGTCATGACAGCAGTTCGTTTCACCGAAGAGTTCAAGCAAGAAGCCATCCGTCAAATTGTTGAGCGCAAGCGTCCCATAGCAGAAGTTGCTGCGGCACTCGGCGTTTCAACCCACAGTTTGTATGCCTGGCTCAAGCGCCATCAAAAGCCCGCTGCAACGACCAGCGCTGAAGTCGAGATTCGTCGCCTTCAAGCCGAGCTGAGGCGTGTCACCGAAGAGCGCGACATCCTAAAAAA
>DDPD01000024.1 GCA_002342025.1 Moraxellaceae bacterium UBA2477 | reverse complement strand
GCGGCTATGGCCATCAGTGTCGGCCTGCTGGGCTGGGCTATGAAGTCTTTACCGGTCGGCACCGCTTACGCTGTCTGGGTCGGTATCGGCGCGATTGGCACAGCCATCCTCGGCATGGTGCTGTTTAATGAGCCCGCCACGCTCATGCGAGGCCTGAGTCTGGCGCTGATTTTTGCCGGCATTATTGGCCTCAAACTGGCGTCACACTAAGTTCAAGGAGTCGGTAATGAAGGACGATGAGCAAACGAAATTTTGTCGCGATTGTGGCGCCACGCTGAATGCGCGAGCTGAAATTTGCCCGGCCTGCGGCATTCGGCAAATCCCCGCGCCTAGCATCATTCAGTTAGGCACTATTGCGCCCAATGGACGCAGTAAATTAGCGGCCATTCTGCTCGCCTTTTTTCTCGGCGGCTTTGGCATTCACAAGTTCTATCTGGGTCAGATTGGCTGGGGCATCGTTTATCTGTTGTTATGCTGGACGTTCATTCCCGCATTTGTCGCCATCATTGAAGCCATTTTACTGCTGGTCATGAGTGATGAGCGTTTCAATGCAAAGTTTGGCCAGCAGCGATAACGCCGCGTCATTTAGTTTTTGAAGGTAAGCACCCGCATGTCGCCGGTGCTCAGGGAGAGACACAATGTTTAATCACATCATGGTGGGTTCAAATGACATCGAGCGCTCTAAGCGCTTTTACGATGCCGTTTTAGGCTTACTCGGTGCCAGTGCGCCCGTGCGTAATGTGGCTAACTCGGGCCATGTGCGCCTGTTTTATCGCCACGATGGCAACACTTTCTGTGTGACCGAGCCGATCAATGGCGAGCCTGCAACAGCCGCTAACGGGTCAACATTCGGTTTCAAATGCAGCTCCCCAGAGCAAGTGCAGGCGTTTCACGATGTCGCGGTCGCGCATGGCGGCACCTCGATTGAAGCGCCACCCGGCCTACGCAGCAGCAGTTTGGGTGAGCTCTATCTGTCGTATGTACGTGACCCCGATGGTCACAAGCTGTGTGCGCTGTATCGTCCCAGCTAAATCTAAAGAAACGAAAGCATGACGTTTGGAGCGTCGTAGGGTGAAAACTGAAATAAATCCATTAAAACTAAAAGCCCAGCATACGCTGGGCTTTTAGTTGGAGCAGGGTAATTATTTAGCGTGGGTTTGGCCAACCGCTAAGCCACGTAGATCATCACTTGTGCCAATGGTGCCGAGGTTTTCAGCTGCTCCGGAAACCAAGTTGATTCGATACAGCTGTCGTACACCACCTACTTTAAGGGCAGCAAAACCAAAGCCACTTGTTACTGGCATGTCGCTGGTGGTGACTCTGACATCTGAAGGAATGTCGAATCCATTTACCGCTGTAAAGACTAAGTCAGCACCACCGACTCGCAGTTTAGTCGCGCTTGTTTGCGTACCATTATTCGGTGGGCTTTGGATTGTAAGCTGCGAAGTCGAGCTGCTCAGATTATAGAGTGTGGTTACTGTCGCTCCAGCAACGCTGTTGGTATAGGCTGAGCCATCAACACCAGTGACACCATCATTAATGGCACCATCAGGGTTGACGCCAGGGGAGGCGTTCCCATCAACCGGAGCCCCTGTATCAGGGCGCATTCTTAGGTTAAGCCCCGAACTTGTGGTCACACGAATACGATCAACCGTTGGATTAAAGTCGAAGCCGTAACCCACGGTAGCCGGGTCAGGCAAGTCAACTGCAGTTGTACCATCTACGCCAACATAAGCAATTGAGCCTGCTGTTCCAATAGCAGTTGCTGTGCCTAATTGAGGGTCAATGCGATATAGCGTGCCGTTATCCAAAATTGGGTTGATACCCAGTGCATAAAGCTGACCCGTTGCTGGGCGGAAATCGATGCCGACCAAGCTTTCGCCAAGGGTAATCCCCGTAATGGCGACTGATGTCGTGGCGCCGGGCGTGTTTGCAGCAAAGCGCAGCAAGGACGTCCCATTGCTGCTCAGGGCAATCACTGCTGTGCTAGCGGGCTGTTGGACGGCAAGACCAATTGCACCCGTGCCACCCGTGATCGCTGTGATGTTACTGAGTACACCTGTCACTAAATCAACCGTAGCCAACGATTCGGCCGAGCTTGCGCCAGTTTTCACTAAGGCAAAACCACTACCGCTGGTAACGGGCGTACTTGAGGCCGACGAATTCACGCCGGGGGCAATATCAAACCCTAAAATGCTGGCTACTGTCGGCGAAAGAACCTTGCCTAAAGACAAAGCGCCCATATTGGGTGGGTTTTGGATGTACAGAGAGTCTGTTGTTTCATCCAGTGTGTACTGAGTGGTGATGGCACTGTTGTTGGCAACATTATTGGTATATGCGGTTCCCTGGGCTGGCGTCGAAGTTGCGCCAACTTTAAGTGAGCCGTCCATGTTGGTACCGGTAACTGAGCCGTCCGCACCACCTAAGTTGCCATCGACGACAGTGCCGGTGTTTGGATTCATGCGAAAGTTTTCGCCCAAGCTGCTAATAACGCGGACACGATCAACGGCGGGGTTGAAATCAATCTCAAATCGCGTGGTCGTCAACCCTCCGCCAATTTGGATCGGCGCACCACTGTTGTCTACAAAGCCACCTGCTGTCCCTAGCGGCGTTGCAAAAGACGTTTCAGGATGAATGGTGTAAAGCGTGACCGTTCCCGCACCTGCGTTATAGCCTAGACCATAAAGAAAGCCATTTTGAGGACGGCGATCAATGCTAACGAGTGTGTCGCCAGCTGAAATCCCAGTAATAGCGGAAGGCGTCGCTAAGCTCGTGCTGGCTGCATTTAAATCAAGAAAAGCTAAGCGGTTACTACTAAGGAGTATGTTGGCTGGTACTACGGCTGCGGGTGTATTGTCATTTTTCGATTGGTCACAGCCGGAGATGCCGAGAGTCAACGTGGCGGCGGCGATTGCAATACTTAAGCGGTTCTTATTCATGTTCAGCTTCCATTCAGATGAACATCCTTTATGGGCGAACACAAATACAATTGTTATTAAACAAAAGGCATACAAAAAATGCTGCTTACGTAACGTTTGTTGGAATGGTTGGCCTTTTTAGGCTTTCTGAGAGGCTGCCCCCCGTTAGCGGAACGCTATCCCATCGATCGGGCTGGAGGCTGTGGCGTAGAGTTTGCGCGGCATGCGTCCAGCAAGGTATGCCTCGCGTCCGGCTTCCACGGCCTTGCGCATCGCCGATGCCATCAGAATTGGCTTGCCGGCAGCAGCAATAGCCGTGTTCATGAGTACGCCCGCAGCCCCCAATTCCATCGCCACAGCAGCATCTGACGCTGTGCCCACGCCGGCATCAATGAGTACCGGCACCGTGGCCTCCTCTAAAATGATGCGCAGGTTGTAGGGATTGACGATGCCAAGGCCGGAGCCAATGAGTGAGCCCAATGGCATGACCGCCACGCAGCCCATCTGCGCGAACAAGCGCGCGGCAATTGGGTCATCGTTGCAATAGACCATCACCTCGAAGCCTTCGTTGACCAGCGTTTCAGCGGCCTTCAGGGTCTCTGGCATGTTCGGGTACAGTGTTTTTTGGTCACCTAACACTTCCAGCTTGACCAGCTTATGGTCGTCGAGCAGTTCGCGCGCCAGTCGGCAGGTGCGTACGGCTTCTTCAGCGGTATAGCAGCCAGCGGTATTCGGCAAAATGGTGTAACGATCGGGCGAGATGACATCGAGCAAATTCGGCTCGCCTTTAGTCTGGCCAATATTCGTGCGGCGTACGGCAACGGTGACAATTTCTGCACCGCTCGCGGCAATGGCGTCACGCGTTTCGTTCATGTCCTTGTATTTGCCCGTGCCGACCAGCAGGCGTGAATGAAAGGTTCGGCCGGCAAGAACAAAAGCGTCAGTCATTGGATGGGACATGGGGCAGGGCTCGGGCAAGTGGCGTGTGGCAGCGATTGTACGAGGCCTACAAGCGCCGAGCTAGGACGCAAGCATGATTAAAATAATGATGCCTTATCTGAGTGTATTAGCCCTGAATAGGTTGGGCCAAAATCCAAAGTCCTGCCGTCGTGAACAGTACCATCAGTACCAGCATTGGAACTTGGCTTAGCAACGCTGCGCGTGCCGTGCCAAAGCTTCGTAAAGCTTGCTGGTGTGCCAGATAAACACTCACCACATGCCCAATCAAAATTAGGGCGACCTGCGTATGCCAGACGGTGCCCATATCCGGCAGGATGGGGGCACGCCAGAGTTGTGCGGTACCAAATAAGTCCCAACCCCAGCCGAATGGGTCTGACATCAAACTGACGATCTTGACACCCTGTGACAGCAGCAGCGTGTAGTAGTGAGTAATGTGATAGACCAGCGCGATGGGAATGAGTGAAAAGCCAAAGTCACCCAGGAGGGTTAACAGAGGCGTTTTACTGCCGGTGACTAGTTTTCCTAACCAAACAAAGACGGCAAAAACCAGCAAATAAAGCCAGGGTGAAATGAATAGGCACAGGGTCTCATAGGCAAGGTAAAACGGTCTTAGCTCAACAAAAGCGTGAATAGGGGTTTTGCCCAGCCAACCATAAATCAATCCATACGGGTCAGTCCAAAATAGGCGATACCACGGTACGGTCCCGCGCAGACCATCAAAAGCGGTTGCCGACAGCATAAAGAGAATGAATACGACCAAGCTTAAGTGCTCGGCACGCTCTTGCTGTAAGCCTGCAAACGGAGGGCGCCACCGCAGCCCTTGCTTGGGGGTGTAATACAGGGGAGAGGCCAGTGCGATTAGTCTTAAAAAAACAGCGAAAAACTCTCCATAGCGTAGCCACGCGTCGCGGCCAAAACAGGCCATTCCCGTAAACGTAATCGCGCTATAAATAATTAAGTATTTGGCTAAGGCCTCTGGCCGGGTCAGGCTAAACAACTCAATCCAAATAAAGCCCTTGAACAGCAGCACGGCCGGCCAATAGCCAAGCCAGCGTGGGTACTGCCAGCGGCCCTCAAATAGCCGTCCAAAAGCATCGCCGATGACACGCCATGGATTTAGGACTTCATAAAAATTGCCCACGAAAGCGCTTAAATAGGCGATGCCTAATACAAAAATAATCCAAAAAAACGTCATGTTGAAATTGCGATAGGGGTCTTGAACGCCCCAAATGCCTGTGACAACACACAGTAGTAGGAGTCCTACACTGAGGCCTCGCAAGGCAGGCCGTAAAGGCATAGCCAACTTAGATAGCCAGTTTGCGGCGTAGCTGCGCGGAGCACTAGGGCTGGCTTGAGTGGCTAACAAGCCAATAACGAGAAAAGAAATGAGGAGCGTGGCTACTGCTGCGTACAGGTAGAGCCAAAGTGGAACGGGTAGTGTGTATAAACGGCCAAAAGAATGAGCGAAAACAGGCCCTGATAGCGTTGCTAGCATGGATGCGATAAGGGGCTGCTTCAGAAGATGAGGCATTTTGTTTGCTCTAGTTTTTATTGGACGCAATCCTACATTTGTATTAGTTTCGTTCAACTCTTTTTGGCCGATGATTTTTGGCCAGACTTTATTGATGAAATGCGGGAGAACACGCATGCAAATCCACATTTCGCGGGCCCGATTGGGGCTTGCTGCTTTCTTGTCTGCGTTAAGTCTCAGCGCTTGTGGTCCTTGGTCTTCCGACTCAAGCAGTTCAACGAAATCACCGGCTGCAGCAACACGTTCTGCTCCTATTACCCCTTTCGACTTAGCCAATGGCTGCTACCGACTACAGCCGCAGGGGAGCTCCGGCTTTGTTGGTCAGTCTGGAAACGCATGGTTGGCTAATGTCACAGCGGCAAAAGCATCTTTATTTTATTTAAAACCGACCGCGCTGGCTGAGTATCTACTGTTTGACACGACGAGTCAGATGCTCGCGGGTCAATCTGGGCAAATTACTGGCGTGGCAAAGGCCAGTGATGCCGCCAACTGGACCTTAGCGACAGTTAAGCCGGGCCAGTACACCTTGAGTCTTAGCAGCGAAGCGCAATTTCTTGTTGCCGCCAGTAATGGCGCATTGTCCTTGGCTGCTGCGCCCACCATTTTCAATTTTGTCCCGGCAGCTGGCTGCAAGTCCTACCCCGAAATTAGTGATGACATGATCGGCGATACTTATCGGGGGCAGGGCGTAGATAAGCCTGTGATTGGTTTTGCCGAAGTGCATACCCACATGGCCATGGGCCATGAAATGTCGGATGGCGGAGAATTAGTGGGGCCGTCAGCGGGTGGCGTCATGTATGGCCAAATGTTCCATCGCTTCGGGGTTCCGCATGCCATGGACAATTGCACCGATTGGCATGGACCTAATGGCATTCGTGACCCTGAGGCGCTTGTCTTGGATATGAAGCCGCTGACGACTCACGAAACGGCTGGATGGCCGAGCTTTGTCTCATGGCCGGCATATGACTCGCAGCTGCATCAAGCCATGTACTACAAGTGGGTTGAGCGCGCTTGGAAAGCCGGTATGCGAATTATGGTGTCGGAAGGCACCAATATTGCGGCGCTTTGTGAGGTCGGTCGATCGGTGGTCTTGCGCCCGGATGCTGACTGTAATGATATGAGCCTGGGTATTAAGCAGGTGAAATACCTCTTTGACCTTCAGAACTATGTGGATGCTCAAGAAGGTGGGCCGGGTAAAGGCTGGTTACGCATTGTGACCAGTCCGAAAATGGCCAGAGAAGTCATTAACGAAGGCAAGCTAGCCGTTGTGGCGGGCCTTGAGTTCAGCAATTTATTTGATTGCACTGTGAAATTTGACCCGCTTGGTGGCGAGACTCACGGCTGTACTAAAGAAAGCATTGATCGCGAGATTGAAGAGGTTTGGAACCTCGGGGTGCGTGAGCTATATCCCTATCATGATGTCAACAGTGCACTGGGTGGCACCGGGATTTTCAACGGAGATGCACTTAATTTGGTTGGCTTCATAGGTACAAACCAATTTTGGAAAACCTATGATTGCGCGGACACAGGCGAGGGTAGCAAGTATTTCTATGATGCTGGCGCCTACATGACGACGGCTGTTCCTGGCACCGGAAATGATCCAATCAGTCAGGCGGTTATTGGTCTACTGCAAGGCCCAGCGCCCATTTATCCGCCCGATCGCCGTCAGTGTAATGCCCGCGGGATGACGGAGTTGGGTGAGTACGCCATGCAGCAGTTGATGAAGAAAAAATTCATCATTGACATTGATCACGCGGAAATTTCCATCAAACAGAAAATGTTGGACATGGCGAAGGCGCAAAAACCGTCTTACCCCATGATCTCAGCACACGGAGGCCATGGTGGTATCAGCTTGGCGCAGGCTAAGGAGATACTTGATAACGGCGGCTTGATTTACCCATTTAAGCCTAACGGTAAGGGTCATGTTGAGTTTATGAAGAAGCTCAAACCCATTTGGCCAGCTAACAAGCCCATGGCAGTAGGTTATGGCATGGATGCTAATGGCATTGCGGACCGTGCGCCTCCGCGTGGCGCAGGCAGCAAGCCCGTGAAGTATCCCTTTACGCTCTTTAGCGGTCCAGATTGGGGCGATCGTTACGCAAAGGCAGGCATTAAGCCCATTACGGTGAAGCTGCAAACTATTCCGGAAAGCGGGAAGAGTTGGCATATTGATGAAGTGGGCACAGCCCACTACGGCATGGTGGCCGATTACGTCGAAGAGGTTCGTTTAGAGGGTGGTCAGGAGGCTCTGGACGCCCTGTACAACTCGGCTGAGGCCTACCTGCAAATGTGGGAGCGTGTGGTTAATCGCTAAGCAGCCTGGGGGCGGTCAAGATCTGACTTAGCCCCCGCCAATCGCATGCACAATCTCGATACTATCGTTCGGTTCGCAGAGACATTGTGCATGCAAGCTGCGCGGCACTATCTCCCCGTTGCGTTCAATGGCGATGCGCTTGCCGACCAGCCCTTGGGCGGCCACAAGGTCAGCGAGGGTGCAGCCTTCAGCGACTTCCGTGGGCTCTCCATTTAAGCGAATGTTCATCTTACGCACTCCGCATGAGGCTGTAGGCCAGCCATAACCAGCCCGCGATAAAAGCGAACCCGCCTATCGGTGTAATGGCGCCAAACCAGCGGGGTGCGCCCAGAGCCATGGCGTACAGGCTGCCGGAGAAAATGATAATGCCCAGCTGTAACAGTATCGCGCTGGTTTGAATGCCCGCGACGGGCAATGCTGGGGTTACGTTGCTCAGGCGCAGCAGCACGCCCAGTGCGACTAAGCCCAAGGCATGCCACATCTGATAAGACACTGCGGTATGCCACCAGCCTAAGGCCTCGGTGGACAGGCGTGCTTTCAGCGCATGGGCGCCAAATGCACCGGTCATGACCGCTAATGCCATATTCAGAGCGGCAAGTGCGAGCCAATTCATGCTGGTTTCTCCGGCACATAAAAAGACCCGCAACGGTGGCGGGCCTGATGGGGAAGGATGGATCAGATTAGGCCGTCAGGGCTGCTCTGACTTTATCCATGGCATTTTTTTCGAGCTGACGAATACGTTCGGCGGACACGCCAAACTCATCGGCCAGCTCATGCAAGGTGGCCTTTTCTTCGCTGAGCCAGCGTCGAGCCAAAATGGCCTGACTGCGTGCATCAAGGGTTTTAATGGCCGCCATAAGGTTGTCTGTGTTTTGACTTTCAGTATCGTCAGCCTCAACTAATAGCGACGGGTCGTAACGGTGATCTTCTAGATAATGAATCGGGGCTTTCGCTGCCTTTTCATCATCGTCATCCATGCTGCCTTCGAGCGCCGTATCGTGAGACAGCAGGCGACCTTCCATCTCAAAAACATCGCGCGTAGAGACATTAAGGTCTTCCGCAATGGCTGCCGCTTCAGCTTGTGTTAAGCCACGCGAAGACTTTTTCATGCTGCGAAGGTTAAAAAACAGTTTACGTTGAGCTTTCGTGGTGGCCACTTTCACGATACGCCAGTTCTTGATGACGTACTCATGAATTTCGGCTTTGATCCAATGTACCGCGAACGATACCAAGCGAACGCCCATGGTTGGGTCAAAACGCTTCACGGCTTTCATTAAGCCAATGTTGCCCTCTTGAATCAGATCCGCCTGAGGCAGGCCATAACCGGCATAGCTCTTGGCGATATGGACGACAAAACGCAGATGCGCGAGCACGAGTTGGCGTGCGGCATCGAGGTCGTCGTGAAAGTGTAGACGCTCGGCAAGCGCACGCTCTTCATCTGCTGTTAAGACCGCCACGCGGCTAACAGACTGGATATAAGACCCGAGATTGACTCCCGGCACTGTCACTGCGATGGGCTGCAAGTGCTTGCAGTCACTCATCTTTTTACGCCTCCAATGGCTTGTAGCCATAAGCTGGGTTTATCACGACCTTAGATAATAGCACTGATGTGCTGCCCTGCAAGATGACGATCGAGCTACGCTTGGGTTGACTGGCATGACCAGGCGCAGCGAAATTAAGATTCTAATTCGCGCAGGTGACGGCCAACGGCCATCCAAGCGCCCAACCAACCTAAGCAGCTGGCGCCCGCCAAAACCGCCAAGCTGGTGCCAAAAGAGGGGTAGCTCAAACTAAAGTTGCTGCTGTAGAGACTGGCCATTTGGGTCACGGGCACATTGAGCCATGCGGTGAAGCTACTGACCGCAATGAGGGTAAATACACCAGCGCTTAAGCCGCACCAGACGCCCATATAAATAAAGGGGCGACGGACAAAGCCATGCGTACCACCGAGCAAGGAAATGACCCGAATTTCATCGCGGCGTGACTCAATGCTCAGGCGAATGGTATTACCAACCACCAGCAATCCGCCGAGTAAAAGCGCGCCGCCAATGGCCCATAGCAGGCGTTGACCTAGTTCAAGCATGGTTTGTAAGCGCTGTACCCAAGCAATATCGACTTCAGCTAACGCGACCTCTGGCCATTGCGCGAGCTTATCTCGCAGTGAGGTCATTTCACTGGAGCTGGAATTGTTTTTGGGGAATACCTCAAGCACGGCGGGTAGCGGGTTATAGCCGAGCTGGTCCAGCGCGGGGCCGTAGCCTGACTGCTGCTTGAACTCTTCCAAGGCGTCTTCGGGGGAAATAAGGCGAGCCGAACGGATGCCAGGCAGTGCTTCGGCTCGCGCCAGAACACTGGCTTGGACTTCTGCAGGGGTGTCTTCTTTTAAGTAAATTGACAGTCTGGCTTCGCCATCCCAGCCACTGGCGGCACTGCTAGCGTCATCCAGTAACTTCCCTAAGCCCAGTGGCAAGGTTAGGGAGATGGTCATGACTAGCACGGTCATCAAGGTGGACAATGGCGCTTGAGCTAGGCGGCCAAAGCTATCTTTGGCTTCGCGTTGATGGTGTTGCAGCCAGTGTGTGGCGCGGGAGGAGAAGGTGCTTTTCTGTTTTTCAGCACCGCGAGCAGCAATTGGCTGATTCATACGGAAGCTCCGGTGTCGGCGACCAGCTGACCGGCTTTCAAGGTCAAGAGACGATGGCGGAAGCGGGCAATCAGGGACAAATCATGAGTGGCGACAAGAATGCTAACGCCCACGCGTGACAGCTCTTCAAAGATGTTCATTACTTCCACGGCCAGCTGCGGGTCGAGGTTGCCCGTGGGTTCGTCGGCCAGAATGACGGCCGGTTTGCTGACCACAGCGCGAGCGATGCCGACGCGCTGCTGCTCACCTCCGGATAGCTCAAAGGGCAGTGATTTAGCACGATGCTTGAGGCCGACCAGATCTAATGCGGCATAGACGCGGTTAGGGATGTCACGAGGCTGCATGCCAGCGATGATTAACGGCAGTGCCACGTTGTCATAGACCGAGCGATCGTCGAGCAGGTTGTGATCTTGGTAGATCATGCCGATATCGCGCCGCGCCAGCGCAATTTGATTGCCCTTAAGTTGGCTGTGGTCGCGATCGTTCACGATAACGCGGCCGCTGCTGGCGCGCTCGATCAGCATAATGAGCTTAAGCAGCGTCGATTTGCCGGCACCGGAGTGGCCAGTGAGAAAGGCCATTTCGCCGGTCGGTAACTCAAAGCTCAGCTCACGCAGCGCATCGAATTGCGGTGCATAACGCTTGCTGACAGATTCAAAACGGATCATCTAACGATCTCCAACGGGCGGCGACGACGCTTAACGCGTTTCGTCGAACAGCGCCTCAACAAATTCGGCAGCCACAAAAGGCCGCAGGTCATCAACACCTTCACCCACACCCACATACCGAATGGGGAGGTGGGTTCGGCTGGCAATATTAAACAGCACGCCACCTTTGGCTGTGCCATCCAGTTTGGTAATGACCAAACCACTGAGTTTGACGGCTTGGTCGAAATCTTGCACCTGGTTCAACGCATTCTGACCTGTGCCAGCATCTACCACGAGTAGCGTTTCATGCGGTGCATTGGCATCCAGCTTTTGCAGTACACGCACGACCTTGCTCAGCTCATCCATCAGATGACTTTTGTTATGCAGACGGCCGGCGGTGTCGGCAATCAGCACATCGATGCCCTTGGCTTGCGCGCTTTGCAGGGCATCGAACAGGACTGACGCGGAATCAGCGCCACTGCCCTGAGCAATCACCGGAACATTATTGCGCTCACCCCAGACCTGTAGCTGTTCGACCGCAGCGGCACGAAATGTGTCGCCGGCGGCGAGCATGACGGACTTACCTTCACGCTGCAGACGCTTGGCTAGTTTACCGATGGTCGTGGTTTTACCGACGCCATTAACGCCCACCACTAAAATCACAAACGGAGTGGCGGCTTTCGGAATAACCAAAGGCTGTTGTCGGGGAGCGAGCAATTCGGCCAACTCTTTTTGCAAGGCATCGTAGAGCGCATGCGAATGCAGTAGCTCATTGCGCGAGACGCGCTCGGTCAACGCATCCACGACGCGTTTCGTGGCATCGATGCCGACGTCGGCAACGAGCAGCTGAGTCTCAATGTCCTCCAGCAGCTCATCATCAATTTCTTTGGCGCCGATCAATAGCGTCGCCATGCCTTGGCTAAAGCTTTTGCGGGTTTTGGATAGCCCGCTTTTCATGCGACTAAGGAAGCCGCCAGCCTCGTGAGAGGCGGTCTGGTCTGTACTCATTTGGGTGTCCAACCTGTGCCAGCTTGTTGCAGTGCGACAAGCTCGGGATGCGCTATGCTACCACCCGTTTTCCTAATGCGGTGATGTCTTATGCGGCGGCTAGTTCAGCGAATTCCCATGGGTGTGGCGATCAGAACGGTATTGATCTTGCCGCTGTTCATCATGGCATCGTTGGCTTCGGCAGCGATTGCGCCGGTCAGCTTTAACTTGGCCAATGGCCTGCGCGTCATTGTGCAGGAAGATCATCGTGCGCCCGTGGTGCTGACGCAGGTCTGGTATCGGGTGGGTTCATCGGACGAGCCGCCGGGACTGACGGGCTTGTCGCATGTGTTGGAGCACATGATGTTTAAAGGCACGGCGAAAGTGCCTGTGGGTGAGTTCTCGCGGTTGGTCGCCTATGCCGGTGGCGATGACAACGCTTATACCAATGACAATTTCACTGTCTATTTTCAGCAGCATCTGGCCGACAGATTGCCGCTGGCATTGGAGCTGGAAGCGGATCGCATGATGGGTCTGACGCTCGACGCGGAGGAGTTTGCCCGGGAGCTCAAGGTCGTGATGGAAGAGCGTCGCTTGCGTACCGACGATAATCCCCAGGCACTGGCGATGGAACGTTTTCAAGCGCTGTCTTTGCTCTCCAGTCCCGAGCGAAATCCCACCATTGGTTGGATGCGTGACTTAGAGCGCTTGACCGTGGAAGACGCGCGAGCGTGGTACCAGCGCTGGTATGCGCCAGCCAATGCCACGCTGATTGTTGTGGGCGATGTCACCGTGGCTCAGGTGCGCGAATTAGTGGAACGCTATTTTGCTCCATTACCGTTAGTCAGTATTCCTCGCCGCGCGTTAATTCGTGAGCTCGAAAGTCCGGGTGAGCGCAGCCTCAGTCTGACCTTGCCGGGGCAGGTGCCTTCTTTATATTTAGGGTTTAACTTGCCCAGCTTGGCGAGTGCACGCGACCCCCAAGACGCCTATGCCTTGCAGCTGCTATCGGGGGTGCTCGATGGCGGCATCAGTGCGCGCTTGGAGCGTGACGTGGTGCGCACCAATCAGGCGGCGGCGATACGGTCGGGTTATGACTTGTTAGCCCGCGGCGATACGCAGTTAACCATTACGGCAGTGCCTGCAGCGGGCCAGTCCTTAACAGCCTTGCGCGAGGCGATCCTGAAATCGGTTTATGCCTTGCGCGATGAGGAAGTGAGTGTCGATGAGCTGGCCAAGGTCATGGCGAATGTGCGTGCGCAAGCGGTCTATGGCCGTGACGAATTGGATGATCGTGCTCAGCAGCTTGGCCGTCTTGATGCGCTGGGCTTGCCGCTAACCTGGGACGACGAATTGCCCGCGCGACTAAAGGCCATTACGCCCAAAAAGATTCGTGAAGTGGCTAGGCGTTATTTGCAGCCCGAGCGATTGGCGACGTTGTTTTTGAATACGCCGAACTCGCCTGTACCGACCCAGTCAGTGGGAGCGGCGCCATGATTAAGGCGGATATTCATATGAAACAACGACCCTCGTGGCGCAGGGCTTTAGGCTTTGTGGCGCTGATGGCCGTGGCGAATGTTCAGGCTGGTGCTGATCACAGTAGTACGCCGGGTGGCCCGCTCACGGCTTTGCAGCGTTTGACTAGCGCAGCGGACTTAGAGAAAGCACGTAGTCATCGTTTAAGTCTGAGTATCCCCGTTCAGCAATGGCAAACGGCAGAAGGTTTGCGTGTTCTATTCTGGCCGAATGACCAGATTCCTTTGCTGGATACGCGTTTGGTCTTTGATGCCGGCGCTGCCCGTGACGGTGATATGTCCGGCTTGGCCTCCGCCGTCTCCAGCCTGATGGATGAGGGCACGAGGCATCGCTCGGCTCAGGCCGTTGCAGAGGGATTTGAGCGCTTAGGTGCAGAGTTTTCTGCGTCGTCTTACCGCGATATGGCCTTGCTGCAACTGCGCACGTTGAGTCAGCCGGAGTATCGCGATCAGGCACTGGCCTTGTTTGCTGAAATAGCCAGTCAGCCTGCGTTTAGCGAAGAGGCCTGGCTGCGCTTGCAGGAGTCTCTGCGTATTGGCCAGCGCCAGCGACTCCAGTCTCCTTCGGGGCGAGCCGGCTTAGAGTTTTATCAGTCTTTGTATGGTAGCCACCCCTATGCCAATCCTCTAGCTGGATTTGCCGCTAGCGTTCAGAGCATCAAAACTAAAGATATTAAAGCCTTCCATACCCGCTTTTATACGGTGGAAAATGCTGTTTTGGTTTTAGTCGGTGACATAGACCGCCCTACCGCAGAACATATTGCCCTCGAAATCAGTGGCGCGCTTCTGCCCGGTGCGGCCGCAGAGCCTTTGCCGCTACCCAAAGCGTTGAAGCGTAGCCAAAGGCACCACCTTGAAATGCCCTCACAGCAAACGTTTGTGCTGTTAGGCGAGCTCGGTCTCAGTCGTCAGGATCCAGATTATTTTCCCTTAATTGTGGCAAATGAAATTCTCGGGGGTAGTGGCTTTGGCAGTGTGCTGACAAGAGAGCTGCGCGAAAAGCGCGGCTTAACCTACAGTGTCAACAGCCAATTTGTGCCGATGCGTGTGCCTGGGCCATTCCAAATCAGCTTCGCCACGCGTGCCGATCAGGCCGAGGCTGCGCTGGCGCTTACGCAGCAGATACTTCGCGACTTTGTGCGCCAAGGGCCTGATGCAGCGGCGGTCGCCAATGCGGTGGCACAGCTGACGCAAGCTTTTCCACGCAGTTTGGTACGCACCGATGCCATTGCCAGCTATCTCGGCATGATGGGCTTTTATCAGCTGCCGCCAGATTATCTCTCGCGCTACGTGGAGCAGTTATCTGCGGTAACTCCCGAGCAGGTTCGTGACGCCTTGCAGCGACGTATTCATCCGGATCGCATGGTAGTGATTACGGCAGGGCAAAAACGCCCCTCTTTGGCCGAAAAGGATGCACGATGACACGAGCGAAAGCGCCCGCCACCCTTAAAACAGGTCGCCGAGATCTACGCATCATCGGCGGTTTTTGGCGTAGTCGGAAAATTCAATTTCTGGATTTGCCTGGCCTGCGCCCAACGCCGGATCGTGTTCGCGAAACGGTATTTAATTGGCTGCAATTAGCGCTCGCCGGCCAGCATGTGTTGGATGTTTTTGCGGGTAGCGGTGCGATGGGCTTTGAAGCTTTATCACGAGGCGCGGCCAGTCTGACGCTGCTGGAACGTGACCCGCAGCAGGCGGCCTGTTTGCGCGAGCAGGCCGCTAAGTTGGAGGCGGCATCCTGCCAGGTTTTGTGTGTCGATAGCCTTCGCTGGCTGCAAGAGGCCCAAGCGCCTGCTGAGGGATATGGGCTGATCTTTCTCGATCCCCCATTCCATCTCGGCTTAGTGAATGACATTTTGCAGCGTATAGCGCAGAAAGGCTGGTTAACGCAGACACGCTGGGTGTATGTTGAAACCGAGTTGGCGTTAAGCGATGTGCACGTGCCGACAGGGCTTCAACTGCATCGCCAAACCAAAGCAGGCTTAGTCAACGCATTTTTATTTCGATGTGACGGTCTACCAAACTTATAAGTTGTTGAGTTCGAACATGACACGCTCTGATCAGGAAACGTTTACCCCCGGCATCAATCGTAGTCCTTTTAAACCGGCTTGGTGGCTACACAACGCGCATCTGCAAACGCTGTATCCCTCCCTGTTTCGCCGCGTGGAGCCATTGCCTCGGGTGCGTGAGCGCATCTCGCTCAGGGATGGCGATTGGATCTATTTAGACTGGCGTTTGCCAAAATCGTGGATGGGCAGTGCTAAACCGTTAATTGCCATTGTGCATGGATTGAGTGGGTGCAGCGGCTCTCACTACGTTGTGGGGCTGCAGCGTAGTTTGGAGGCCCTGGGCTGGGCCAGCGTCGCGATCAATTGTCGTGGTGCTACGGGTGAGCCTAACGATACCCCGCGTGCCTATCATGCGGGTGCGCATGATGATCTCGCTGATATTCTGGCGGCGCTGTATGAGCGTTACCCCGATGTGCCCTTGGGCTTGGTTGGCTACTCGCTTGGTGGTGCAATTTCGTTGAATTACCTAGCGCAAGAGAGTACGCCGCCGAATTTGTTTGCGGCCAGTACCGTCTCAGTCCCGCTTTTGCTTGGCGCCTGCGCGGATCGGCTGGACCAAGGCTTCTCACGGGTGTATCGCAAGCATTTGCTGGGCCTGTTACAGCAGTCCTGGGTGCGTAAAGCTGACCATCTTGCGCAACGAGGGGATGAAGAAGTGGCTGTGCACATCCGTGAGTGCCTGGCTCAAGGGCCATTCACGTCGTTCCGTCACTTTGATGATGTTTTGGTCGCTGGACTGCATGGTTTTAAAAATGGCGAGGACTATTATCAGCGGTGCAGCCCTCGCCAGAGCCTAGCAAAAATCAACGTCCCCACGCTGTTGTTGCAAGCGGTAGATGATCCGTTTTTAACCCCAGAATGTTTTCCCACGGCGCGTGAGTTGTCGCCCTCGGTGTATCTGGAAATTGCCCCATGCGGTGGTCATGTTGGATTTATTGAGGCCGGTGAGCACTGGCGTGAACCGCAGTTTTATCTAGAGCGCCGTATTCCTGAGTTTTTGCAGCGACAAGCCGAGAGTTTTCAGGTGCCGAAAGTGCTTTCCCCTCGGGCGCAGGGCGAGAAAGTGTCGCGCTTACGTCATGCTGTTAATGCTTAAGGCTTGGCCGTAACGAGTCTTAAGCTCAACCAAGCCTTCTCTTGCTTCGCCGCGTAAGTAAGGCGCTTCCAAGCAAATGACTTGATAAATCCCCTGACGCAACATGGCTTGCGTCAGCGGTTCCTGAAAGCCGAAGAAGCCCGTGGTGCTGAGGAAGTTGACCCAGCTGGTGGCAATAATCCAGATGTTGACGAGCAGCGCACCAATTTCTTCCTCTGTGGCTTCAAGCAGGCCAGAGTTGATCTGCAGCGTATAGAGCAAATGCACGCTGCTGAGCATGCGCTTGGCAAACTCACGGTAGTGTTCGCGCAGTTCCGCGTTGTCGGTGATCAGGTGCGTCATGTCGCGATGTAAAAAGCGATAACGCCATAGGCAATCGAGGATGTGTTCAAACAGCTGCACTTTATCGAGCTGCGTTAGCGGCCTATCGCTAGGTAGGTGCAGCGTAGACTGCATCTGGTCGGCATATTGCTGAAACAGCTCAAAGATAATCGCGTCTTTGTTGGGGAAGTGGTAATACAAATTACCTGGGCTCATGCCCAAGGCAGCCGCCAAATGGTTGGTGGTAATGAGCCGCTCGCCCTGCTCATTGAACAGCTCAAGACTTTTTAACAGGATGCGATCACGCGTTTTCACAGAGTTGGGATGTCCTGAGGGTCGAGGCCACTGAATTGACAGCCTAGAGTAAATGCTCTAAAAACGCCGCACAAGATGTTTACCCTTTTGGTAGCACAGGAATTTCGTTTTGAGGTCATTATGGTTGCTCATCTCGCTCAGCTCGCTGCATCGAACCCACAAGTTGCTGAAATGCAGCGTATTTTTCAGTCGCAGCGGTCAGCATATAACCTACGTCCTATGCCGTCGGCGAGCGAGCGTATTGCCCATTTGACTCGTCTGCGCGCCGTCATTATCAAGTATCAGGACGATTTGGCCGATGCGGTCAGCCAAGATTTCGGCCATCGCTCAAAAGATGAAACCAAGATTGCTGAGGTTCTGACCTCGCTGGAAGCGCTGAAGTATGCCAGCAAAAATCTGACCAACTGGATGAAGCCACAGAAGCGTCACCCTGGCATTTTGGCGACACCCGCCAAGGCTCGCGTAGTGCCGCAGCCACTGGGTCTGGTGGGTGTTGTGGTGCCATGGAACTACCCAATTTTCCTCGCCATTGGTCCGTTGGTTGGCGCGCTCAGTGCCGGCAACCGCGTCATGATCAAGACCTCCAGCTTCACGCCACGTTTGGGCGAGACGCTGAAGCGCATGCTCGCCGAGGCCTTCACCGAAGATACCGTGGCCGTCATCACCGGTCGCGGCGAAGTGTCGGAAGCTTTCAGCCATATGGCGTTTGACCAGATCACCTTCACCGGCTCGACCAATGTCGGCCGCACCATCATGCAGAATGCCGCCGCCAATCTGACGCCGGTGCTGCTGGAGCTGGGCGGCAAGTCCCCAGCCATCGTGCACGAGTCCTACCCGATGGCCGATGCTGCCGAGCGTATTGCTTTTGGCAAATGCTGGAACGCCGGCCAGACCTGTGTGGCGCCGGACTATGTGCTGATGCCGCGCGGCAAGACCGACGAGTTCGTCATCGCTTTCACGGCCCAGGTCAGCAAGATGTACCCAACGCTGGTCACCAACGCCGACTACACCAGCATCGTCAATGAGAAGCAGTACACGCGTATTCAGAGCTATCTCGACGATGCCCGTGCACAAGGTGCTCGCGTGATCGAAATCAACCCGGCTAACGAACGCTTTATTGATACCCGCAAAATTCCACCGACGCTGGTCATTGGTGCCACGCCCGACATGCTGATCATGCAAAATGAAATCTTCGGGCCGATTTTGCCGATCATCGAGCGCGAATCGCTGTCGCAGGCGCTGGAGTTCGTCAATGCGCGTCCACGCCCACTGGCGTTGTACTACTTCGACAATGACACGGCGCGTGCCGATTATGTGGTCACCCACACGCATTCCGGCGCAACCGGCATTAACGATGTGGTCACCCATGTTGGCGTTGACGATCTGCCATTTGGTGGCGTTGGCCCGTCCGGTATGGGTCGTTACCACGCGAAAGAAGGGTTTGAAACCTACTCGAACATGAAGGCGGTGTTGGAGCGCTCGAGCATCTACTCCGTGCGTTACATCCTGCCGCCATTCGGTCGCGTGGCTCACGGCCTGATTCAGAAACTATTCTTGAGTAAGTAATATCCAGAGACACTGCTGTCCCGAAAATAACAAAAAGCAGGGGTGAAAGGATGCAAGCAGAGACGACTCAAGCGTTGGCATTAAGCCGGCGCGATTTTTTGAGAACCGGTGCGATGGGTGGCATGCTGCTCGCCACCGGCTCAGCAGCTGCACTCCTGACCGGCTGCACGCAAGCGCAACCGGCAACAGGATATGTCTATCTTCGCGAGGCCGAATTAACGGTTTTGCGAGCAGTGATCCCCTCTGTACTGGCCGGCACTTTGCCTGAGGGTAAGGCACGGCCTGCCGCGCTCGACAAGGCGCTAGCGTCGCTGGATCAGCTCCTCGCTAACAGCAGTGTTGCGGTTGGCGACCAAATTCATCAGCTCTTCGCGCTGCTCAGCATGGCCCCCACGCGCATTGCGATGGCCGGCGTATGGTCGGATTGGCCAGATGCCAGCCCGGAGGACATCGAAGCCTTCCTATTACGTTGGCGCGATAGTCGCTTAGAGCTCTTGCGTGGCGCCTACCTTGGCTTGTGCAAAATCATCAACGTTGCTTGGTACTTGCTGCCGGAAAGCTACGCCGCCGTGGGTTACAGCGCCCCCGTGCGCACGATTTAAGGAGCGTTGAGATGGCGATTCAAGTAGGTCCAATTCCCGATCCCATTCGTGCTGGCATCGCCGGTGGCTGGAAGGTTATTCATGCCGGCGAACTGACCCAAAACACCACGGTAGAGTGTGATGTTGTCATTGTGGGCACAGGCGCTGGTGGCGGCACGGCGGCAGAGGTTTTGACTCAAGCCGGACTCAAGGTAGTCATGCTCGAAGAGGGCCCGCTGCGCTCCAGCGATGACTTTAAAATGCGTGAAGTTGAAGCTTTCCGTGATCTCTATCAGGAAGGCGCGGCGCGCACCACGGGCGATGGCAGCATGACCATCCTGCAGGGTCGCGCCGTAGGCGGCAGTACTACCGTGAACTGGACATCGAGCTTCCGCACGCCGCCGCAGACGTTGAAGCACTGGCGTGATGTGCACGGCGTGAAAGGCATCTCCGATGCCGAGATGGCGCCGTGGTTTGATCGCGCCGAAAAGCGTCAGCAAATCGGCCCGTGGCCCGTGCCGCCCAACGAGAACAACGACATCATTCGTCAGGGCTGCGAGAAGCTGGGCTGGAGTTGGCAAAGTATTCCGCGCAATGTGAACGGTTGCTGGAACCTCGGCATGTGTGGCGTGGGTTGCCCGACCAATGCCAAGCAATCTATGTTGGTGACGACGATTCCAGCGGCACTCAATGCCGGTGCGACGCTCTACCATCGTGCCCGCGTACGCGAATTAATCATGGACGGTGACAAGGTTCGAGGCGTGCTGGTCGATGGCATGCCTGAGGTTGGCCTTCAACCTACCGGCAAGATACTCATGGTGCGGGCGCGTCATGTGGTGTTAGCAGGCGGCGCTATCAATACCCCCGCCATTTTGCTGCGCTCGAAAGTGCCGAACCCGCATGACCAGATTGGCCTTCGAACGATGATTCACCCGGTCAATGCCAGCTTTGCCCAGTTCGATCGCAAGGTCGAGGGCTGGGGCGGTGCGCCGCAATCTGTGTACTCCGATCACTTCCAGTGGAAAGACGGCGCGACTGGACCGATGGGCTTCAAGATCGAAGTTCTCCCCATGCAGCCGGGTTTTGTCGCAGGTCTTCTGGGTAATCATGGCCTTGACCATGCCCGGGACATGCAGTCCCTGGGACATCTCAACGGCATGATCTCGCTGCTGCGTGATGGCTTCACCGAAGACTCTCCAGGCGGTCGCACGAGCATTCGTAAGGATGGCTCCGCGGTGCTTGACTACGACGTGTCGGCTTCTCTGGCAGATGGCCTGCGCAGATCGTTCTTGGCCATGGCGGAAATTCAATTAGCAGCGGGTGCGCGTTCTGTGCGGCCATTCCAACTGGCTGGCGGTTCGTTCACCACCATGGCAGCGGCGAAATCGGCGATTAACGGCTTTATGATTGAAAAGTTCCGCACCGGTATTGGCTCAGCGCATCTCATGGGTGGTTGCGCTATGGGGGAAGATGCCAAAACCTCCGTAGTGAATAGCCGTGGTGAGTTCCATGGCTTGGCGAATCTGAGCGTGTTCGATGGCTCCATTTTCCCGACCAGTATTGGCGCTAACCCACAATTGTCGATCTATGGTCTGGTGGCCAAGCTAGCAACGGGTTTGGCCGAGCGTCTGTTACCCACAGGTGCGCCCAAGCCTGAAGTCTTAACACGCGTTGGTTAAACGGGGCTCTTGCCCGTTAGTCGCTCGAACTTGGCCTGCAGTTGCTCGCGACTTTCCTGATGATGGGGGTCGATGGGGATGCAGGCTACGGGGCAGAGACTGACGCACTGCGGTTCATCAAAATGACCCACGCACTCGGTACAGAGTGCAGGGTCAATTTCATAAATTTCCGGCCCCATGGAAATCGCCAGATTCGGGCATGCAGGCTCGCAGACATCACAATTAATACATTCATCGGTGATCAGCAAAGCCATGGCGTGGTCTGACGTTAGTTTTTTCGCGGGCCGTGGCCAAGCTTTTTAACAAAGGCTTCAGACACACAGGGTGCGACAAACTGGCTGACATCGCCGCCGAGAATGGCGATTTCGCGCACCAGACTCGAAGAAATAAACGACAGGTGCTCAGACGGTGTCAGAAAGACGGTTTCGAACTCGCGATTCAACTGGCGGTTCATGTTCGCGAGCTGGAATTCATACTCAAAGTCGGACACGGCGCGCAGGCCGCGCAGCACGACATTGGCCTCCATGTCCGTGACAAAAAACGACAAGAGTTTATCGAAGCCCACCACGCGCACATTGGGCAGATGGCCCAACACCTGTTGAGCCAGCGCTACACGTTCCGCCGTGCTGAACATGGGCTTTTTCTTGTCGCTGGCTGCCACCGCTAAAATGACTTCGCCAAACAGTTTCGAGGCGCGCTCGACCAGATCGGCGTGGCCATTTGTAATGGGGTCGAAGGTACCAGGGTAGACGACGCGAGTGGGCATATCAGCTCCTGCAGTAATCTGTCTTGTTGCCTTGTCAGATTAGATCTTTGAAAGTAAGTTGATGTTAACTTTTGCCCACTAAAATAAATATAGAGCGCTGCGAATGGCTTTTATGAATTCTCCCCGCAAATCTTTTGCCTTAGCAGCCGTCTGTTCCGTTTTTCTGCTGGCCTGTGGCAGTGAAGATCGATCGGCTCCGCGCTCACTGGCTGCCAATGTCACGAACTCGCCCTGTGATCGAAGCTCATGGGTGGCGGGCAGTACGGAATACTGTCAGGGCACGTTGATCTATCGCGATTATGTTTATGACGACTTTGGCGCGGATGCCGGGCTGATCGCAGGCGGCCCCACGGTACTCAACGTCACCACGCGACTCGGTCAACGTGGAAATCCTTTCGCAACCACGCCCAGCCTGTTAGCTCCCTCTGCGGGTGATGTCACGTATCCTGCTGGACTGACCAATACCGCTGATTTGGTCAAGCTCAGTTTGAGCGTGAGCGGCAACGAGCTGCTGGCGGAGTTTGAGCTGAACAGCCTATTCAATGCCAATGACGCGATCGTAGCCTTAGCCATTGATACGGATAATAACGCCGCCACGGGTGGTGGGGCGTGGGCCCCATTGCAGGTGAGCAGTCGGGGTTGGGACGTGCTGAAAACCGTCGCGGTGGGCGATCCCGTGAGCAATCGACTGCAGCTCCGTATGCCTGTCCCTGCCGGCAGTGTTTGGCGGGTGCAGGCCGCGGTCGCGCAAGCCAATGGCAAGGTGATGAATGTCGCTTTCCGTGGCATGGATGAGCAGGCCGGGGCTGATGGTCTTCAGGGGCAACTTTTGCCCAATAAGGGCAATTACTGGGAAGACAAGCAGGCAGCGGCCTTGGCTTCAGGAGATATCTCGCAGTTTGGTGAAACACTTCGTGTGGCGGACTTACGTAACGGCCTGACTAAGGCGGCACCAGCCCCCGTCGGCTTTCATCAGCGTGTCTACACGTCGAAATATGTTTTGGGTGAGGGCGTTGAATTAGCAGGGGTAGCGGGTCGCGATGGCGACACCAGTGGCTTCTGCTCACAGTCCTTTAATTATCTGGGTAAGTATCAGCCCTATGGTATTTACCTGCCCAAGGCGCAGGCGGCAAAGCCCGGCATACAAGTGGTCATGCATGGCTGTGAAGCGAATCACGCCAGTCAGATCAATCAGCCCGGCTTTCAGCAGCAAATGGGCGAGGATCGTAACCGAATCTTGGTTGCTCCCTTGGGTCGCGGACCCTATGGATTTTACTCGGGCCTATCTGAGCGCGATGTCTTAGACGTCATTGCCGATGTTGAGGCGACCTATGTTACGGATCCTGAGCGCATGATCGCTTCCGGCTACTCCATGGGTGGCTTTGGCGCGATGCACTTGGCAACGAACTACCCCGATCGCTTTGCAGGCATGGTGAATTGGGTCGGCTTCACGGGCAGTTTGCGCAACATTCCCAGCACCAACACGCCATTAGATGCTGTGCTCACCACGCTGACCGATGCACTCAAGCCCGTGTTGGATGTGGTTGGCCCGATTAACGGCTCGATTGCCTACGAAAACGTCATTCACTACATCGGCAATTTGCGCCATGTGCCCAGCGCCAATCTCTACAGTGGTGCGGATGAATTGGTGCAGGTCAATCAGGCCATTGCGCTGGCGCAGACGCTTGATCGAACCGGTGTGCCGTATCGCTTTTATCTGCATCCTGTATCGGAGCATTTGACCTTTATTGCCTTAGATAACTGGCAGAAAGAGTCGGAGGCTAGCGCCGATTGGGTCCGTGTGAAAAATCCGCGCCGCGTCACCTACCGTTTTGATCCGCGCTTTGACTATCCCGAATACGCGGTCAAACATGACCGCGCTTACTGGCTGTCACAGCTGGTCTCGCGGGATGGCTTGGAAGCGGAAGTGGAACTGGTAGCCAATGGGTGTGGCGGTCATGAAGTCACCTATACGGCGGGACAAGATGCCGGGCCTAGCCCACTGCCGTGGGTGGGTCTCAATCGCGTGAAGACGGGACAAGAGCCCGTGGCTGCCACCCGTACGCTCTCCGGTAGCCTGCGTAATGTTGCGGCCGGCCTCATTGATGCTTCGGCGATTTGCTTGGGTTCGGGCACATTGAGCTATGACATTATCAGTGATGGCGCAGCGCAATTGCGCCTGAGCTCAGGCAAGGTCATACGCTTGATCGCAGGACGTAACCAAGGCTCGATCTAAGTCGAGGCGATTAGCGCTGGCAGTGCCCGCAAAACACCGTGCTCCGGGCACTCAAACGCACTTCCTTCAGCGCCTTGCCGCACTGCCGGCAGGGTTGCCCGGCACGCCCGTAGACCAGTAATTCCTGCTGAAAATACCCGGGTTCACCTTGGCTATTCACGAAGTCACGCAGCGTGGTGCCACCACGCGTGATGGCGTGCGCGAGAATGTCGCGGATAGCCTGCGACAGCCGCTGATAGCGCTCGGCGCTGACGCGGCCCGCTTCGCGCAATGGGTGGATGCCGACCTGAAACAGCGCTTCGTTGGCGTAGATATTGCCGACGCCGACCACCACATGGCTATCCATGATGAAGCTTTTCACCGGCGCAGTTTTGCCACGGCTGAGGCGGAACAGGTGCTGGTCATCGAACTCGGCCTGTAGCGGCTCCGGTCCCAGTGATGCCAGCAGAGGATGTTTGAGCGGATCATCGCGCAGCCACAGGCAGCAACCGAAGCGGCGTGGGTCGTGGTAGCGCATGAGCCAGTTGTTATCCAGCGTCCATTCGAGGTGATCATGGGTCTTGCGCGGCGTGCCGGGCGTGACCAGCCGCAGGCTGCCGGACATGCCCAGATGCACCATCATGACGCCGGTGTCGATGTGGAAGAGCAGGTATTTGCCGCGTCGGCTGATGCGTGCCACGCGCTGATTCGCCAACAATTCGGGTAGTTCGGGAGGTACGGGCCAACGCAGCCGTGCGTTGTGTACACGCAGGCTGACAATACGCTGGCCTTCAACAAACGGTTGGATGCCGCGTCGAGTGGTTTCTACTTCGGGGAGTTCAGGCATGACATCAGTTTAGCCGAGGAAGGCCAGGCCGCCATGCTGCAATTGCAGTAATACGCGCTGGCAAGCTGCCAGTGCTTGCTCGTGGCTGACGCCGGGGCTGGCGGTGACCAGCTCGTCAGCCAGACTGTTCAGGGTCGGATGTTGCAGAGTTTGGCCGCCGAGCTGGATGCGCTCGACCAGCCAGGCCGTCAGCGGCTCCACCACCAGCGAACGAACTTCGTCGTCACAGTTGCGCCAGAGCACAACCGCCTGCGCCTGCGCGTGCAGATCGGCAGGATCGGTCTCGACCGACCAGCTCGCGACTGGCCACTGGTAAGCCAGCGGCCACGCCGGCATGGCGAGTTGGATGGGCGCATCGAGTCGTTCCCAGCGGCTCTCGTCGGCCAGGACGCAGTCGGCCACGACGCTGGGGTTGGGTTCTTCGGCGATGTCTGCCGCTAGCTCCATCCACTCGTAATGCAGCAGCTCGGTCAGCCACGGGAAGTTGGCCAGTTCGGGCCAATCCAGTGCCCGCACAAATTCTCTAAAATGCAGCGAAATATCGTAAAAATATGGCGATTGGCAGCGATAGTCGGCAAAAAAGTGCGAACACAGGTGTTGCCAGAGTGGTTCTGGCAACAATGCCTTGGCTACCGGAAAAGTGATGTCGACAAAGTTGGTGACATTGTTGAGCAGCAGTTCGCGATAGGTGTGCATGCGCGCCGGCAGTATCCCGACCGGTAGCGGAGCGACATCCGGCTGTCGCAACCAGTGGGTGAACTCCGCCTGAGTTTGCTGGAAGTCACGCAGCATCGCGGTGAGCCTGCTGGTATTGGCGGATGATGCTCATTTCGGCGAGCAGATCCGGCAGCGCGGGGATGTTGAAGTCGCGCTCCAACAGGGTCGGGAATGTGCCAAAGTGCTCGTAAGCTTTGCCCAGCAAGGTCCAGACATCGGCGCAGACCTCATCGCCGTGAGTGTCGATGCGCAGGTCATAGGCTTCTACATAATGCCCGGCAATATGGGCATAGCAGATGCGTTGTGCCGGCAGCGAGCGCAGGTAGTGCTCGGCATTAAAGCCATGATTGATGCTGTTAACGAAGATGTTGTTCACATCCAGCAGCAAATCGCAGTCAGCCTTTTCCAGTACGGCGCAGACAAAGTCCTGCTCGCTCATGTCGCTGCCCGGTGCGGCATAGGTCGAGACATTCTCCAGCGCAATGCGCCGACCGAGGATGTCTTGCACTTGCCCGACGCGCGCCGCGACATAATCAACAGCGGCCTCCGTCATCGGAATTGGTAGCAAATCATAGAGATGCCCGGCATCACCGGTATAGCTCAGGTGCTCGGAATAGGTCGCGATCTGATGACTGTCGAGGAACTTGCGCAGGCGCTGGAGAAACTCAATATCCAGCGGTGCCGGGCCGCCTATCGACAAGGACAGGCCGTGAGTGACAAAGCAGTGGCGCTCCGTGAGTGCGCGAAGGTTACGCGCATAACGGCCGCCAAGACCGATCCAGTTTTCCGGAGCGATCTCGAAAAAATCGGGGAGGGTGGCAGCGGGCACCGAGTCCAGCTCCGCTAAAAAGCTGCGGCGCAGACCCAGGCCAGCTCCCTGAAGGGGCAAGCGTTGGCAATGAAGCGTCTCAACGGTTGTCCCGTTCATGATTCAGCTCAGTGTTGGTGAGTGCCGCACTTACCTTCACCACACTTGCCTTCTGGGGCTTTTTTAGCGGCACCACATTTGGCTTCTTCGGTTTTCTTAGCGCCGCACTTGGCTTCGGTGGCTTTCTTGCCGCCACATTTGCCTTCGCCACATTTGCCTTCTGCGTGAGCGCCAGCTGGAGCGGCAGCCGCAGATGCTGGGGCTTCACCAGCATGAGCCAAACCGGTGACGGAGAGTGCAAGCAGGGCAGCGATAGGGGTCAGAGTTTGCAGCTTATTCATGAGGATTCTTCCTTTAGACTTGTGGGTAGAAACATTGACATTAATGATGCGTATGACCTGAGTGGTCATGGTCCAGTGCATCTATCCACAGTTGGATTTGGGCTTCTGTGGGTGGTTTTGCCGGACGTTTACGCAGCGCACGCAGCATCGTCAAAATTTGGATGACGGCTAGTCGACAGTTGCCACAGCGTAGTAAATGCCATACCACACTTAAATTCACTCGCCAGGGCAGGGCTCCAGAGAGAAATTCGGTGGCGTTAGAGCCTACATCTTTACATTTCAACATTCGCCGGTCTCCTCGTAATGGGACACCATGGAAAACACCCGAATTCGGGCACGGTGCAGCAGTACGCGAAAGTTAGACGGGCTAATGCCGAGCGTGTTACAAATTTCTGTCGGCGAAAGTCCTTCCATGTCTTTTAATGTCAGTGCTAAGCGCTGGCCTTCGGGCATATCGTCCATGTGGTGCTCAATGCATTCTTGAAGTACGCGTGCGCTGAGCAGCGCATCTGGCGTGTCATCGTCCCACTGCTGCCACTGTTTAGCCCATTGTCCCGCGCTGTTAAAAGCGCCATCGAGTGGGTCATGCTGGGCTTCTAAGCCTTCCAATGACACTTCACGCCCTTGCTTTCGCAAATAGTTGTAGGCCTTGTTAATGGTGATACGGGTCAACCACGTTTTTAGGCCGGAGCGCCCTTCAAACTCTTTAATGGCGCCATAGACTGAAATCCACGCGTCCTGCACGGCGTCTTCAGCATGTTGAGGCGCAACAGCGCGGGCAGCGGCTAGCATGGAGCCGCCAAAGCGTCGCATGGCTTCACGGTAGGCGAGTCGGTCACCGACACGTAGGGCGGAGAGTAAGGCGGACTCGCTGCTTTCAGCATTGAAGCGCACGCCACCGGGACTTGCAGAGGCCATGAGAACTCCGAGTTAGTGTGATGGTTCTGTGAGTAATAATTGTTGTCGACCCGACCAATCTCGAGCGAACTGCATGGCAACACGGCCGCTGCGTGAGGCGCGCGTCTGAGCCCATCGCAGTGCTTCGCCCCGCACCTGGTCATTCCATAGGGTGTAGTCGAGTTGCTGCAGATGGTGCTGCACCAAATTTAGGTATTCGTCTTGACCGAAGGCAAGGAATGACAGCCATAGCCCGAAGCGTTCGGACAGGGATATTTTCTCTTCCACGGACTCGCCCGGATGCACTTCGTCGTCTATCCATTGGTACTCAGCGTTGTCGGACTTGAGTGAGGGCATGAGGTAGCGACGATTGCTGGTGGCATAGATCAGCACGTTATGCGGAGCCTCTTCAATACCACCATCCAAGGCGGTTTTAAGCGCAATCAATGCAGGGTCATTGCTAGCCACGGAGAAATCATCAACATAGAGAATGAATTTTTCAGCACGGCCACGCAGGGGAGCCACGATGTCGGGTAGGTCGATGAGGTCATGCGGTGGTACTTCAATCAAACGCAAACCATCCCGGGCGAACTCATGCAGCAGGGCTTTCACCAAAGACGACTTGCCGGTGCCACGGGCGCCGGTGAGTAGTACATGGTTAGCAGGCAGGCCGCGGACAAATTGCTCGGTATTGCGGTGCAATGCCTGCTTTTGGCGATCAATATTCAGTAAATGATCCAGCGCCAGTGCCTGCGTTTTTTCGATGGCTTGTAGTTGGCCCTGACGCCAGCGCCAAGCCAATGCCATGTCCGCTAATGGAATTGAAGGGTGTGACATTTGTGTGTACTAGCTCTGAAATTAGCCTGAGTATAGGGCGCACCCTGCACGAGTGCGACTGCACAATAGGGATATACCCGTTCCGCCTTTGCCCCTACCGACAGAGCAAGGTAGAGTGGGGCATCAATTATCCGCAAGCTGCCGCTAAGAGCAGTCTGGAGTCTGTAATGAATCTCCGTTCCCTGGCAAAACAGGTCAGTTTCTATGGTGTCGCCCTCGCGTTGACCGCCTGTGGCTTTGGCAGCGACAAGAAGCCCGCGGCACGTAATGTCTCGGCCTCTGATCTGGTTTTGAAGGCAGAAACAGTCTTACCTCCAGGGCAGAGCGGTTTCTTCAGTGTTCCGGGTCAGGCGCAAGGGCTGCTCACGGGTAATCCTGCTGACTATGGCGCCCATGTGGACGACCAACGCGAGTTGTATTGGAGCTTTGGCGCCAAGCCTGCTGTGCTGGGTACGCGTCCGGGCTCCCCTGCATCGCCTAAGAGTGGTGTGCAGGTTTATCGTGATAGTTATGGTGTGCCGATAATTTATGCCGACACCGTGCGTGATCTGTGGTTTGGTGTTGGGCATGCGGTTACGACCGATAGGTTATTCTTGCTGGATGCGGTGCGTCGGACCGCGCGTGGATCCTTGGCTGAGTTAACGGGGTGTGGCGCCGTTCCCGCCGACCTACAGCAGCGTGTTGTTGGCTATACCGAGGCTGAATACCAAACCTTCTTAGAGAAACTATCTCCGGATGCGCGTGATGCAGTTTTAGGGTATGTCGATGGTGCCAATGCTCGTATTGCTGAGGTACGCAATAATCCAACGTTGTTGCCTGCTGAGTATGTGCTGCTGAGTAGCTTGCCAGAGCCAATTAATGCCATCGATGTGCTTGCCTCCGGTGTCTACATCACACGTTTCGTGGCGGCTGAAGGAGGCAATGAATTCCAGAATATCAGCATGCTTAAATCACTGTCGTCGCGTTTAGGCTCGGCTCGTGCAGGTAAGGATGCGTTTCTCGATCTGACTTGGTTGGATGACGCGAAGGCGGCGGTCTCGGTGCCGGTAGGGGCGGGTAGTTTTAGTAATCAGTCGGGCTCAGCTGCGGTACGTGACGCGGCATTCGAACAAATGGCAGATTGGGCTGTGACCTTGCCCGACTCGCTCGCCCAAGGCGATGGTACCGGCAATAGTGTGGCTCCGGCGCCGTGCTCACAGCCCTCATTGGCGATGGCGACATCTGCGTCGAGTGGGCTGCGAGGGGCAGCGAAGCGTGAGCTGGCATTAGGGCCAGAAATTAAACGTACAAAATCCGCCAAAACGCTGGCCAAAGCAACTAATCCTAAGAGTTACAAGACCTACGGACCACACGTGCAACGCCAAATTGCGCTGGCTTTAAACGAGCTGCGCGCCTATTTGCATGGCGGTTCTCATGCATATGCCGTGGGGTCGTCACGCACCCGCGACGGCGGCACGCTGTTGGTTAGTGGTCCGCAGCTTGGCTATGACTATCCTTTGTTGTTGGTTGAGTATGAGATTCATGGTGCGGGCTATCACGCACGTGGGTCCTCCGTGCCAATTCTGCCGGTCGTGGGTATCGGCTACACCGAGCATGCTGCGTGGGGATTAACGACGGGTTATTCGAAAACCATAGATAGTTTTATTGAGACACTGTGTTCGACAGCGCAACAGGTCGCGGGCACGTGTCTGGCCGATCAGTATTTCCACGACGGTAAATGGAAGGCCATGAGCTGTCGAAATGAAACGTTTAAGTTTCGGGCGGCAGCTTCCGGTGTACCCGTGGGCCCGGCGACCCTGAGCCAAACGAATAAAATTTGTCGCACAGTGCATGGTCCGCTGGTGGCGCGCGATGATGCCAAGGGCATGGGGCGTAGCGTGGCCTATGCGATGTGGAAGCGCGAAATTGATACCATTGAAGGGATTCGTATCTGGAACAAGGCGCGTAGCTTTGCCGAGTTTGATGCGGCCATGCGCCTAGTGACATGGAACGAGAACACCACGGTGGCGACTCGCGATGGGCATATTGCTTTCTATCATCCTGGCCTGCACTTTCAGCGAAGTCCGCAGACGGATATGCGTTTTCCCATTCCCGGTACGGGCGCCTTCGATCATGCCGGTCTACTGCCTTTCGAGAAAACACCTCAGGTGCGCGATCCGGAACAGGGCTTTTTAGCCAATTGGAATAATAAGCCTGCGGTTGGTTGGCTTGATGGCGAAGGCTTGGGCAGCACTAGTCGTCCGGGCGGCGCGGGCCAACGCGTGACCATCATTCTCGATAAGTTAGCTACGCGTAGTGATTGGGCTTTCACAGACTTGAAAGCCTTAGATGAGCATGCGGGTACCATCGATCCCCGCGCTCGTGAGTATTTGCCCGTTTTGCGTGCTTTCCGCACTAGCGCTCAGGCACAGCTCAATGTCATTGAAAAGGCCGCGCTGGATTTAGTGCTGGGTTGGAATCGAAGTCATTACGGACCGAACATCAACCTTAATGACCCTGAAGCACGAGATGGTGCTGCGGCTACTATCTTTGGCGAGCTGGTGAATGCCTTGCGAGATGAGTTATTTGCGGGCCTCAAGGCGGATGTGCTGGCTCCAGACCTGACCGCCTTCGACCGCGTTTCGGGTGTGGGCAGCCATGTTTTCGACCAAAGCGTGATGGATAACGTGGTGGTGCGTATCTTGGCGCCCAATACATCCACTATTGTGAATCGTCGCGATTGGTCCGGCGGGCGCTCGCGCGACGCGATTATGCTGGCGGCGCTAAAAACCACGCTGGCACGCCTAGCGACAAGTTATAACGGCGGGAATGCACTGACGGTGGCGGACCTCGGCAAATGCATGCGTATCCATCCGCGCAGCAAAATTTGCTCGCTGACGGGTGTCGTGGGGCCTGGCTCAGATACCGTGCCCGGCACGAGCTGCGTCACCATGCCTTACCAGGATCGTGGTAGCTGGGTACATCGTGTGGGCTATGAGAAACGCTGATGTGCTGAGCGAACTCAGGTCATAAAAAAACCGGGCTAGGCCCGGTTTTTTTATCTGCAAAGAGCGGATCAATTACTTGATCTTGGCTTCCTTG
>DDPD01000081.1 GCA_002342025.1 Moraxellaceae bacterium UBA2477 | reverse complement strand
AATGGCGGACTGAAGCTGCGTTAGGGTTTGATAAATCAATGGTGCCTTCTCGCGTTCATCAATGGAGAGATAGCCATTGCGTGAGCTTAGTGCGAGGCCGTCATCCGCACGATGGGTGGGTATGGCAATAATGTTGGTGGGGATGCAAAGCTCTGTGACCAGCCTGCGAATGACAGCGAGTTGCTGGTAATCCTTTTCACCAAAAAGGGCCATATCTGGCTGAATGATGTTCAAGAGCTTAGTGACGACAGTGGCAACGCCAGTGAAGTGGCCGGGGCGAGATGCACCGCATAAGAACTCAGTGATGCCAGCCACTTGCACAGTGGTCGCCTGCTGGCGACCATCGGGATACATTTCTTCAGCGTTGGGCGCGAATAAAATATCACACTCAGCTTCGGCTAATAGGTTGGCATCGCTATCCAGAGTGCGCGGGTAGCTGGCAAAGTCTTCATTCACGCCAAACTGCGTGGGATTAACGAAAACGCTGCTTACCACAAAGTCTGCACGACGCTTGGCATTGAGAACGAGTGCGATATGGCCGCTGTGTAGGTTGCCCATCGTGGGTACAAATGCGATAGATTTTCCGGCTTTGCGCGCTTGATTCAATGCCGCACGTACGCCCTGAATGGTATTTTCAATCTTCATAACGAGAGAATTTCCTGCGAATTACTGAAACGTATGCTCTTCAGCGGGGTATTGCCCGTTTTTTACGGCTTTTACATAAGCTTTAAAGGCACCTTCAATGCCGCCATCGCTATTAGCTAGGAAGTCTTTAACAAAGCGTGCCGGCTTGCCGTTGTGTAAGCCAAGCATGTCGTGCATGACCAAGACCTGGCCATCGCAAGCGCGGCCGGCTCCTATGCCTATTACAGGGATACTGAGAGCCTGTTGTACGCGAGCTGCTAAAGGCGCGGGGACGCACTCTAGGAGCAGCATGACGGCGCCAGCGGCCTCAACGGCCTGGGCGTCGTCCATCAATTGTTGCGCTGCAGCTTCATCACGGCCTTGTACACGATAGCCGCCCATCACATTAACGGATTGTGGTGTTAAGCCGAGATGAATACAGACTGGGATGCCACCGCGTGTTAGTTGAGTCACGGTTTCTGTTAGCCAGGCGCCTCCCTCAAGTTTGACGAGGTGGGCGCCTGCACGCATTAAGGTAGCGGCATTATTCAATGCAGAATCCAAGCTGGCATACGACATAAAAGGCATGTCAGCCATGAGCAGAGAGACTTGATTGCCACGTGCAACCGCTGCGGTGTGATACGCCATGTCTTGAGTTGTAACAGGCAATGTGGAGCTGTGACCCTGAAGCACCATGCCAAGCGAGTCACCAATCAAAATCACTTCGACTTCTGCACGCGCCATAGCCGCTGAAAAGGTTGCGTCATAACAGGTGAGGACAGAAAACTTTTCGCCGGTCTGTTTTAGGTTCCGAAGCGTATTCATCGTAATGGCTTTCATTAGCAGCTCCTTGAGTGCAGGCGAAGTTCATTGCAGGCCGTGTCCCAGCGAGGGTCTGGCCAGCGTGAAATAATTTGTGTGCTCAGCTTAGGGTCTTTAAGGCGAGCGTAAATATCAAGTTGTGATGGCCAAGCCGTTTCTGACTGTACGTCGAGTAAAGGCAGCAACACAAAGGCCCGGTGACAAAGCTCCGCGTGAGGAATACATAAGCGGCTGTCGGAAATATGGTCTTGATTAAATAGCAGGATATCGAGATCTAACGTGCGCGCGCCCCAGCGGATCTCACGCACGCGCCCGGCAAGTTGCTCTTGATGCTGTAGCAGGTCCAGGAGTGTCCATGCATCTAAAGCAGTGTCGAGCAACAACACGGCGTTGGCATAATCAGGCTGGCCTTCAGGTCCAATAGCTGTACTGCGATACAGTTTCGACGCAGTCACGAACCGACAGTCAGGGTGGCTTGATAAGGCCTTGACTGCTTCGATAAGTGTCCCGACGGCATCTCCTAGGTTGCCGCCTATGCCGATGGCGCAGCGGTTTTTAAGCATTGCTATTGGGCTTACGTCGACGTTTTTTCTTTGCAGGCGCGGGCTTGTCTTCTAGCGCGCGTGCCATTTCGGCGCGTAAGCCAGGATCCGCATCTTGCCACCGCGTCCACCAAGCGCCCATGGCGGAGGTTTCCTCGCCGGCTAATTCGCGAAGAACTAAAAAATCGTATGCCGCACGGAAGCGCTCGCTCTGCGCTGTAGCCTCAACCTGTCTTGGGCGTGGTTGCTCAAGCTTGGGCTGCATTTCCCAAATATCACGAATGGCTTGGCTGATGTGGCGAGGAATGGCCGTACGTGCATGTTGAATGGAGAGGACTTGTTGGCTCGCTTGTTGCCAGGCCGGGACCGGGGGAATGCCGTCGTTTTGCAGTGTTTGCTGTCTATCCTGTACGACACCCCACAGAATGGCGGCATAAAAGAAGGCGGGATTAATGCCTTTGCCCTCTGCGACACGCTCATCGGTGCTTTCCGCGGTTAGCTGCCAGAGTGTGTCGTTGGGGAAAAGATCGGCCTCTGGAAACAAGGCATCGAACAAGCCGAACTCATGCAATAAGTCGAGAACGGGTAAGGAGTAGCCAGCGGAAAACAATTTTTGGCATTCATCGTATAGGCGATGAGAGGAAACATCTTCCAGTAAATAAGCTAATTCTGCGATGGGTCGTGCCGTATTTTCTTCGATCGTAAAGCCAAGCTTTCCGGCAAAGCGGATAGCCCGCAGCATGCGTACTGGGTCTTCGCGATAACGAGTAATGGGGTCGCCAATCAGCCTTAAAACGCGCGCATTCAGATCCTTCATGCCATGGGCAAAGTCCCATAAGCTGAAGTCGGCGATGTTGTAATAAATGGCATTGATGGTGAAGTCGCGGCGGGCTGCATCTTCTTCAATACTGCCCCAAACGTTGTCGCGTAAAATCAAACCTTCGGCATTAGTCTTAGCATTTAGGGCGTCGCCCTCGCTGTGGTGTGCCCGGAAAGTGGCTACTTCAATGACTTCCCGCCCCCAACGCACATGAGCTAAACGAAAGCGTCGTCCAATAATTTGGCATTGATTACCAAAGAGTTGCTTAACTTGTTCCGGCGTAGCGCTAGTAGCGATGTCAAAGTCTTTGGGCTGCATGCCGAGCAAAACGTCCCGAACGCCACCGCCAATCAGGAAGGCTTGGTAGCCACCATCATGAAGTCTATATAGCGTTTTGACGGCAACACTGCTGATGTCTCGGCGTGAGACGGCATGGTGATCTCGCGGAATGATAACGGGCTTTAGGCGACTAATAGTTTTGCCGCGTCCACGCCAGCGATCCAACCAACCTTTCAACATACTTGCACTCGGTATAAAACAATGTGCGCGGATGATAGCAAGATTGAGTAGTAACTGTGCAGTGATTGAAGGGGCTGAGGATTCAGGGCAATGCGGGAGGGGTTACCTCCCGCGGTCGCTGAACGGTGCGTGGCTTATGGCCATCTTATTATTCGAGGCATGAGTTATTTTTTTTGCCTGAGCATCCTGGCAATTGCACGCTGGCATCCAGGCCTGTGCATTTTTTATGCGCCTCCTCTAATTGGGAGGCTATGCGATGAATTGTTGTTGTTATCGCTGAATATCAATAGCACGAGGCGTGCCAACTGTCGGAAATATTATTTTCCTTATTAATCAATCACTTGAATAGCTGCCACTTGTCGGATTTATGATTTGAGTAGATAGTATTGTTACCTTGGTAACACTTTTGTGTAGTTAGGTAACGAGCATGCTAGTTGGCCTCGCCGCCACGCTTCCGAGGGATGCCCAGGCGCTGGCGTCTTTCCCACAGTGTTTTCCGGCTGATGCCGAGCTTTTGAGCAAGCTCAGTTTCAGACATTTGATCTTGATGCTCGAGCACAAAATGTTGGAAATAGTCTTCCAGTGACAGGCCTGCCGGCGGCTCGATGGTAGTCATGGCTTCGACTAAGGGCGTATTTACGGCACGGGGGAAGTCGATGGCAAGTAGCTCAGGTGAGATCTCCGCGCCCTCGCAAAGTATGACCGCTCGCTCAATTGCATTTTCAAGCTCTCGAATATTCCCGGGCCAGTGATAATGGGTCATGGCGGCAATCGCGGCGGCGCTGAAGTGAAGTGGTGTACTACCCAAGCGGCCGATAGTGCGCGTCAACAACGCTTGAGCAATATCTAAAATATCGTCACCACGCTCCCTCAGTGGAGGTAAGTTGAGTTCAACGACATTCAACCGAAAGAATAAATCTTCACGAAATTGGCCCATGCTGGCCATTTGCTTTAAGTTGCGGTGGGTTGCAGCGATCAAGCGAACATCGATTGTTCGCGACTGTGTCGCACCTAAGCGACGAACTTCTTTTTCCTGTAACAGTCTTAGCAAGCGTGCTTGCGCATCCAGCGGTAGCTCGCCAATTTCGTCGAGAAAAAGTGAGCCGCCATCTGCGGCCTCAACCAATCCCTTACGAAGTTGCTGAGCGCCAGTGAATGCTCCCTTCTCATGGCCAAAAAGCTCGGACTCAATCAGTGACTCAGGGATGGCTGCGCAATTTACAGAGATCAATGGTGCCTGGCGGCGGGGACTTTGCTCATGAAGCGCACGGGCCACAAGCTCCTTGCCTGTGCCGGACTCGCCATGAATCAGCACAGTAGTATTTAGCGGGGCAACACGGGAAATGCGCCGATGGAGTTGCTGCATGGCTTCGCAGTTACCAATGATGCCGCTGTCTGGTTGGCTAGCCGCCACAGTCATTTGCAGCGCTGCATTTTGCCGACGTAGGAGGCGCTCACGCAGAATGCGGTCGATGGTAAGCAACATATCGTCATGATCAAAGGGCTTAGCAATGTAATCTGCAGCACCTGCGCGCACAGCATCAACGGCGGAACGAATGCTGGCGAAGCTAGTCATAATTAGCACAGGTGTTTCTTGTGCTTTCGTAATCAGTGAAATACCTGCGGCTCCGGGTAAGCGAAGGTCTGAAATGATGAGAGAAAAACTGTCCAGCGGCGCGCCTGCTAGCGCTTCTTCGACGCTACCCGCAAGACTCACTTGATAATCATGACGCTCAAGCAATCGCTTTAGGCTGCTACGAATTACAGCCTCGTCATCTACAATCAAGATATGATTCACGACGAAAAATCCTCTTCTAACGCCGTGGGTGTGTTTGCCCACGGTAAGGTAATTTGAACAATCACACCCTGTCCTTGGTCGTAATCGCGTTTATCAATGAGCTGGATTCGCCCGTGATGCGCTTCAATAATGCCGTGAACCAGTGCTAACCCTAGGCCTGTGCCTTTACCCGGGGGCTTGGTCGTTACAAAGGGTTCGAATAGGTTGTCTCGAATTTCTCCGTCTGGCAGTCCGTGACCAAAATCTTCGATTTCGATACGAACTTTGCTGCCATGTCGTTCTGCACGCATGATGACCAATCCTTTTTGCGTGCTGGCATCTCGTGCGTTGCTTAATAAATTTATAAACACTTGGCAGAGGCGTTGGGCATCGCCGCGCACAAAGAGTGTGTTTCGAATTTGATTATCGAACTCTGCAAAACGGGCTTCGGGCGACAGCTTGAGCAGGTGAATTGCCTCTGCCATTACGGCTGCCAGCGGCACGGCCTCAAACTCACCGCGTGCATGATGCTCGCTGCGTGAAAAGCCAACCAGCGACTGAACAATTCGGCTAACACGTTGGGTTTGCTCTAAAATATTTTGAGCGGCCTCATGCACTTCGTGTTCTTCAGGGTATTCGGCACGTAAATTCTGAGCCAAAGAGGCGATGCCAGTGATGGGGTTGCCAATCTCGTGAGCAACACCAGCGGCTAAACGTCCAATCGCGGCCAAGCGCTCGGCATGTTGCAGTCGCGACTCTAGTTGATGAAGCGGGCTCACATCCTCCATGACTAATACCTGGCTACCCGCCGCATCGCCAATGACCGCGCGATGCAAGTTAAGCCAACGTATTTGGCCCTCGATTTCGATACGTGTATGCAGGTGCTGGGAGCTTGGGCTGAGTAGAAAGTCAGTAAAGAGTTTGCTCCACGGCGCCGGTAGGTCCTCTAAGCGAGCGCCAATCATTTGCGTGTCGGCACAAAGCGTGATCTGCATCATGGCGTGATTCCAGCTCATGATTTCAAGGTCGCCGGCTAATGTACACACCCCAAGAGGGAGGTCATGCAAGGTTTGCCGATGAAAGCGTCGCAAGATGTCTAGCTCACCCGCCAAGCCAGACAGTTTGTCTCGATACTCTTCCAGTCGAAGCTCAATGTAATGAATGTCGTCGCCGGGCGTGTCGGCGACAATTTTGTGGGGTAAATGCTCGTCGAGCAGCTCCTGAGCCATGCTCGGGCCCAATAGGCCGGACAAGTTGGCATTGAGCTGTTCACGCAAACGTCTTAAAGCATACGGTCTACGCTCATCTAATTTCAGTCCAAGATCTTGTAAAGCCATTTTTACTTCTCGTTCGGCAGTGACAGGGCCGAGCGAGGGTGAAAGAGCGGCAATAAAGGCGTCGGTTGAGTCTGCGTTTAGGCCCCAACGCAATGGGCTGCGTAGGTTGTCTACGGAGCAGGCTTCGGCGATTTCTTTGTCATCATCGTTTTGCTTGCTCAACAAAGAAAACGCCAGCATGCAGCCAATATTAGCAAGCGTGGCGATTAGTCCCATGGCCTGCCAGTGCCCTAATTTATTGCTCACTTCTATGCCGAGCCATTTACTGATGTTGAACTCCGGCATGAAGAGTGCCGGCAATGCGAGGGCAATAAACCAAATCAGCATTCCCGCGATAAGGCCAACAATCACACCAGTGCTAGTTGCACGGGGCCAAAATAGTAAGGCCAGCATGCTGGGTGCCAGTTGGATGGTCGCCACAAATGACAGCATCGACATCTCGGTGCTGTCGGGGCGAAGTGCTGGCAGCCAGGTCATCCAAAAGGCAGCGGCAGGTATGCAAATGATTAACCAGCGCTGCTGGTTCAGCGTGCGCTGATAAAGGTTGTCGCCGGTCGAGAGGCCACTAATTGGCAGCAAGACATGATTGAGAAGCATGTTGGCAAGTGCCAATGTGGTCACAATTAAAATGCCACTAGAGGCCGCTAACGTGCCTAAAAAAAGAATGAGCGTCATCCAGGGCGAACCAGATTGCAGCGTAATGCCCAAGCTGTAGTAAGTGGCTGGCAGGTCAAGCCGCAAGGCATCTCCAGCCCAGAGCAGAACGGGAATGCCTATTGCCATGAGCAAGAAATAAAGAGGGACTCCCCAGCTGGCAGTAACCAAGTCGCGTGGCTCACGGTTTTCGGTAAAAGCCATTTGGTACATGCAAGGTACTACCACAGCGGCAAAGAAAAAGAGTAAAAGCAAGCTGTGCCAGTAGCCTCCTTGCAGTGGCTGATACATTTGTCGCAATGCGGCGGGGTTAGTTTGTAGCCATTCGTTTAAGCCTTGCTCTCCTCCTAAGACGGAGAAGTAGGCGTAGGCTGAAACAGCGAGCATGGCAATCAGTTTGATTAATGACTCAGCCGCAATCGCGACCACGAGTCCATCATGGCTGAGCCCGCGGCTATTGCGCTGACGGGTCCCAAATAGCAGCGTAAAACAAATCAGGACGGCACAAAAAAATATCCCCATGCTGCGTGTGCTATGGCCTCCTGTCACGATAAAGACAAGATCTGCCATAGTTTGCATTTGTGCGGTGAGCAGCGGCATGACGCCGATTAAGATAGCTAGTGTGGCTATGCTACCGACGCCCTGACTACGAAAGCGAAACGCGAGCAAGTCAGGAAGCGAATGAAGTTGATGTGTTTTTGCAAGGCGCAGCAGGGGCTGTAAAAACATGGGAGCAACTAAAAAAGCGCCTGCAATACCCATGTAAAACGCGAGAAAGTTATAACCAAAATCTGCAGCAAATTGGACCACGCCATAAAGGCCCCATGAGCTGATAAATACGCCCAGCGAAAGCGTATAAACCGCTGGGTGGCGAACCCACCGTAGGGGCAGCCAGCCTTTTTCGCTGGCATGTGCGAGTAAAAATAAAAGGCCAAGATAGGTGACGCTAAGGCCGAATAAAGTCCCAGGACTAAAGATCATTTAGGTCTCGGCTGCGAGCAATCCAGAAGGCCAGCACAATCAATAATGCCCAGATCACAAATGGGCGATACCAGGCACTGCCATTGGCGCTCCACCAGTCAATCACGATGGGCGACAGTAGAAAGGCGCCAGCCACAAACAAAAGAATAAGTCGATCAATATACATGCACGACCCCGTAAGCAGTGTTACGCAAGGTAACAGTTTTGCTGAATGCTGTCAGGATGCGGTATGCGCTCGGGATGCCAGTTTGCACACGCCCAGGCCAAGATTTCGGGCGGGGAAGCCTGAGCCAGCGTAGGCTTAGGCGATTGACCAAGTGCTTGCAAAGCCTCCCACAGATTGTGGCTGGGCGTGCGCAGGTTGAGCGGGGGCGCATGGTTTTGCTTGGAAAGCTTTTGCCCATTGGCGGCAGTCACTAAAGGTAAGTGCAGGTAGCGTGGCCGCACAAAATTTAGGCATTGCATCAGCCAGCATTGGCGAGCGGTATTGTCTAGCAAGTCTACACCGCGCACCACCTCAGTGACGTGTGATGCCTCGTCATCCAAAACTACAGCCAGTTGATAGGCGTACAAACCATCCCGCCGCTTCAAGACAAAGTCACCCACCTCTTGATGCAGCGAACTAGTCAGTGTGCCCCTCAGCGCATCTTGAAACTGGATTTCACCGGCCATCGCTGTTCGCAAGCGCCATGCAGTATCTGAGCTAGTGAGTGTTGCGCCACGTACATCGCAGGTGCCGGTACAGAGGCTGCGCGCCATGGGGTAGTGATGCAGTCGCGCATGCTCCAGCAGCTGTGCCCGAGAGCAACGACACGGATAGATCAGGTCTTGGTCCAGTAACTGCTGAAGTGCGGACTCATAGGTTTCGCTACGCTGGCTCTGGAATAGCACGGGGCCGTCGTGCAGGAGGCCATGGATAGACAACGTTTGCAGAATGTTGTCGCTGGCTCCGACTTCGATACGTGGGGGGTCTAGGTCTTCAATCCGGAGCAGCCACTGCCCACCCTGATGTTTGGCATGAACATAGCTGCCCACTGCCGCTAGTAGCGAACCGGCATGCAACCGTCCCGTGGGGGACGGTGCAAAGCGACCAACCGATGCAGAGCAGATGGCGTTAACCGCCGAGAAGTTGCTTCTCTTTAATCTCTTGCAAGCTCTTACAGTCGATGCAGAGGGTGGCAGTGGGGCGAGCCTCTAGGCGACGAATACCAATTTCGACGCCACAGTCGTCGCAATAGCCGTAGTCATCTTTCTCAATGCGCTCAAGTGTTGAGTCAATCTTCTTGATTAGCTTGCGCTCACGATCGCGGGTGCGTAGCTCCAGCGAAAACTCTTCTTCTTGTGTGGCGCGGTCGTTGGGGTCAGGCAGGCTGCCCGACTCATCTTGCATGTGGTGGACGGTACGATCCACTTCTTGCATGAGCTCTTGTTTCCAAGCGATCAAAATGTTGCGGAAGTGGTCACGCTGGGGCAGCGACATATAGTCTTCGCCCTTCACTTCTTTATAGGGAGCTAGACCATAAATTAAGCCATTTCCAACCACGGCTTTCTTTTTGGCGCTGCTTGCGGGTTTTTCGCTGGTGCGGGTAGCCATGTTCATCTCTCAAAAAGCAATCAGGAATCTATAACAGAGGCTATGGAATGGCGCAAACGCTCTCTGCTTAATTAGTCGTACTGCCGCTATCGGCCAAGTAAATTTCGCCGTCTTCAATGCGAATGGGGACGGGCAACAAGGCCTCGCCATGGCAAGGACCTGAAACGCATAGGCCGTCTTCCACTTGAAACAAGGCGCCATGATTGCTGCACACCATATAGTGTTGTTCGCAATCCATGAATTCGTCGGGATTAAACTCCAAGTTGATGCCTAAGTGTGGGCAAATATTTTGCCAGGCATACACATTGGCATCCCGCAGCACCAGAATCACCTCACCGGCGGGTGAGCGAAAGCTTCGCCCAACATTCTCCTCCAGTGCATTCAGCGCGCACAGACGAAAGCTCATGCGGATGCCTCTAGCAGTTCGCGGTACTGACTAAGGGCGAGGCGCGGGCCATATTGACTGACGACGGCGCTGGCGGTTTTTAATGCCAAGCGTGTGCTCTGCTCAAGTGTCCAGCCTTGGCTGAGGCCATGAAGCACGGCGCCAGCAACGCTATCGCCCGCGCCGAGGGTATCAATCGCTTTAGTGGGGATGGCTGGGAGCTCCAGAATGGCGTGTTGCGTCCAGGCCCAAGCACCTTCAGCGCCGCGAGTTAATACGCCGGTTTGAGCGACGGCACGTAAGGCGGTCAGAGCAACATCGAGGTCGTCGCTGTTGGCGAAGGCTTTGGCTTCCCATTCATTGCAAAAAAGCAGGTCCACGCCATCACCCAGTAATTCACGCAGCTGGGGTTGGAAGTACTGAACCATGGCAGGGTCTGAGAAGGTGAGGGCAATTTTCGCACCCGCTGCTCGTGCTTCTTGACGAGCCAGGGCAACGGCTGCGCGAGCGCTCTCCGAGGTACTTAAATAGCCTTCGATGTAGAGCCAACGACTAGCGCGTAAGGCCTCAAGGTCTAGTTCGTCGCTCGATACATCGGCGGTAATGCCGAGATAGGTATTCATGGTGCGTTCGCTGTCGGGTGTGACCATGACCACGCACGTGCCTGAAACACCATCAGGACGCTGATCTTTCAGGTTGGTGCTAACTCCAGCCGCCAGCAGGTCTTGACGATAGAAGTCGCCGAGGCTGTCGTTAGCGACTTTGCAACTATAAAAGCAGCGGCTGCCAAAGGCGCTGGCGGCAATAATACTGTTAGCCGCGGAGCCACCACAGGCCTGTTTTTCGCGGCTGTGCTGAGTATCGAGCACGCTGAGTAGGCGGGCTTGCGCATCGGCTTCGGCTAAGGTCATGACACCTTTCTCAACGCCAAGCTGTTGTAGCACGGAATCTTCCACGCGATATTCAAGATCGACCAAAGCATTGCCTACGGCGTAAACATCAAAACGCGTTGTCATAAGTCTCTCTTTATATAGCGGTGGAAAAACGCCCGCATTATAGAGACGCTGCGAGGGAACGCCATCCTGCAAATTACCGCAGGTGCTCAGCAATCGTTACAATCACATCACTTTTTGTTTATGAGTGCTGAACATCGTGTCTAAACCCCGCAGTCTTTGGCAGCGCATCCAGCCGGCTATCGTGCTTTTAATGATGCTTGTGGCGTTGATCACACTGGTGGGTGGGGGTGCTTATGTGATGCACCTTAATGACATTGTTCGAGAAAAATTTGAAGGCAAGCGCTGGGCAATTCCGGCCAAAGTATTCGCAAGACCACTGGTTTTACAGGTGGGTTTGCCGGTAAGTCTGAGCGAAGTGAAAAGTGAACTGTCAGCACTCAACTACCGAGAGCTGGCCGGAGCCCCAACCCCTGGCACCTACTCGCAAGTCAATGAGACCCTCTATTTGCATACCCGTGGCTTTGCCTTTGCGGAGCAGCAACGGGTGCCAGCCCAAGTGCTGCGCCTTCAGTTTAGCGATCAACGCAT
>DDPD01000072.1 GCA_002342025.1 Moraxellaceae bacterium UBA2477 | reverse complement strand
GCCAGCGGCCATCACAGCCGCCGGCGCACTGCTTGGTTATGCCCGCGAAACTCAACGTTCTGCGCTGCCTCACCTGCGCGGCCTCAGCGTAGAAAATGCCCGCGATACGTTGCAGATGGATGCCGCCACGCGCCGTAACCTGGAGCTTACACAAAACCTGCAAGGTGAAAATCAGGCGACGCTGGCTGCCGTCATTGACCAAACGCGCTCGCCCATGGGCAGCCGCTTGCTAAGGCGCTGGTTACACCAACCTATCCGCCAGCGCGACACCCTGCGTGCTCGACAGCAAGCGATCAGCGAATTGCTCGATCTTCAAGCCTGGGATGAGCTCGGTGACTGGCTAGCCAACGTCGGCGATGGCGAACGCATTCTCGCGCGAATTGCCTTGCGCACCGCGCGCCCGCGCGATTTGGCTCGTCTCCGCGACCTCTTGGCACTACTGCCGGCCATCAGCGGCTGGTTGCTGCCGCAAGAATCGCAGCGCTTACGCGAGCTACGGACGGCAATTCGACCTTTCCCTGCGTTGGCGGATACCCTGCGCCGCGCGCTGGTTGAAGCGCCGCCGGTGGTCTTGCGTGAAGGCGGCGTACTCGCCGACGGCTTCGATGCCGAACTCGATGAACTGCGTGGCATCAGCACCCACGCTGGCGACTACTTGATTGCGCTAGAAACTCAAGAGCGCGAGCGCTCGGGCATCGCTGGCTTAAAAATCGGCTACAACCGTGTTAGTGGTTACTACTTCGAGCTGTCACGCGCGCAGGCTGAACAAGCACCCGCACATTTCATTCGCCGCCAAACCATGAAAAATGCTGAGCGTTACATCACGCCCGAACTGAAAGCTTTCGAAGACAAGGCACTGTCGGCCTCTGCTCGAGCGCTCGCCCGCGAAAAGCTGCTGTATGAAACCTTGCTCGACACCATCGTAGATGAGCTGCAAGCGCTGCAAGCCCTTTGCGAAGCACTGGCCGAACTGGACGTGCTGTGCTGCCTAGCGGAGCGCGCCCATAGCCTGAATTGGGTTTGCCCTGAGCTCAGTGAAACGCACGGACTCGCCATCCGGGCTGGTCGCCATCCGGTGGTCGAGCGCATGTTGACGACGCCGTTCACCGCCAATGACCTAACGCTGGCACCGAATCAGCGTATGCAAGTCATTACTGGCCCAAACATGGGCGGTAAATCTACCTACATGCGTCAAACCGCACTGATCGTCTTGCTGGCTCATATCGGCAGCTTTGTGCCCGCCAGTGCCGCCGTCATCGGCCCCATTGATCGCATCTTCACTCGTATCGGCTCTTCGGATGACTTAGCCTCTGGCCGCTCCACCTTTATGGTTGAGATGACTGAAGCCGCTAACATCTTGCACAACGCCACCCCAGACAGCTTAGTCATCATGGACGAGATCGGTCGAGGCACCAGCACCTTTGATGGTTTGTCGCTAGCCTGGGCCGCAGCCGAATTTCTGGCCAGCGAGCGCCGCTCACTGACCTTGTTTGCAACACACTACTTCGAGCTTACTGCGCTAGCCGATCAGCTCGATGGCGTCATCAATGTACATTTGTCTGCGGCCGAACATGATGGTCATGTGGTCTTTTTGCATAGCGTCAGGCCAGGGCCCGCCAGTCAGAGTTATGGCTTGCAGGTGGCACAGCTCGCGGGTATACCAAGTCCTGTTATTCAGGCCGCTCGTCAAAAGTTGCAGCAACTTGAGTTCCAAAGCGCGGCGATGAAAGGTGCACAGCCTTCGAGTCAGCCCCAAAACCCTGCCCCCATGGTTGCGGCAAGCCTGCAGCCAGACCTCTTCGCCACACGCTTTCCCAGCGATGTGGAGCTACGTTTGCGCGATGTAGACCCCGATGGTCTGACCCCGCGTGAGGCTCACGAATTGATTTATGCATTGAAACAGCTGCTCTAAGCCTCGCGCTCAATTGCCAGCGTGAGGCGCGGGCAGTAAACTTGCCGCCATTAAAATGCGCCCAGAGGCTTAAGACATGGCATTTGTCGTTACTGAAAACTGCATTAAGTGCAAATACCAAGACTGCGTAGAAGTCTGCCCTGTCGACTGCTTCTACGAAGGCCCTAACTTTTTGGTGATTCACCCAGACGAATGCATCGATTGCGCGTTGTGCGAACCCGAATGCCCAGCCAATGCGATTTTCTCGGAAGATGAAGTCCCCGCGGATCAAAAGCAGTTCATTAAGCTCAATGCCGAACTCGCCGAAATTTGGCCAAACATCACTGAAATTGGTGAGCGCCCAGCCGATGGTAAAGAGTGGGATGGCAAGCCAGGCAAGTTCGCGCTACTTGAGCGTTAATGATCTGCAGATTTAGCCGACTCTAAAACTGAAATCTGTTAAAAACAAAAAAGAGCCCTGAGGCTCTTTTTTGTTTTATCGTCTCAACGATTAAATGGGTCTGCACCAACCATCCTGGTATTCCTTGGCGCTAAAGCCTCCCTAGCCAACGACCGCAAACCTAGACTCCTCCTTGAGTCAGCCCATCCACTGGCTGTCCATGTTGCCAAGGAGTTTTTCAACTCCTCCCTGCACACCCAGCCTGCGTGGCTGAGCTTACTCATAAGCTGCTCACATCCTGTGTGCTGCTCTCCTTGAGTAATGTCAGCATAGCGACATTTGAGAGGGTCTCAAGCCAGAAAAATAGATCAAAATATACACAAAACAGACAAAACTTATGATTAACAGATACATAGAGGCGCGACTGAAATTTCACGCATGAAATTTTCAGAAAATACTGACAGCCAATGTAGGACAAGAACTACACAAAATACTTGGATGCTTAGAAATAAGACAAAAAAAAGGGAACACAGCCTGTGTCCCCTTAAAACGCTTTAACTCAGCAACCATTCAGTCAACCATCAAGTGCAATTAATACACCCATGAGAGGAGAATAGTGCGTGAGCTTAATTTGAAAATAGAACACTTGTTGGTTAATTGTGGCGTTTTGTAAATCAGCCGAATTAACTGCGGCGTTTAGGCCAACTCATGATGAATGCGGCACCACCTAAGTCCGCACTTTTCGACACGTGAATTTCGCCCGCGAACCAAAATACGATTCGATTCACAATTGACAAACCCAGACCATAACCGCCAGTGCTTCTCGTACGACTATCATCCAACCGTGTAAAAGGCTCGAACACGCGACTCCGCTGATCCTCGGGAATTCCCGGACCATCATCTTCAACCATTAAAATGGCAAACTCACCATCAGTACGGCAGGTCACACGCACGACACTGTCCGCATAACGCAAGGCATTGCCGACCAAATTTTGAATCACGCGGTGCATATATCGCGGCACAGCATCCACCACCAACATATCCGGCACTACGACCTCTAATCGAGCAGGCTTACGCAACGCTTCTGTTTCACGCTGGATACGCTGCATTAAAGCCACCATGTCCACCGGTTCAAACGCTAGATCAGGAGTACCCTTTTCCAAGTTTGCGTAGGTCAAAATTTCGTCAATGAGCTGATTCAGCTGAGCAACATCCTCATCTAAGCGCTCTAATTGCTCATAACGACTTTCAATGTCGTCACTCTCGGCCAACATCTCCATACCAAAGCGTAGTCGTGCGAGTGGTGTTCTTAATTCGTGTGATACGGCCTGAGTTAACTCACGTTGAGAGTCTAATAGGCGTTGAATATGGCCAGCCATCTGGTTCAAGGTCAGTCCTAGTCGTCCAATTTCATCGTTACCTTCCATCTCTACACGAGCCGACAAATCACCTTCTCGGATACGTGCCAGCGTTGTTTCAATGGTTTGAATACGCAGCTCGAATATATGAATTAGACCGTAAGAGGCTAGTGTAATCAGCAGCATGGCCAACACAGAGGCCATAATAACCAGCGACATAGGAATGGCTTCGAACAACTCCATAGGACCCAATCGCAGCAGCTTGCCTGGCGTCGTTTGACTCGGGGCATAAACCGTAATGGCTGATCGTCCGGAGGCAGTAAGCTCCTTAAAACGAACAACAATTTCATCCTGACGCAAGCGTCGTTGTTGTTCGCTGTCTAAGCCAGCCTCATCGAAAGGCACCAAGCTCATAGGAAAGCCAATATAGGGGGCCATCGTGCGTAAGCGCACATCTTCTTGATCTGGATAGTTGGATAAGTCTTCAAGATAGAAAATAGCTGCCGCGCGAGCTTGCTTCTCGCCGATACCCGCCAACTCAGACTCAAGATAAACCGCAGGGCCAGGACGCGGTACTTTGATCCAGATTAGGCTTCGATCATCATCAACACGATGCGCAACTGCTAGACCACGCTTGATCCGCTCTTGCTCATGCTCTGTTGGTGTAAAAGGTAACTTACTGGTCAATCGCAGAGGCGTGCCCAATAGAGCCTCTGCATCTTGTAACCATAAGGCTAAGTTCTCTTCACTTTGACGCGCCACCGAGATAGCCGTGATGTGATAGAGAGCCGTTGCCATGCCCTCGGTATAGCGCTGAGCGCGCTCACTGTTAATGAACGTTAGCGCGCTGTATGAAGCTAAACCAACAACCACAATCACCAACAACATACCGCCATAAATGGTGGCAAAAATGCTGTTTGGCTTAAAGCGACGCCACATTCTCAGGCGGTGCCACTATCTTTCACAAACAAATAGCCCTTGCTACGCACTGTTTTAATCATACGAGGACTATCGGGATCATCGCCGATTTTTGGACGAATACGCGAAATTCTCACGTCGATAGAGCGATCTTGACCATCATATTCAATCCCACGCAACTGCGTAAAAATGTCTTCGCGAGATAAGATTCGGCCCGCATTTGAGGCTAGCAGCCAAAGAAGGTCGTATTCGGCGCTGGTAAACTCCACCAACTCTTCCTTCAAAGTAACCGATCGGGCACCGTTATCGATAACCAAGTCGCCAAACACGATGCGCTGATTACCAATCTCAGGTTTATCGTTGCGACGTAGTTGAGCTCGAATTCTGGCTAACAACACGCGAGGTTGAACAGGCTTAGGAACATAGTCATCGGCCCCCATCTCTAAGCCCAGAACCTGATCCATATCATCGGTACGAGCCGTGAGCATGATGATGGGGCGTGAATAATGACTGCGCACTTCACGACACACCGTGAGGCCATCGGCACCAGGCAACATCAAATCCAAAACAACTAAGTCAGGCTGCTCATCCGTAATACGTCGGATAGCCCGCAGGCCATCCCCTTCGATGCTCACTTCCAAACCGTTACGAATCAGATATTCCTGAGTCAGCTCGGCTAAGCGCTGGTCATCTTCAACGATCAAAATACGATGCGGGGCTTCATGTGATGACATTCAGCTAACTCCTTTTTCACCCAGTAGTTGTTATGAAACTTATTATTAATGGCACATACAAGTCATGCTAAATGCGTACTAATTTTGTTGTGACTATACGGCATGACTGCACGTGACCCAAGCCAGAAACATCACTACGACATAACACTACATCTTGTGGTTAACCGCAAGCCAACAGAAAGCTCCGCACCCGCACCTTCTTATCAACTTACTATAACCAATTAAGGCACAGCTTACCCACAGAGTTATCCACAGAACGACCACGCCCAATCCGCTATATGGTGGCTAACCCCCCATGAAAACCACTATATATTGCGTTAATGCAAAAAAATTAGTGGACAAGTCAGGCAGGTTCGTTCGATCATGTGCCGTGGAAATAGGCCCAGTAAGAAGCCAAAACCGCGGGCGGTTCGTTCCCAAAAAACTACGAATCAAAACAAAGAACACACAATATCTAGGGTCTAGCTTCGTTGCTATCCCGGAATCGATAACTCGATCTTCTGTTACGAAGATCACTCATTTGTGTCGAGGACTCTCATGCAAGCCGACATTTTTGCCGAAACACCCGCTGCAAACGCCAACACAAATTCCCCAAACGCAAATGGGCTAAACGCCACTGCCCCAGGCCAACTGCGAGTCATCAAACGCAATGGCACTGTGGTGGGCTACGACGATAGTAAAATTGCTTTAGCGATTAGTAAGGCCTTCTTAGCGCACGAAGGCAGTGCTGCGGCAAGCTCAAGCCGCATTCACGAAACAGTCGCGCAGCTCACCACACTGGTGAGCTCCACGTTCAAGCGCCGTATGCCTACCGGTGGCATGGTCCACATTGAAGAAATTCAAGACCAGGTAGAACTGGCACTCATGCGCTCCGGCGAACAGAAAATTGCGCGCGCTTACGTCTTGTATCGTGATGAGCGTTCGCGAGCGCGTGACGTTTTGGCGCCTAATAACGTCAAACATCACCCCACGCTGCATGTGTTAAAGGTTGATGGTAGCCGTGAGCTGCTGGACTTAGGTCGCTTGGAAGCGCTGGTGAGCAACGCCTGTGAAGGCCTCAGTGGCGTGGAGTCGTCCGCCATTGTCGAAGACACCCTACGCAACCTCTTCGATGGTGCTCGCGAAGCTGACATCAACAATGTGCTGGTGATGTGCGCTCGCGTCATGATTGAACAAGAGCCTAACTACACTTATGTGACTGCGCGCTTGCTCATGGATCATCTGCGCGCTGAGGCGTTGTCGTTTATGGGTATCGCCGAGTCTGCCACCCAAGGTGAGATGACCCAGTACTACCCACAAGCACTGCCTGTTTACATTCAGCGCGGCATTGAGCTGGAACTGTTGGATCCGGCATTAGCCAACTACGATATGGCTCGATTGGGTGCTGCGTTAAAGCCTGAGCGCGATTTCCAGTTCACCTACCTCGGCCTGCAGACGCTATACGATCGTTACTTCTTGCATAGCAATGACGTGCGCTTCGAACTGCCACAGATTTTCTTTATGCGCGTCGCCATGGGCCTCGCCCTGCGTGAGTCCGGCGACCGTGAGGCCCATGTCATCGAGTTCTACGACCTGATGTCGAGCTTCGATTACATGGCTTCTACGCCAACATTGTTTAACGCAGGCACTTTGCGTCCACAGCTGTCGTCTTGCTACCTGACCACCGTTCCCGATGACCTCCATGGCATCTACGGCGCTATTCAAGACAATGCCATGCTGTCGAAGTGGGCCGGCGGTCTCGGCAATGACTGGACCCCCGTGCGTGCGCTCGGCGCCTACATTAAGGGCACCAACGGCAAATCGCAGGGCGTCGTGCCCTTCCTCAAGGTCGCCAACGACACGGCCGTCGCGGTGAACCAAGGCGGCAAGCGCAAGGGCGCGGTCTGTGCCTATCTGGAAACCTGGCATCTCGATATCGAAGAGTTCGTCGAACTGCGTAAGAACACCGGCGATGACCGTCGTCGTACGCACGACATGAACACCGCCAACTGGGTGCCCGACCTGTTTATGAAGCGCGTCTTCGACAACGGCACGTGGACACTGTTCTCGCCATCCGACGTACCGGACCTGCACGACCTGTACGGCAAGGCCTTTGAGCAGCGCTACAGTGAATACGAGCAGATGTGCGACAACGGCCAGATGCGCTTGTACAAGCGCATTCAAGCGCAAGACTTGTGGCGCAAAATGCTGTCCATGCTGTTCGAAACTGGCCATCCTTGGATCACCTTCAAAGATGTGTGCAACCTGCGCTCACCACAGCAGCATGTCGGCGTTGTGCACTCGTCGAACCTGTGTACTGAAATCACGCTGAACACCAACAAAGACGAAATTGCCGTCTGTAACTTGGGCTCGGTGAACCTGGTCAATCACATCTCCGCCGATGGCCTGGATCAGACCAAGCTGCGTCGTACCGTGCGTACGGCAGTACGCATGCTCGACAATGTGATCGACATTAACTACTACGCTGTAGAAGCGGCGCGTACCTCAAACCTGCGTCACCGCCCGGTTGGCCTGGGCATCATGGGCTTCCAAGACGCGCTGTACGCACAGAAGATTGCCTACGCCAGCAACGATGCCGTGACCTTTGCGGATCGCTCCATGGAAGCCATTAGCTACTACGCCATTGAGGCTTCCTGCGAGTTAGCCGCTGAGCGTGGTCGCTACTCGACCTTTGAAGGCTCGTTGTGGAGCCGTGGCATTCTGCCCATCGACTCACTGTGGGCGATTGCCGAGCACCGTGGCGCTCAATATGTGGAAGTGGACTTCAGCCAGACACTGGATTGGGCAACGCTGCGCGAACAGGTTAAAACCGTCGGCATGCGTAACTCCAACGTCATGGCGATTGCGCCGACCGCCACGATCTCGAACATCTGCGGCGTATCGCAGTCGATCGAGCCGACCTACCAGAACCTGTACGTGAAGTCGAACCTGTCGGGCGAATTCACGGTGGTCAATCCGTATCTGGTGCACGAGCTCAAGGCTCGTGGCCTGTGGGATGCCGTCATGGTCAACGACCTCAAGTACTACGAAGGCTCGGTGCAGAAGCTCGACCGTATCCCGGCCGACATGAAGGCGATTTACGCCACCGCGTTTGAAATTGAACCGCGCTGGTTAGTGGATGCCGGTTCGCGTCGCCAGAAGTGGATCGATCAGGCCCAGTCGCTGAATCTGTACTTGGCGGAAGCCTCAGGCAAAAAGCTCGACATCACCTATCGCATGGCGTGGTACCGCGGCCTGAAAACCACGTATTACCTCCGTGCCATTGGTGCCACCGCTTCCGAGAAATCGACGGTTTCGGATGGCGCGCTGAATGCCGTGAAAGCACAAATTGAAGAAATGGTTGAAGCCGCGCCAATTCCGCTGGCTTGTTCAATCGACAACCCGGACTGCGAAGCCTGTCAATAAGCGTAGTCTTAGAGGAGTTAAAATATGATTAGCTGGGATGATTTTAATGCGGACGAAAAGCCCACTACGAAAGCACAAACTACGCCGGCAGGAACTGCGCAAGCAGCTGCGCGCGTCACAGTTGCGCCGGCACCAGCAATGGCACCTGCTCAACCAGCCGCAGCAGAACCTGCCGTTCGTGGACTTGAGGCACCTGCTGCCATCGTCACTGCGGCCATCCAACGAGTAGAAGCCGACGCCCGCGTAGCCGAAGAAGGCTCGGCCCATGAGCGTGCGGCGGCAGCACTCGCGGTGCTGGATGCCACGCCTGGCCTAGAAGATTTAGGCATGGGCGCCGGCCGTATCAGTGTTGACGACAAGCGCATGATTAACTGCCGCTCCGACCTGAACCAGCTCGTGCCGTTCAAATACGAATGGGCTTGGCAGAAGTACCTCGACGGCTGCGCCAACCACTGGATGCCACAGGAAGTGAACATGTCGAAAGACGTGTCCATGTGGAAGTCCAACGATGGCCAGCTGACCGAAGATGAACGCCTGATCGTCATGCGCTCGCTGGGCTTCTTCTCCACCGCCGACTCGCTGGTGGCGAACAATCTGGTGCTGGCGATCTATCGTCTCATCACCAATCCAGAGTGCCGTCAGTACATTCTGCGTCAGGCATTTGAAGAGGCGATTCACACCCATGCCTACCAGTACTGCATCCAGTCGCTGGGCATTGATGAAGGTGAAGTCTTCAACATGTACCGCGAAGTGCCCAGTGTCGCGCGCAAGGCGGCTTGGGGCCTGAAGTACACTCAGAGCTTGAGCGACCCGACCTTTAACACTGGAACGGTGGAGAACGACCAACGCTTGCTGCGCAACCTCGTGGCTTTTTATTGCGTACTCGAAGGCACGTTCTTCTACTGCGGCTTTACCCAGATCTTGTCCATGGGGCGTCGTAACAAGATGACCGGCGTCGCCGAGCAGTTCCAGTACATCCTGCGCGATGAATCCATGCACGTGAACTTCGGCATCGATGTCATCAACCAGATCAAGATTGAAAACCCACAGCTGTGGACCAAAGCCTTCCAGCTCGAAGTCACACAGATGATCTTGGAAGGGACTCAGCTGGAAGTTGAATATGCGCGTGACACCATGCCACGCGGCGTACTCGGCATGAACGCGGCGATGATGGAAGAATATCTGCAGTACATTGCTAACCGTCGTTTGGTGCAATTGGGCTTGCCAGAACAGTTCCCGGGCGTAAAGAATCCCTTCCCGTGGATGTCTGAAATTATGGACCTCCGCAAGGAAAAGAACTTCTTCGAAACCCGCGTCACCGAGTATCAAACGGGCGGCGCTCTGGCCTGGTAATTGTCATGAATAAACGCGTGTTGGGGTTGCTGGGACTCATGGGGCTGGTGGTTGTCGGCTCCTTCGCTTGGCATCGCCAACACGCGCTTCCGCAAGAAGTCGCTAATCACGATACGGCGACCGCGAAAGCGTTGCCGGTTAGTGCCGACACACTGGCGCTAGAACTAGAGTCCATTGAGGCGATCAAAGCCGATAATGCTGACCTAGAAGAGCGCATCGAAGCTCTGCGCCTGCAACAGGCCGATGCCGACAAACTCATCGCACTAAAAGCCGCTCGTCTGGAGTCGCTGGAAAAACCGCCTCAAAAACCCTAAATTTCAGATCAGTCAAAGACTTAGGTCGCTTGCTGCGCCAAGGACATACGTGTGTTTCGACTCTTCCTGTGCTTCACACTGCTTTTGCCGCCTTTGGTGCATGCCACGACGCTCATCAATCCTAAAACATGTCAGCGAATAGCCACGGGCCCAGGGCCTGACGATATGACGCTGCAAGCCACGGCGACCCCGAGAATTATTTTCTCCAGTCACGACCGTCGGAACTTTCGCAGTCATGGCAACCTCTATGCCCTTGCGCTAAATAGCGATAAACCTCTGCTTTTGCAGCGCTCACAAGAACCTGAAAGTTTTATTCTGCGACCCCATGGGCTAGATCTCATCCAACGCAACGGACGCTGGTGGTTGTATGTCATTAACCACGATAAGGATCTGTTCAGTGATCGCCATACCTTGGTCATTTATGAACTCGTCGGCGACACCCTCATTTTCCAAGAATTACTCCGTAGCCCCTTGCTGTCTGCACCGAATGATGTGGCCGTAGCAGACAATGGCGATGTCTATGTCACCAATGAGCGTGAGGATGGCTCCAGCATTGCCGAACTGATTTTTCTGCAACGCAAGGGCAATGTGGTGGTCTATCGTCCGAACATAGGCTGGCGTGTCGCTGCCGACGATTTTGCTGTCGCCAATGGCATTCTCATTCAAGGCAATACCGTGTGGATCACCCAGACTTTAGGGGAAGGCCTTCGTCGCTATCAGCGCGCGCCAGATGGTCGCCTCGTGCAACAAACATCCTTGGGCAATTTATCCCTGCTCGATAGCATTAACCTGGCCGACAACGCTCACTTTATTGTGCCCTCCTACCCGTCTCTGCCCAGTGTGCTTTTGCACTGGCAGCTTCCTGGCCAACGTTCCCCCACCAAGGTCTATGACGTAGACCCAGAGACCGGACGCGGCAGCCTGTTATTTGCCGATGACGGCTCCACCATCAGCGCCGTTAGCGCCGCTCTGCCCGTAAAAAACCAACTGTTCCTGAGTCAACTATTCGACAGCTTTATTTTACGCTGCCCAATGACGCCCTAACGCATCGCCGGTACTGGCCGAACACTCTCCACACGCAACAACTGCTACTGGGCGAGTGACCCAAATCGCCATGACTCTCGTCAGATTTTCCATAACACATACTGATGAGTATGTTATGTTCGAGCCATCAGAATGACTGCCAGGTATGACCCATGCTTTCTCAAGGCCGCATGCACAACACTCGTGCCAATCACACTCGCCGTTCACACCTCCTGCTAATGGCTTCGCTCACCGCATCCAGCGTATTTTTTATGACCGGCTGCAGCAAAGAGGTAGCGCCGGTAGTAGCACCCGCTCAACCGGTACGTGTTGTGGTCGTAGGTCATGACAGCAGTGCCAATACCGACGTTGCAACAGGCCTGGTTGGCAGCCAAGAAGAGTTTCGTCTCGGCTTTAAAACGGGCGGTTTAATTAGCCGGATGCTGGTGGAAGCTGGCGATAATGTGCGCGCAGGTCAGACGCTAGCGACCCTAGACACCACCGAGCTCGATGCGCAAGTGCGTCAAATCAGTGAGAGCCTAAATAAGGCTAAGCGTGATGCTGCTCGTGCGGAATCGCTATTCAAGCAAGGCGTGTTGGCAGAACAAGTGGCGCAAGACGCACGCACACAAGTCGCCATGATGGAATCCAATTTAAGTGCGGCTCGCTTCAACCGCCAACAAGCCGTCATTGTTGCGCCTGCCAATGGCGTGGTGCTACAGCGTCTCGCCGAGGCCCGTGAGGTCACTGCACCGGGCACGCCGGTTCTTGTCGTGAGTCGTGCCGATCAAGGCTGGGTGCTGCGTGTTGGGCTAAATGATCAAGCCGCAACACGCGTCAAAGTGGGTGATAGCGCCCTAGTCCGCATCAATGCCTATCCGGGCCAGACCTTCAATAGCCGTGTGAAAGAGGTTGGAGCAGCCACTGACCCTCGTACCGGAACAATTACCGTGACCTTGGCACTCCCTTCGATTGCAGGCGTTAAGTTCATTGCTGGCCAAGTCGGAGAAGCCCAACTGTTGTCGTCGAAAAACTCAGGGCAGCAGCTCACTGTGCCACTCGGCGCTGTGCTGGAAGGGCACGATAAAAAAGCCAAGGTCTACATTGTGGATGCACAAAATAAGGCTCAACAGAAAATCATCGACGTGGGTGCCATTCAAGATGATCGCGTGATCGTCACCGCGGGCTTGCAAGCGGGGCAACGGGTCGTTAGCGAAGGTGCCGCTTGGCTTAATCCCGGCATGCCCGTTCGCGTCTTACGGTAATCGGAGCAGATCATGCGTTTAGCCGCCTTCTCCGTACGTAACTTTCAATTCACGCTGGTGATGTTCGCGCTGCTCATGGCGCTGGGTTGGCATACCTGGAAAAACATCCCGCGTGGCGAAGACCCCACATTTGCCATCCCCGTGGTCACCATTGTGGCGGTCTATCCCGGTGCCGACCCGGCCGACATGGAAAAGCTCGTTGCTGACCCCATTGAAGATGCCATCAACCGTATTGATGACATTAAGAATATTTGGAGCGATAGCGAGAACGGACTAGCCGTAGTTCGTGTCGAGTTCGATTGGAGTAAGGACGCCGAAAAGAAGTACGACGAAGCCCTACGAGAAATCAATGCGGTACGCAGCAGCCTGCCTGCTGACTTAAAGTCACTTCAGGTGATGAAGGCTAGCCCCGGTCTAGTCAATATTTTACAGATGGCTTTGATAGGCCCGAACGGTTCGCCACGGGAAATGCGCGAGGTCGCTGAAAATCTGCAGGATCGCTTAGAGCAGGTTAAGGGTGTGCGTGACGTGGAGGTTTGGGGCCTACCCAATGCGGAGGTTCAAGTTGCCTTGGACTTGAGCAAGCTGGCGCAATACCAAGTGCCGGTTAGCCGCGTTGCTCAGATTTTACAAAGTGAAAATCGCAATATTCCCGGTGGCGCCATTGAGGCCGGTAGTCGTCGCTTCAATATTCGTACGACCGGTAGTTACACCTCGCTCAGTGAAATCGCCGACACCGTGATTGCCAGCAATGGCGGCCGAATTTTGCGTTTGAAAGATGTGGCCAGTGTGAGCTGGGATTACGCCGAAGAAACCCATCGAACGCGATATCAGGGGCAGCAAGCACTGTTCATTACGGCCAGCCAAAAAGATAACCAGAACATCTTTGTGGTTCGAGACGCGCTAATTAAGGAAGTCGATAGCTTTCGGGAAAAACTCTCGCCCAACTACCGCCTAGAGGTCGGCTTCGACCAATCGAAAAATGTGAACAAACGCTTGGGTCGCCTCGCTGCTGACTTCATGATTGCGATTGGTCTGGTGCTCATCACGCTGCTGCCCCTAGGGTTACGTGCCGCTGGCGTCGTCATGGTGTCTATCCCACTGTCGTTGGCGATGGGCATGTCCATGCTCTACTTTGCGGGCTTCTCGCTAAACCAGCTCTCTATTGCTGGCTTTGTTTTAGCCTTGGGCTTGTTGGTGGACGACTCCATTGTGGTCGTCGAAAACATCTCCCGCTTTATGCGCCAAGGCTATAGCCGCACACAGGCAGCCATCAAAGCCACGAATCAAATCTATCTCGCGGTACTGGGCTGCACAGCCACCCTGTTGTTTGCTTTTTTACCGCTGTTTTTCCTACCGGAAGGTGCGGGAAAGTTTATTCGCTCATTGCCAGCCGCCGTTTCGTTTACGGTACTGGCCTCGTTTTTCGTTTCGCTGACCATCATTCCGTTCCTGGCGAGTCGCTGGCTTTCGCCGGAAGAGCACCCCGATGGCAATAAACTGCTGCAAGCGGTCATGCGCGGCATTCACACGGTGTATCGCCCTTTGCTGGGCTGGGCCTTATCGCATCCGCGAAAAACCTTAGGGATGGCCTTTGCAGGTTTTCTCGCGACGCTGCTATTAGCCCCACAGCTGGGCATGAGCCTGTTCCCGAACGCTGATGTGCCGCAGCTGCGCATCTCCGTGGAGGCGCCCGATGGCACCAGCTTAGAGCGCACAGATGAAGCCGTGCGCTACGTTGAGCAGTATTTGCTCAAGCAACCGGAAGTACAGACAGTTTTTGCTAACGCCGGCCGGGGCAATCCACGCATTTTCTATAATGTGTTTCCCCGCGAAACGCGCGCAAACATTGGCGATGTTTTTGTCATTTTGAAGCAATATGACCCCGACACCACACCGGCCTTCTATGCGCGCCTCAGACGTGAATTAAGCAATTACCCAGATGCTCGTATCATCGTTAAACCGTTTGAAAACGGCCCACCCATTGATGCACCGATTGCCATTCGCTTAATTGGCCCCAGCATTGAAGAGTTACGCAGCTTAGCGTTTACCGTGGAAAAGCAACTCAATGCCCTACCCGGCACACGCGATGTGGTTAACCCTGTTCGCCTGTTACGCACAGACATTGATCTGGGCATCGATACTACCAAAGCTTCACTCTATGGCATTAGCTCACAAGACATTGACCGCACGGTGCGTTTGGCGATTGCCGGCGAGAGCATAGGCAAGTTTCAGGAAGACGACGGTGATGAATTTGACATCACCTTACGTCTTCCATTGGAGGACGGGCACGCGCGCCTGAGTAATTTGGACAAGGTGTATGTGAATTCGCCCAGTGGCGCCGCCATCCCCCTGAGTCAGCTCACCCAGCCAAAATTCGTGGCAGCACCTAACTCCATCCCGCGCTATCAACGTCAGCGTGCCGTCACCGTAACCGCCTATGTGAAAGACGGCTTCAACACCGAGAAGGTCACTAATGAACTTGTCAAAGAATTAGAGAAGCTCGAATGGAAAGCAGGCTATAGCTATAAAGTGGCCGGACAAGTAGAGGCTCGCCAAGAGAGCTTCGGCGGGATTGAAACTGCCGCGCTGGTTGCTGTCTTTGGCATTTTAGCCGTGTTGATTTTGGAGTTTGGCAACTTCAAAAGCACTGCGATTGTGGCGGGTGTTATCCCCCTAGGGGTCATGGGTGGGCTGGTGGCGCTGTATTTAGCCGGTCTATCGGTATCCTTCACGGCCATGATTGGCTTTATTGCCCTGATCGGGATCGAAATTAAGAACTCGATCCTTCTAGTCGACTTCACCAATCAACTTCGAGAAGACGGCCGAACACTCATGGAGGCAATACAAGAGGCTGGAGAAATTCGCTTCTTGCCGATTTTGCTTACCTCGATGACCGCTATTGGCGGCCTCATGCCCCTGGCGCTGCAAGGTTCCCCACTGTATGCGCCGTTGGCCTGGGTCATTATTGGCGGCCTCATCTCCTCCACGTTCTTGGCACGCCTGGTTACGCCAGTCATGTACTTATTAATGGCCCCTCCGGTAGTGAACCGAAAGGGTAACGACGACTAAATGCACACCATGAATACCTCAGCACCCCTCACACCCTCCCCAATATTGCCGCCAGAGGATGATTACGATCGTCGTTTCGCCGGTGTGGGTAGAGTCTATGGTGATGCTGCACTGCAACGGTTTTCCGAAAGCCATGCGCTTGTTGTTGGCCTCGGAGGCGTTGGTTCATGGGTCGTTGAAGCCCTTGCCCGTAGCGCCATCGGACAGCTGACACTGGTCGACTTGGATGTCGTGGTGGCATCGAATGTGAATCGCCAACTGCAAGCAACCAGCGAGCAGTTTGGCCGTGGCAAAGCCGAGGTTCTGGCCGAACGCGCACGCAGTATCAATCCCCGACTTCATGTACGTATCGTGGATGACTTTCTCAGCCGCGAGAACGCGCCTGAAATTCTCACGCCGCAACCAGACCTCATTTTTGACTGTTGCGATGATGCGAAAGCCAAGCTCACACTGGCGCTGCATGCGCGCCGACATCGTAATGTATTGATTGTCTGTGGTGCTGCAGGCGGCAAAATGGACCCAACTCGCTTAGGTGTTGAAGACCTTTCCCGCACCGAGCAAGACCCACTGCTGGCGCGCTTGCGAAAACGTCTGCGTAAGCATCATGGCTACCCCGAAGAGCCGGGTAAGTCGTTTGGCATTACCTGTATTTATTCTGATGAGCCCATTACTGAGCCAGCTGCAGGAGTGTGTGATAACGCTGGGCTAAATTGTGCCGGATACGGCTCGCTGGTGACGGTTACGGCCAGCATGGGCTTGCTCGCCGTCAGCACGGGCTTGAAGTTGTTGCTGCGGAGAAGCAAAAGAACCTAGAAAGACGGCTGTTTCATTTTCTTTTCCCAAAAAAATGCCGGCTAATTAGCCGGCATTTTCTTGATCTCAGTAGCAGCCTTAGTGGCCGCCACCGGTCACGCCTTTCACCATATCTTCCAAGACTTTCTTAGCATCGCCAAAAACCATCATGGTCTTGTCGAGGTAGAACAAGTCATTGTCCAGACCGGCATAGCCTGTGGCCATCGAACGCTTAATGACCATGACGGTACGCGCACGATGAGCCTCCAGAATTGGCATGCCGTAAATGGGCGACGCGGGATTGTCTTTAGCGGCGGGGTTAACCACGTCGTTAGCGCCAATCACCAACACCACATCGGTCGATGCGAAGTCACTGTTGATTTCGTCCATTTCACAGACGTCTTCATAAGGCACATCGGCTTCAGCCAAAAGCACGTTCATGTGGCCTGGCATACGACCCGCAACGGGGTGGATGGCATAACGCACATTAACGCCTTTTTCCTTCAGTACGGTTGCCAGTTCTTTCACGGCATTTTGTGCACGAGCTTGGGCCAAGCCGTAGCCGGGCACAATGACGACGGAGTCCGCATTGGACATCAGGAAGGCCGCATCGTCGGCCGAACCAGAACGGTGCGTCTTCTCTGCGCCATCACCTGCATCAACCGCAGCACCTGCGCCAGCGCCAAAGCCGCCAAAGAGCACGTTCAGCAAAGAACGGTTCATGGCATTACACATGACGTAGGACAGAATCGCACCGGACGAACCCACCAGCGAGCCAGCAATGATGAGCATCGGGTTGTTCAGCGTGAAGCCGATACCGGCAGCAGCCCAGCCCGAGAACGAGTTCAGCAGGGACACCACTACCGGCATGTCACCACCACCGATTGGGGCAATCCAGATTAAGCCAAAAGCAAGCGCCAAGGCTGTCATGGCGTAGAAGGCATTCAGGTCTTCGGAGACGAAGTAGACAGCACCAAAACCGACCATGCCCAGGAACAAGGTTGCTTGCAGTGGTTTTACCCAAGCGCCGCTGACTGACTTTGCCCATTTCTTAGCGGCCAGCTTGCCGTAAGCGAAGACCGAAGCCGTGAAGGTGATCGCACCCACAAAGCAACCCACAAAGAGTTCAAAGCGATGCAGCGCATCGTGGTGAACGCCTTCGTGCAGGACGGCAGCCACAGCGATACAGACCGCCGACAGACCGACCAGCGAGTGCATCATGGCAACGGTTTCTGGCATCTGTGTCATGGGCACCGTACGTGCACGATGCAAGCCAATCGCAGCACCGGCAACCATGGCTCCGATGATGAGGCCGAGCACAGGATTCGGAGCCACGAAAAACGTGGTCAGAATGGCCAGCGTCATGCCGATCATGCCGTAACGGTTACCCATAATGGCTGTCTTTGGACCAGACAGGCCGCGCAGGGTCAGAATAAACAGGACAGAGCCGACGAGGTAAAACCAATCAGCATATTGTGCAAAAGCAGTCATTCGAGTCGCTCCTTACTTCTTCTTTTTCTTGAACATATCCAGCATGCGTTCGGTCACGGCAAAGCCACCGAAGATGTTGATACTGGCCAAGAAAACAGCGAAAGCGCCCAAAAGGCTTGTGGGGGTGATGGTTTGCAGCGCGGCAGGATCGCTACCGGAAGCTACCGTTTGCAGCATGGCACCGACAATGATGATGCCGGACAGGGCGTTAGTAACCGCCATCAGCGGGGTGTGCAGAGCCGGTGTAACACCCCAAACCACGTAGTAGCCCACATAAATGGCCAAGACGAAGATGGTGAAGGTGCTTACAAACGGCACGCTGGTGGCGTGTTCAGCGATTTGCTGAACCTGCTCAATATTTACGATGTCTTGCATAACAAAACTCCTGATCAGTTCGGCTTCTTGTAGATGAGGGTGCCCGCATCAACAATCAGCGTTGGCTTCACCATGTCATCTTCGCGATTGAGCACAATCGTGCTGGACTCCTTGTCATGCATGGGGGCAAGGAAGTTCAACAGGTTGCGTGCGTATAGCGCCGAGGCTTCGGTCGCGACGAGAGCAGGAATATTGCCAATACCCACGATGCGCGCGCCATTTTCGGTAATGACTGTCTCATCCAGCTTGGAGCCTTCGACGTTACCGCCGGAGCTCACCGCCATATCAATGATGACCGAACCAGGCTTCATCTTGGCAACGGTTTCAGCCTTGACCAACACAGGCGCTTTGCGGCCCGGAATCTGCGCGGTGGTGATGACGATGTTGGCGTTAGAAACGGCCTTGTCGACGACAGCAGCCTGATCGCGGATGTATTCCGGTGATGGCTGCCATGCGTAACCGCCGGTGCCGAGTGCTTTGGCTTTTTCTTCATCCGACATGGGAACGTCTAACCAGCGACCGCCCAGCGACTCGACCTGCTCTTTTGCTGCAGGACGCAAATCGGATGCTTCAACCACGGCGCCCAAGCGCTTACCGGTTGCAATAGCTTGCAGACCCGCAACACCCACACCCAATACCACGATGCGAGCGGGCTTAATGGTACCTGCAGCAGTCATCATCATCGGGAAAAGGCCGGCATATTCGTTTGCTGCCAGCAAAACGGCCTTGTAACCGGCCAAGTTAGCTTGCGAAGACAAAATGTCCGAGCTCTGAGCACGCGTAATACGTGGAATCAGCTCCATTGCCACGCATGTCAGACCACGAGCAGCATACGCTTCAAGGTGATCGTTCTGATGCGGAGCAAAAGCGGCCAAAATCGTAGCGCCCTGCTTAATCAATGCAGTTTCGTCTGCATTGGGGGCGGCAACCTTCAGAATAATATCTGTGTTCAGTGCTTCAGCAGCCGACGCGACAATCTTTGCACCGGCGGCAGCATATGCGGCATCAGTACAGCTAGAAGCCAAGCCTGCGCCACTTTGTACGAGTACTTCACAGCCCATCGCTGCAAACTTCTTCACGGTTTCTGGTGTTGCAGCGACACGCGTCTCGCCAGCCAGAGTTTCCGCGGGGATACCAATCTGCATGGTTCGTCCTCTTTAATCGATAGATCAACCACTAACCATTTAGGCCAGAGGCAGCGACTACTCAACAGAGCGAGGGTTTCGCTCTGCGTAAACCGGCGGATTGTAAGTCATTCATTACGACCTTTGTCTAGTTAAATTACCGACAAACCACCGTGAAACTCAAACCTCTGGCCGCATATGCGGGAAGAGAATCACATCACGAATGCTTGGGGAGTCTGTAAACAGCATCACCAAACGGTCAATACCAATGCCCTCACCCGCTGTTGGCGGCAGGCCGTACTCCAGCGCACGGATGTAGTCGGCATCGTAGTGCATGGCTTCGTCGTCACCCGCATCCTTTTCACGCACCTGTTGCATGAAGCGCTCAGCCTGATCTTCTGGGTCATTCAGCTCAGAGAAACCATTAGCAATCTCACGGCCGCCAATGAAGAACTCGAAGCGGTCAGTGATGAATTCGTTGTCATCGTTACGGCGCGCCAGCGGTGACACTTCGGCCGGATATTCAGTGATGAACGTCGGCTGGCGCAGCTGCGTCTCCACCGTCTCCTCGAAGATCAGCGTATGCAATTTGCCAATCCCCCAGATCGATTTAACTTCAATCTTCAACTGCTCGCGCACGACCTTGGCAGCCTGGTCGTAATCCCAGAGCTGCTCGCGGGTCAGGTGCGGGTTGTACTTGAGGATGGAGTCGACCATGGACAGACGCTCGAACTTCGAGCCAAAGTCATAGACCTCGCCCTGATACGGCACCATCGTGCTGCCCAGAATGTCTTGCGATAAGGTGCGCAGCATGTCTTCGGTGAGGTCCATCAGGTCGCGGTAATCCGCGTAGGCCTGATAGAACTCGATCATGGTGAATTCGGGGTTGTGACGCGCCGATACACCTTCGTTACGGAAGTTGCGGTTGATCTCGAACACGCGCTCGAAGCCGCCGACGACCAGACGCTTGAGGTAAAGCTCGGGCGCGATGCGCAGAAACAACGGCATATCCAGGGCATTGTGGTGCGTATTGAACGGCTTGGCGGCAGCACCACCCGGGATCACGTGCATCATCGGCGTCTCGACTTCCATGAAGTCGCGACCGGACATGAAACGGCGGATGCCTTCAATCACTTGCGAACGAATGCGGAAGGCACGACGAGTGTCTTCACTGACAATCAGGTCAACGTAGCGCTGGCGATACTTCATTTCTTGATCGGCCATGCCGTGGAACTTGTCCGGCAGCGGACGCAGACCTTTGGTCAGCAAGCGCAAGCTTTCCACATGCAGTGATAGCTCGCCCATTTTGGTCTTAAAGACATAGCCCGTGGCACCGAAAATGTCGCCCAAGTCCGTCTGCTTAAAGGCCGCGTACGCCTCTTCACCAATGGCATCCCGCGAGATATAGAGCTGGATGCGACCACCCATGTCTTGAATGGTGGCAAAGCTGGCCTTACCCATGACACGCTTCAGCATCATGCGGCCGGCAATCGAGAAGGGATGCTTTTCAGCCTCCAGCACTTCAGGGGCGACGTCGCCAAATCGGGCGTGCAAATCCGTAGCCAGTGCGTCGCGCCGGAAATCGTTAGGAAAGGCTTGACCCTTCTCACGAATACCCGCGAGCTTTTGTTTGCGCTCGGCCATGAGCTTATTAACGTCGGCAGCTGGGGCGTCCGCTACTGCGGTTACGGGCGTGTTCTGGTTATCTGTCATGGTCGTATCCGCTTACAGGCCCATCTTGAGCGAGGCTTCGATGAATTCGTCGATATCACCGTCAAGCACGGCGTTCGGGTTAGAGTTTTCGATGTTGCTGCGTAAATCTTTCACGCGAGACTGGTCGAGCACATAAGAACGGATCTGGTGACCCCAACCAATATCAGATTTCGTGTCTTCTAGCGCTTGCTTAGCCGCGTTACGCTGCATAACGGCGAGCTCGTAGAGACGAGCACGCAGCATCTTCCACGCGCGATCACGGTTGGCATGCTGCGAACGCTCGTTCTGACAGGCCACGACCGTGTTGGTCGGTACGTGGGTGAGACGCACGGCCGAGTCGGTTTTGTTGATGTGCTGACCGCCGGCGCCGCTGGCGCGGTAGGTATCGGTACGGACATCCGACGGATTGATGTCGATCTCGATGTCATCATCAATTTCTGGCGATACGAACACGGCCGAGAACGAGGTGTGACGGCGATTGTCGGAGTCAAACGGCGACTTACGGACTAGGCGATGAATGCCCGTCTCAGTGCGCAGCCAGCCAAAGGCATAATCGCCTTCGATGCGAATGGTCGCGGACTTAATACCCGCAACCTCACCATCCGACACTTCCATGACCTCGGTCTTAAAGCCTTTCTTGTCGGCCCAGCGCAAGTACATGCGCAGCAGAATACTGGCCCAGTCCTGCGCCTCGGTGCCACCGGCCCCGGATTGAATATCAATAAAGCAGTGATTGGCGTCCATTTCGCCGGAAAACATGCGGCGGAATTCGAGATCGGAGAGCAGTTTGTCGAGATGATTTAGCTCGGCTGTCACATCATCGAGCGTGCCTTCATCGTCCTCTTCTACGGCTAAATCCAACAGGTCTTTGGCGTCGGTTAGCCCCTGCGTGAGCTGGTCAATGGTGAGTACCACCCCTTCCAACGCACTGCGTTCACGACCAATGTCTTGCGCCCTTTTCGGGTCATTCCAAATGCTAGGATCTTCGAGTTCGCGCAGGACTTCTTCCAAGCGCTCCTTCTTCAGATCGTAGTCAAAGATACCCCCGGAGCGACTCGGTACGCTCAGTGAAGTCTTTGATTCGGTTCAGGTAGGGGTTGATTTCCATGGGGTACACGCCAGCTGGGTTTCAAAGCGCGCGATTGTACCGGAAAACTACGCGTGCTGGTGAGCAAAGCCCCTCATGCGGCATGAGGGCTAATATGGTCGTATCGACCCGCACGGCGAGCCGCTTCAAGATCATGAGCTACTTGCAGCGCCAGCCAATAGCCCTCGCTGGTTCCGAAAAAGCGTGACAACCGTAAGTCGGTATCTGCAGTAATGGCGCGTGCGCCTCGAACAATTTCACCAATACGCGTTGCCGGCACCGCGATGGCTGTAGCGACGGCATTTTTAGTTAACCCCATAGGCTCAATGAAGTCTTCCAGCAAAATCTCGCCGGGATGAATGTTTGGCAGTAAATCGCCCGTGATGATATCCATCGTTATGCTCCTCAGTGGTAATCCACAATTTCTACCTGATGCGCATTTCCGTCTTGCCAGCGAAAACAGAGTCGCCATTGGTCATTTATGCGGATGCTCCATTGCCCCTTACGGCTACCCTGTAATGCTTCTAACCGATTGCCGGGAGGCACGCGCAAATCCTCAAGCAAAGAAGCCGCTGCTAATTGACGTAACTTTTTCAGCGCTGTGCGCTGCATGTCAAAAGGCAGTTGCTTTACTACTAAGCCGTTGGCAATAGCCTCAGCCTGTCGATCTCGAAAACTGATAATCATAGGGATCACTCATCCTTGAGTGAAGAAAATATAACGTCTTGCGTTATATAACGCAAGACAGCATGCGACAACCAACCTACAACGCCTGCAGGTCCTCGATTCTCAATTGCAGCGTCTCCATGCCACGGAAGAAATTCAGATCCAGACGGTAAGCGAGCTTGACGCCCTTGCACGCTGCGTTCGGCCAAAGCGCGCGATCAATATTAAAGGCGATGCCATCAAAGATGCGATTGGAGTCGGGGTGACTCAAGCTGAGCTTGAGGTGCTTATCTTTCAGCAGTCGCTGATCCAGCAGCAAAAATTCGCCTTCAAACAGCGGCTCGGGAAAGGCCTGACCCCACGGGCCCGCATCTCGCAGCAGACGCGCAGTCGTTTCCGTAAAGTCAGCCGGCGCAAGTTCACCGTCGGTGAGCAAGACTGCTTCCAAATCGGCCTCATCAATCCAATCTCGGAGGACTTCATCGAAGGCCTCACGAAAGGCGGCAATGCTTGCACCCGGCAAGCTCAGGCCCGCAGCCATGGCATGGCCGCCAAACTTGGTTATCAAGCCCGGATAACGCGTCGCCACGGCATCTAACACATCCCGAATATGTACGCCCGGAATCGATCTCGCCGAGCCTTTAAGCTCCGCAGGCTGTTCACCATAGGCCGGCGCTTGCGCGGGGGCAAACGCGATGACCGGACGGTGATAACGCTCCTTGATGCGTCCCGCCAGGATGCCGATGACACCTTGATGCCAGTGCCGGTCATAGAGCACGAGGCCGTGCGGGAGTGTGTCGGCAGTGAACTTGAGGGCATTGAGCGCAGCCATGGCTTCGTTCTGCATGCCACCTTCAATATCGCGCCGCTCCTGATTCAGGGCATCTAGCTCGCCGGCCATGCGCAGCGCAGCGGTCGGTGAGTCGGTGAGCAGGCAGAGGATGCCTTCAGCCATGTCATCTAGGCGGCCGGCGGCGTTCAGGCGAGGGGCCACGACAAAGCCGAGATCGGTGGCCTGCAACCGCGCTGGGTCACGCTCGGCGACCTTCAGCAGCGCGGTGATGCCGGGGCAGCAGCGCCCGGCACGGATGCGCGCCAGCCCTTGCTGTACCAGCAGACGATTATTGGCATCGAGCGCGACGACATCGGCCACCGTACCGAGCGCGACTAGATCCAGATAGTCGGCCATGTTCGGCTCGGTTAGACCTTGTTCGGAAAACCAGCCGGCAGCGCGTAAGCGCGTACGCAAGGCAGACAACACGTAAAACACGACGCCAACACCGGCAAGATTTTTGCTCGGGAAGTTGCAGCCTGGTTGATTGGGATTCACGATGGCATCCGCTGGCGGCAAGGTCGAACCCGGCAGGTGATGATCGGTAATGAGCACTCGCACACCCGCTGCCTGAGCGGCAATAACGCCTTCGTGGCTGGCAATGCCGTTATCCACGGTAATGATGAGTTGGGGCTGCTTCTCGGCTAACGCCAAGGCCACGATGCCCGGCGTAAGTCCATAGCCATAAGTAAAGCGATTGGGCACAAGAAAGTCGACGTGCCGCGCCCCCAATGCACGCAGCGCACGAACGGACAATGCGGTGCTGGTTGCGCCATCGGCATCAAAGTCGCCAATGATGAGCAGACGCCATTGCTCACGCAGCGCACGTTGCAGCAGATCCAGTGCCGCCTCTAGCCCCTGCAGCGCGCTGGCTGGCTTCAATGCGGCCAAGGTCTGGGCCAACTCATCCGACGATTGCACCCCACGCGCCGCATACAAACGCGCCAGCAAGGGATGCACGCCCGGGAGGGCTGATGCAGCACTGGCACGGCGACGCCACACTTTGGTCGTCATCTCAGCGCTCTCCGAAATTCATCTTCGCCATAAAAAAAGCCGCCCGCAGGCGGCCTTGAGCAGGCAGGGATGCGTTAAACACCCATGGTCTGCAGGATGCTGTCGCGCACTTGATCCAGCTTGGCATCAATGGTCTTGAGCACGGCACTGGCGCATTGGCCAATTGCAGTGTCAGGGTCCTTCAGGCCATTGCCGGTCAATGTGCAGACAATCACCGAGCCTTCCGGAATCTTGCCGCTCTTAATGTCACGCAGCGCACCACTGAGCGATGCCGCTGAAGCAGGCTCACAGAAAATACCTTCCGACATGGCCAGCAGACGTTGGGTGTCGAGAATTTCTTGATCGGCCAGCTCGTCGAACCAACCGCCCGATTCTTTCATCACGGTGTGCGCCTGCGCCCAGCTCTGTGGGTTACCAATACGGATCGCAGTGGCTACGGTTTCCGGATTAAGCACGGGTTCGCCACGCACAAAGGGAGCCGAACCTGCGGCTTGGTAGCCCACCATTTTCGGACGGCCCGTGGTGATCGGGGCTTTCGGGTAACGGCAATCGCCATCGCAGAAGGCGCAGGAATCCGTGACTTTTTGACCGATCGGCGTGGAGGACTCGCAGTAGCCAATCCAATGCGCGGTGATGTTGCCCGCATTACCAACAGGCAAGCAGTGATAGTCTGGTGCGCGGCCCAGCTCTTCCACAATTTCAAATGCTGCTGTTTTCTGACCTTGCAGACGGAACGGGTTCACCGAATTCACGATAGTGACTGGGGCTTCGTTGGCCACTTGCTTGACCAGCTCCATGCCATCGTCAAAGTTACCGCGAATCTGCAGCGTGATGGCACCGTACATCATGGCCTGAGCAAGCTTACCCATGGCGATCTTGCCTTCCGGAATCAGCACGAAAGCTTTGATGCCGGCGCGCGCGGCATAGGCCGCCGCAGCCGCAGACGTATTGCCCGTGGACGCACAGATCACCGCTTTGGAACCGGCTTCGACGGCCTTGGTCACGGCCATGGTCATGCCACGGTCCTTGAATGAGCCCGTGGGGTTCAGACCTTCGTACTTCACGTAGATTTCAACTTTCTTGCCGATTAAGGCTGGAATGTTCTTCAGCTTCAACAGCGGCGTATTGCCCTCGCCCAGCGAAATCAAACGCGTATCTGCACTGACCGGCAGGCGGTCACGGTAGCGGCTGATGAGGCCGGTGTAGCGATTGCCTAAAGTGGTCATGCCAAAGTCTCCAAACGAATACGGGTCACGGCACCGACGATATCGCTCAGTGCTTCCAGTTCGGCGATGGCGCGGTTCATTTCACGCTCCAATACCGGGTTAGTCAGAATAATTACGGGGACAGCGCCCTCGGCCTGCACAGGCTTTTGCACAATGGCTTCGATGCTAATGCCACGACTGCTGAGAATGCGCGTGACATCGGCAAGCACACCGGGCTTGTCTTCGGCTTGCAAGCGCAGGAAGTACGATGTCACCACCGACTCCATGGGCAAAATCGGGGTGGCAGCAATGGCTTGTGGCATAAACGCCAGGTGCGGCACATTGGGCGAAGATTCGGCGGTCAGCGAACGCACCAAATCCACGATGTCTGCCACTACCGCCGAAGCGGTTGGACCAGCGCCCGCGCCGGCACCGTAATACAAGGTTGCGCCCACCGGATCGGACTGCACCAAGACAGCATTTTTTACGCCATGCACATTAGCAATCAAACGCTCGGCCGGAATCAGCGTGGGGTGCACGCGCAGCTCAATGCCATCCGCGGTACGACGCGCAATGCCGAGATGCTTAATGCGATAGCCCAGCTCTTCGGCATACGCCACGTCTTCACGCGTTAGCTGGGTGATGCCTTCAACATAAGCCTTGTCGAACTGCAGCGGAATACCAAACGCCAGCGAGGCCATGATGGTGAGTTTGTGCGCAGCATCAATGCCTTCGACGTCAAATGCCGGATCCGCTTCGGCATAGCCTAGCGCCTGCGCCTCCACCAACACGTCGGCAAAGTCACGGCCCTTGTCGCGCATTTCGGTCAAAATGAAATTGCCGGTACCGTTGATGATGCCCGCCAGCCAATCCACCCGGTTAGCCGCCAAACCCTCACGCAGCACCTTAATGATGGGTACGCCACCCGCAACCGCCGCTTCAAAAGCGACATAGACACCCTTGGCCTCGGCTGCGGCAAAAATTTCGTTACCGTGCTCAGCCAGCAGCCACTTATTGGCTGTGACGACATGCTTGCCGTTGGCAATAGCTTGCAGAACGATCTCTCGCGCCGTGGTCGTGCCACCAATCACTTCGACGACGATGTCCACAGCCGGATCATTGACCACGGCAAAGATGTCGTTGCTGACGGTGATGCCAGCCAGATCCAGACCGGGCTTATCACGACGAATGCCGACATGCGACACGCGAATCTCACGACCGGTGCGTCGCGACAATTCTGCGGCGTTATCACGCAGCAAGTTCAGGGCGCCACCACCAACAGTACCGAGACCGACGATACCGACATTAACCGGCTTATTGAGAGCGTTCACGACACCACCTAAAGAAGCTAGTGAGCCGGCAACAAGGCATTGCCGGCCCGAAAAATCAAGGCGCGCATTATAACGGCGAACGCGCGTTTGTCGAACCGCGCGCTTAGTTCAAACCTAGGCGTTGCGCAGCTTGCTTAGCGGTTAAATACCCACCAAGTTGCCGACCTTTTTCATCAAAAATGGCAGGCGTACCGGTAACGCCCATTTTCTGGCCTAGGGCATATTGCTCCGCGATAGGGGCCTTGCAGCCTTTGCGTGCAGCCGGTATTGCTTGACCCTGCTTGGCCATGGTCATGGCTTGCTCTGGGTTACTGGCACACCAAATATTTGCTAATTCGGCGCCGGTTCCCGCATTCACACCCACGCGCGGCAGGTCTCTGGGGTACGCTAAGTAGCGCACCTCAATACCCATTTGATTCATCGCAGGCACTTCCTGATGTAGCTTGCGACAATAGCCACAATGGGTATCGGTGAACACCGTAATGACTGCCTTAGGTTTGCCATTGGCGGGAAAAACAACCGCTTGGCGTTTATCGATGGCGCGAATTAAACCCACACGCGCACTGGCCTGCGCCTGCTCGGTTAGATTTACGACTTGCTTGCCCTTGAGCTGCAATAACTCCCCTTGCAAGACGAATTGACCATCCGCGCTTACGTAAACCAAAGCCCCTGGAATCGATACTTCATAAAACCCAGGAAATGGGGCTGGCTTAATGGATTTAATTTCAGTACCGGGCACTGCTTGCAGCAACTTGCCACGAATCACGTCTTCCGGACCCGCTAAAGCGACACCGGCCGTGACGACAAGCCAGAAGGCGAAAGCAGTTTTAAACAGGCGCATTGGCTTGTCCTCTAAAATAAAATATGGCCGACAGGGAATGAATTCTTGGGGGCTAGAGCATACGAGAAAGTCCGGCCAACGTCAGCCTCTTGGGTGGTGCTGAGCATGCAGTTCTTGCAGACGTTGTCGAGCCACATGGGTATATATTTGCGTGGTAGATAAGTCGCTATGTCCAAGCAATAGCTGAATCACACGCAAATCCGCGCCATGATTTAACAAATGGGTGGCAAAAGCATGGCGCAAAGTATGCGGCGATACCGACGCTGAAATAGTGGCCTGCAGTGCATAACGCTTAATCAGATGCCAAAAATTTTCACGGGTCATGGCACTGCCGCGCTGAGTAATAAATAACGCCGGGACCGTACCCTTAAGCAACTGCGGCCTAGCCTCATCTAAATAACGTTGCAACCAATTCGCCGCGGTTTCTCCAAGGGGCACTAGGCGCTCCTTGCTGCCCTTACCCATCACCCGTAAAAACCCGCCGCGCAAATTCACCGCCGCTAACGGCAGGCCTGTCAGCTCGCTAACCCGCAAACCACAGGCATAGAGCAGCTCCAGCATGGCCTTGTCACGCAAGCCCAATGCCGTAGTCACATCGGGGGCGGCCAACAGCGCATCCACATCCGCCTCAGATAAATCCTTAGGCAAGGGCCGACCTAAGCGTGGGCTATCTAGACCAATGGTGGGGTCTTGAGTCGCCTCACCGCGCGCCAACAAGCCACGCCACAAATGGCGTAAAGCAGACTGCAGACGCGAAACGGATCGCGGACTCTTGGTCATCACTTCTGGGCTGGCCAGATAGGCCGCTAGGTCGTCATGGCCTAATGCCAGTAAATCACGCGGCGCGATCCAGGTCGCCAGCGCGGCGGCATCACTGAGGTAAGCCTTGCGGGTATGCTGGCTCAGGCCCTCAGCGGCGAGCTGGTGACGAAAACTGGTCAGTACGCGCTCGGAGGCACTGGAAATCTCAGGGGGATCAATGGCATTTATCATGCTGGCAGTCTAACGCATCCCATTCAGTGCTTGGCATGGGCATAAAAAAACCGCTCACGGCTTGCACCGGAGCGGTTTTTCTTGCTGATGCCGTGCCGCGTTGGCAGCACAGCAGGCGTGCCGAATAAGGTCCTTGCGGAAGCCTTATTTCGGAGCGCGCGGAGCCAGCTTTTCTTTGATACGTGCCGACTTGCCG
>DDPD01000089.1 GCA_002342025.1 Moraxellaceae bacterium UBA2477 | reverse complement strand
GTAGATGAAGGTCACACCGAACTGTTCGCCCGTACCCAACAGCTTGCGGTACTGCGGCAGGTCCTCTGGCGTGGAGATGATCAGTATCTCGCGGATGCCAGCGAGCATGAGCACGGAGATTGGGTAGTACACCATGGGCTTGTCGTAGATAGGTAGCAACTGCTTGCTCACGCCCAGCGTGATGGGGTGCAGACGCGTGCCGGAGCCCCCGGCGAGGATAATGCCTTTCAAGGTTGAGCTCCCTTACGTTCCAATTGGTATGCGCCACTCAGCACACGCTGCCACCAACCCTCATTAGCTAGGTACCAGGCCACAGTTTTACGAAGACCCGTATCGAAGGTCTCACGCGGCGTCCAGCCCAGCTCGCGCTCGATCTTCGAGGCATCGATGGCGTAGCGGAAGTCGTGACCCGGACGGTCTTTGACGAAGGTGATGAGGTCCTCATAACGCGCCACGCAGGCGGGTTTGCGGTCGGCGGCTAGCTCCTCCAGTAGCGCGCAGATTGTGCGCACCACATGCAGGTTCTTCTGCTCGTTGTGACCGCCGATGTTGTAGGTCTCGCCCACCGCGCCTCGCGTAATCACGGTAATCAGGGCGCAAGCATGATCCTCAACATAGAGCCAGTCGCGTATTTGCGAGCCGTCGCCATACACCGGCAGCGGCTTTCCCGCAATTGCGCTGAGGATTATGTGCGGGATCAGCTTCTCGGGAAAATGGTACAGGCCGTAGTTGTTTGAGCAGTTAGTGACCATTGTCGGGAGGCCGTAGGTGCGCTGCCAGGCCCGCACAAGGTGATCGCTGGCAGCCTTGCTGGCCGAGTACGGCGAGCTGGGCGCGTAGGGCGTACTCTCGGTGAACAGGTCATCGGTTCCATGCAGGTCGCCATAAACCTCGTCGGTACTGACGTGGTGAAAGCGGAAACCGGCCTTACGTGCGTCAGGCAGCGCGCTCCAGTAGGTGCGACTGGCTTCTAGCAGTGTGTAGGTACCGTTAATGTTCGTGGTGATAAATTTGCCGGGGCCGTCGATGGAGCGATCCACGTGCGACTCGGCGGCCAGGTGCATGACTGCATCTGGCTGGTGCTCGGTAAACACGCGGTCGAGCCCGGCACGGTCGCAGATGTCAACCTGAGCAAAAGCGTAGCGTTCATCGGCCGACACCTCGGCCAGCGACTCAAGGTTGCCGGCATAAGTCAGGCAGTCCAGGTTCACCACGTAGTTTTGCGTATGACGGATGAGTTCGCGGATGACGGCTGAGCCGATAAAGCCGGCACCGCCGGTAACGAGTAATTTCATGCGTATCCTGGCAAAAGCGTGATGTCGGAAAAAGATTTACCGGCGATATCCTTGGCGGAGAGCTGCGGCATGATGTCGCCCAGTGGCCAGTCTATGCCCAAAACCGGATCGTTCCATAACAGGCTTTGGTCCGAGGGCGGATGGTAGTAGTTAGTAGTCTTGTACAGGAAATCAGCCGTGTCGCTGAGCACCAAAAAGCCATGAGCGAAGCCGGGGGGAATCCAAAACTGGCGCTGGTTGTCGCCGCTAAGCTCCACCGCCACATACTGGCCTGCAGTGGGCGACTCGGCGCGCACATCCACCGCCACATCGTAGACGCGCCCATGCGTGACACGCACCAATTTACCCTGAGTTTGCTCATGCTGAAAATGCAGGCCACGCAGCACGCCTCGCGTCGAGCGTGAATGATTGTCTTGCACAAAGATAACATCATGCCCGACAGCAACATTAAAGGTACGCTGGTTCCAGCTTTCCACGAAAAAGCCGCGGCTGTCGCCGTAGACCCGCGGCTCGAGGATCAGCAGGTCTGGAATAGTAGTTTTAATTACCTTCAGCATGTTTACACTTTTGCCGACCGATACTGATAGGTATAGCCATAGCCATAGCCATAGCCATAGCCATAGCCTCCGGATTGATCCACACCATTTAGTAAAATGCCATTCACGGGCACACCAGCCTGCCGTAATCGTGCAATCGCGGCTTCTAACTCATTCATTGGCGTAACTGCAAAACGTGCAGCCAACAACACCGTGCCAACCAAACGTCCCACAATCGCGGCATCCGTGACTGCCATGATGGGCGGACAGTCAATAATCACGCGGTCGTACTGAGTGGACACCGTTTTCAGTAAATCTGCAAAATGCGGGTGCAATAATAATTCGCTGGGGTTTGGCGGAATAACACCCGTACTCAACAAATCTAGACCGGTAATGGCGGTTTTAACAATCGCGTTGGATAACGGCAACACGCCAGCAATAACTTCAGAAAGGCCCTGCTCGCGACCTCGACCAAAAAACTCATTAATATGACCACGACGCATGTCAGCATCGATCACCAGCACACGCTCACCACTTGCTACAAGTACTGCACCCAAATTTACCGAAATAAAGCTTTTACCCACACCCGGCGCTGACCCCGTGACCAAGATGCAGTTATTGCTGGCATCTAAACTGGCAAAATGCAGGGTCGTTCGCAGACTGCGTAAACTCTCCACGGCCAAATCTTGATCATCCCAATGCGCCAATACCTGCACCTTACCGCTGCTACGAGAACGGTTACGCTGCATTTCCTCTTGGCGTGCACTTAGAGGTATGGTGGCGAAAACTGACAAGCCGGTGCGCGCTTCAATCTCTTTCGGGTTCTTCACACCACTGCGTAGTGCAACACGAATAAATGCTATGGCTACACCCAGAAAGAGGCCAAGCATCAGTGACATGGCTAAAATCAAGCCTTTCTTGGGCGCAACTGGCAGCAAGGGCTTTTCGGCATAGTCCACAATGCGCACATTACCCACCGTGCCACCGCGAACCACTTTCAGTTGTTGCGCGTTATTGAGCAAGCCAGTGTAGATTTCTTGGCTCACTTGCAAGTCACGAGTCAGGCGAAGAATTTCCTGTTGAGTTTGCGGTAAGTCATCAACTTGCCCGGCAAACTTGTTGCGCTCGTTTTGAATAGCTCCAATTTGGGCATCTAAGGCTTTCACGCTGGGGTGCGCCGCCGTGAAGCGTTGCAGCAATTCTTTACGCTTTTGTTGCAACTCGACTAACCCAGTTTCAGCGGCTACCGATTGTTGCAGTAATAACTCACCCTCTTTGGTCACATCCACCGTGCCATTGCGACTGCGGAACTCATTGAATCGCACTTCTGCCGCTTCTAACTGCTGTTTAGTTTCTGGCAGTTGCTGGTCGAGGTATTTCAGCGTTTGTTCCGCTTCTGCCGACTTACGCTCGACATTCTGGCGCACGTATTGGTTTGCTACGGCATTCAAAATCGCCACCGCTTGCGCGGGGTCTGCACTTTTCAGCGTGAGTTGAATAATGCCGGACTGCTTACCTTTTTCACTGGCCGTAAAGTCACGTTGCAAATCGGCAATCACACTTAAACGAGGGCGCTGAGTCAGGCTAAACTCCACACCAGCGCTAGCGCGTAAAGACTGCACAAACAACCCCACTGCACCCTGCCCTGCCGCCGGCACCATTTCCTGCCCCACACGACCTTTACCCAATAACTCACCAGATGGGCTATACAAGGCATATTGCTCTGCGCTGAGGGCTTTCAGTGTGAGCAGCTTACCCTGCCAACGCTCTGGCACGCGCAAACGCGTAACCTTAATGGACTCACCACCCCAAGCAAAGCCTGTAAAGCCGGGCCAACCCACAGCAGGGGTCACTCCCTCATGCCGGCGTGCAATCGCACGACCAATCACCGGGAAATAGTCGGGTTTAGCGACAATGTCTAAATTTAGTTGATCGATGGTGCGACCCAGCACCATGCGTGAACGCAGCAGTTCAATTTCCGTGGTCGCTTGCGACTTCACTTCCAGCAAACCATCCAAATCTTTTACCGCGCCGCCAAGGGCACTGCCCTTGCTATCCTCCACTTGCACACTGGCGTCGACCTGGTAAATCGGCGTGGCCACCCACACATACGCAGCGCCGGCCAACAGCGATACCGCCGCGACTGCTGCAATGAGGTAGCGAGCGCCTAAAACCGTACCCAATAAGGCGCGCAGATCAATCTCATCGTCATGGTCGGCATAGGTAACCGGTGCAGGTAATTGGCTAGGGACAGGGATGTTTTGGCTGGACGTGGTCAAAAGAAATACCTATGGAGTTTTTATAGGAGTTAACGTGCCAAGCGTTTAGCCCAAGCCGAACAACCGGCTTGTAGCTGCGCATAAGTACGTTGGAAAAACGCATCGGATTGCCGATACGGGTCGGGGATGTCGGCATCCTGCCCGATTAAGAACACTTTACCCCGCGCTTCCGGACAGAGCTGAGTCACTCCGTCGCGGTGGCGTTGTTCCATGACCAATATCAGGTCTGCCTCATGGCAGAGCTCGCGGGTGAGTTGGCGCGCTTGGTGTTTGGGGCAATTCAAGCCTTGCTGTTCAGCCACCGCGCGCGCTTGTGCGTCCATGTCGTGACCCACTAAAGCGCCTAGCCCCGCTGAGCTAATGTGCTTGCCGGGTAACGCCG
>DDPD01000063.1 GCA_002342025.1 Moraxellaceae bacterium UBA2477 | reverse complement strand
GGCCTTAACGCCACTTTGTGCCGCACTTTTTGCACGCCTCTGGGGGCAGCGAACCAACGCGCGCGAGTGGTTGGGGCTGTTGCTGGGCGTGCTCGGCATTGTCTTGCTGAAGCAGGGCGAGGGGCTGGCCGGCTCCGTGTTCGGTTTTGCCGTGCTGATCTTTGCGGCGCTGATCTGGTCGTTCGGCTCCATGTGGGGCAAGCATCACGAGCAACCCAATGTCTGGATGGCCAGCGCCGTGCAAATGTTGGTGGGCGGCGGTGCGCTGCTCATGGCGAGTCTGCTGCGCGGTGAGGCCTGGGGGGCTCCCGCATCAGCACAGAGCTTTTGGGCGCTGATCTATCTGATTTTTATCGGGGCCATCGTCGGCTTCTCTTCGTATGTCTATCTGCTGGCAACTGTGCGCCCCGCACTGGCAACCAGCTATGCCTATGTCAATCCAGTCGTGGCGGTGGTGCTTGGTGTGTGGTTGGGCGGTGAAACCGTTGATGCCGCCGAGCTCTGGGGTCTGGCGGTGATTCTGATTGGGGTACTGCTGGTGTGCTGGCCGGTTCCATCGGCTTCAGATCAGTCGAAACAAATTTCACCGAAGGCGAATCAATGAACCTACGACAGTGGCTGCTTTTTATTGGCCTGACCCTATTGGCTGCCATGCTGGGTGGCGCATTTGCCGGCTGGTGGTTGTTCCAGCATGTGGATGCCCGCGTTCAGCTCAAGAACCAGCCCATGGTGGTGTCATTGCCTGAGGCCTTTGCGGTGAGTGCAGATGTGCTGAATGTGCTGGACGTTCGCATTGATGGTGATGTATCGGCACGCGTGCCCGTCAATCAGCTCATTACAGTGCCTATTCGTGACACGCTTAAGGTAACCGCCTCGGTGGATAGCGACGTGCCCATTCGTATGACGGTGCCCGTGCGTGAGCGCGTGTCTATCGATCAAGTGGTTCACGTGGATACGCAGGTTCAGGTTCGCGTACTGGGCCGTGATTTAACGCTGCCGGTGCGCGGCGATGTGCCGATCAAAGCAATGATTCCCGTGAATTTGGATATTCCGGTCGATCAGCGTGTGCGGGTACGCTTCAGTACGCCGGCGGATGTTCGCATCGATCAGCCCTTACGGATTCCGCTGAAGGCGGTTATTGATACGGTGGTGCCGGTGCATAGCCAGTTGCGCGTGCCGGTGCAGTCTGCGTTACAGGCCAATATTCGTGTGCAAGGCCCGGTACCTGCTGTGATTGAGCATGCGGACCTACGCTTGCCGCTGCGTGACTTGGCGCTCGACGTGAAGCGCAAGCAGCCATGACCCTAACGCCTCGTCTGGCCCTAACTGTAACGCTGATGGCGATGCTGACCTGCGTCGTGGGAGGCGGGTTGGGTGTGCTGATCTATCTGCGTTTAGTGGTTGGCATGGATTTGAGTCAGCAGCAGATATTGATGCGGCTGCCTGAGGGATTGCGCGCACTTGTAGACATCACCGATCCGGTGCCGATAAATATTGACGGCTTGGTGAATGCGCGAGTTCCTATTGATCAGACCTTTCAGCTCCCTTTGAAGGGGAGCTATGTTGCGCAAGTCGAGTTCAATGCCCAGATCCCGTTGAAAACGACCGTCACCTATCGTGGCAGCATTCCCATTCGGGCGTTTGCGGATCTGCGCGGCAGCACCGCCTTGGTGGTGAACTCGCGCTTTTTGCCTCAATTCGATTTGATGGCACGCGTGCCGTTGAACTTTGATCTGCCCATTACGCTAACCGTGCCCATAGAGACTGAAATTGCGTTGGCTTATCGCGGGCCCTTGCAGTTTTCCTTAAACCAGCAGGTGGCAGTACCCGTCCGTACGACGCTAAACGCGCAATTTGCCCTGCATCGGGAAGCGCAAGCGCCGGTGCTGGCAAAAATTGGCCTACACGTTCATGCGCCCTCGGCAGCGATTCCGGTGCTTATCGAGCAAGCTGACCTGCGTCTGCCCATTCAGCAGCTTACGTTGCAAGGCAGCGCGCCCTAGTCACAAGGTGCGATCCAAAGTTTGATCTGGGTCAATAACGCCAAGCCAGCAGAGTGGTGTCATAGCCTCATCAGTCATGATGAGGAGAAAGGCCATGTTGATGGAGTTATTGGGAACCTGGAGTGGGTTTTTATCGTTTGTCGTTATTGTGCTGTCGGCAGTGGGTATTCCACTGGGGGTGATGTGGGCTTTGATGCGTCAATACAAAGGACCCATTGAGTTAGCGCATGAGCCTCAGGCAGCTGATCATGTGCAGCATTCGGCCTGGCGTAATCAGCGTTACGAGCATTGAACCTGAAGGCGAGCGTTGAGTCCGGGCAGGTCTTTCAGCGTGATCTGGCGGCCTGCCACGGTAATCAGGTTATCGTCTTGCAGTTTGTGCAGGGTACGGCTCAGCGTCTCTAGGGCTTGGCCGAGATAATTGGCTAAGTCTTCTCGCGTCATGGTCAGGCGCAGCGCTTGAGCAGAAAGGCGACGCCTGGACTGCCGCGCTGACCAGCTCAACAAAAAGCTCAGCACGCGCTCTTCGGCACTGGTCTGGCTGAGCATGTGCATACGTTGGTAGTCGGCGCGAATCTCATTGCTCATGATTTGAAAGAGATGGCTTTGCAGCTCCGGTAGTTGCTGCGAGAGTCTGCTCATGGCATTTATCGGCAGCTCACATAGCCCCGTCTTTTCGGTGGCAATGGCGGTGCTCGCGCAATGCGACTGCGCCAAATTATCCAAACCGATGACTTCTCCCGGCAAATAAAAACCGGTGATCTGCGTTGATCCATCCGCCTGTGTCATAACCGTTTTCAAAGAGCCGGATTGAACGGCGTATATCGCACGGGCGCTATCGCCTTGGCGGTAGACACTCTCGCCTTTGCTAAGCAGATTTTGTGAGTTGATCAAGCTGCTCAGCTGTTCCAGCGCTCCTGCCTCAAAGCTGGGCGGGAAGCACACCTTGTGCAGTCCGCATTCAATGCAGCGGGAGGATGGCGAGGTAAAAGACATGAGGCGTATTTCCACCACTAGGATTTACCAGAAGCATATCAGCAGGCATAAAAAAACCGGTCACGAGGACCGGTTTTTTATCCACACGCTTTTCGTCCGCAAAGAGCCTGTTAGGCGTAGCGAACGCAGAGCTTAGGCGAGAGCCTTGATCTGAGCGTTCAGACGGCTCTTATGACGAGCAGCCTTGTTCTTGTGGATGATGCCCTTGTCGGCGATACGGTCGATGACCGGAACAGCAACAGTGTAGGCAGCTTGCGCTACGGCCTTGTCGCCGGCGGCGATGGCGTTAACGACTTTCTTGATGTAAGTACGCACCATGGAGCGCAGGCTCGCATTGTGCAGGCGCTGCTTGTCGTTTTGACGAGCGCGCTTCTTGGCTTGTGCAGAGTTGGCCACAGGGCGACTCCTAAATAAATCGGTGAATAAAGTGTCTCAAATATGCGGGTTTGCATATCTAAAATCAGGCGCGCAATGATGCCGATCCCATCGCACTAAGTCAACTACTCTGGTGGCGATACTGGGGCGGCTGGGCTAACATCACGCCGCGCACCAGGAGTCGTCATGTCTAACCCACCATTGCAGTCTACCAACAGCCGCTTGTGGCGCTCGACCTTTATTGTCAGTGCAATGACGCTGCTGTCTCGTATTGCGGGCTTGGTGCGAGACATGGTGTTCATGAATTTGTTCGGTGCCGGCAAGCTCATGGATGCCTTTTTGGTGGCCTTTAAGATTCCTAATTTTTTACGACGATTATTTGCAGAGGGTGCTTTTTCGCAGGCGTTTGTGCCGGTACTGACAGACGTTAGGGCGCAGCGCGGCGACGCTGCTGTGCGGCAGCTCATTGATCATGTTGCCGGTTCGCTAACCATCATTATTGGTAGCTTAACCGCCGTTGCCATTGTCTTTTCACCGGCCATTATTTTCATCTTTGCCCCCGGCTTCCGCGAGGACACGGTGCGCTTTGATCTCGCCGCCGACATGTTGCGCATCACCTTTCCTTATTTACTGCTCATTTCGCTAACGGCTTTCGCCGGCGGCATTCTGAATACCTACGGCCGCTTTGGTGCGTCAAGCTTTACGCCGGTCTTGATGAACCTGACTATGATTGGCTGCGCTGTGTGGCTGGCTCCTTTACTGACAACACCCATCATGGCGCTGGCCTGGGGCGTGCTGATTGCCGGTATTGTTCAGCTTGGTTTTCAGTGGCTTCCATTGCGTCAACTCAATTTAGTGCCGCGCTTCAAGCCGGACTTTAAAGACCCGGACGTGAAGCGAATTCTGACGCTCATGCTGCCCGCCATGTTTGGCGTGTCGGTGAGTCAGATTAACCTTTTGCTAGACACGATCTTGGCGTCCTTTCTGGTGGCCGGCTCGGTGTCTTGGCTGTATACCGCCGAGCGTCTCACCGAACTGCCACTGGGGTTAATTGGTATTGCGGTGGCTACGGTAATTTTGCCCACGTTGTCGACTAAGCATTCAGAAAGGTCGGATGCAGAGTTTCGCGGCACGATTGATTGGGCGTTGAAGGTGATTTTCATGGTGGGCGTGCCAGCCTCACTGGCTATGGGTATTCTGGCAGAGCCCTTAATGGCGGCACTTTTTCATCATGGTCAGTTTGATCGTGTCGATGTGGTGAAGTCTGCAATGGCGTTGCAGGCGCTTTCCGGCGGCATTCTCGCCTTTATGTTGGTGAAGGTGTTTGCCCCGGCGTTTTATGCCCGCCAAGACGTAAGGACCCCGGTACGCATCGGCATTATTGCGATGGTGGCTAACATGGTCTTCAACCTCATGCTGGTCTGGCATTTAGAGCATGTGGGTTTGTCGCTGGCCAGTACGTTGTCGGCCTTCTTAAACGCCGGGCTGCTTTATAAGGGCCTGCATGAAAAGGGCATTTATCGTTTTGAGCGGCATTGGATAAAATTAGCCCTGCGTTTTGCTTTGGCGAATGCCGTCATGGTTGGCGTACTGTTGGCCATCACTCCCGATAGTCTCTGGTGGCTGGATAATCCGGGTTGGTCGCGTGTGGGCTGGGTCTTGCTGATTTGTGTCGGTGGTGCTGCGAGTTATGGTGTGGCGTTGTTGGCTGTAGGATTCCGGCCACATGAGCTGCGCCATCACTGATGCGCATCCTTTATACTGCGCTGCTTTTTCACGCTGACGCCTTAACGAGTTTGCCCTCATGCAGCTAATTCGCGGACTGCACAATTTGCGCCCTGAGCATCGGGGCAATGCCGTGACCATAGGTAACTTTGATGGCGTGCACCACGGCCATCAAGCCATGGTGGCGGCGTTGAAGCAGCGCGCTGATGCCTTGGGTGTGCCTGCGTTGGTGATGTGTTTCGAGCCGCAACCCCAGGAATTTTTTGCTGAGTCAGCCGGTCGTGATGCGCCCGCGCGCTTAATGACGTGGCGAGACAAAGTAGAGGCGCTGGCTGAGGCCGGTGCCGATCGGGTGTTGTTGGTGCGTTTTAATGCGCGTTTTCGTGCCTATACCGCTAACGGTTTTATTGATGAGCTGTTGGTGTCGGCCTTGGGCGCGCGCCATGTGCTGGTTGGCGATGACTTTCGCTTCGGTTGTGATCGCAGCGGTGATCACGCCTTGCTGACGGCCCGTGGCCAGCTACAAGGTTTTTCGGTCGGGCAGATGCCGACGGTGACGGTGGCCGATGAACGCGTCAGCAGTACGCGTTTGCGCGCAGCCGTGGCTGCGGCTGACTTTGCCCTGGCCGAGGCACTGACCGGCCGCCCGTTTGCCGTCGCCGGTCATGTTGTGCATGGCGACAAGCTTGGCCGCACGCTGGGCCTGCCCACGGCGAACCTGCTCATGCACCGGCAGGTTCTGCCCCTGCGCGGGGTTTTTGCAGTTGAGGTTTTAGGGGTCGATGCTGCTGCGCCAGAAAAGGCGTATCCGGGTGTGGCCAATGTCGGTTCACGGCCAACCGTGCAGGGCGTGCAGGCGCGCTGCGAAAGCTTCTTATTGAATTTCAATGGCGACCTCTATGGTCGTCGCTTGCGGGTGGTGTTTCGCCACAAGCTGCGTGATGAACAGCGTTTTCCCTCTTTGGATGCGCTGAAAACGGCTATTGAGGCAGATGTTGCCGCAGGCCATGACTACTTTGCGGTGTAACGAGCGCTTTATGGATTACAAGAACACGCTGAACTTGCCTGAAACTGACTTTGCCATGAAGGCCAGCCTGGCCACGCGCGAACCGGCGCGCGTCGAGGCCTGGCGCGAAAAGCAGCTGTACGCGCAGATTCGTGCTGCGCGAGCCGGCGCACCGAAGTTCATTTTGCATGACGGCCCGCCGTACGCCAACGGCGACATCCATATTGGGCACGCCGTAAACAAAATTCTGAAAGACATCATCGTGAAAGCGAAAACGATGAGCGGCTTTGATGCGCCCTATGTGCCGGGCTGGGATTGCCATGGTCTGCCCATCGAGCTCAATGTCGAGAAGCAGGTCGGTAAGCCCGGTGTGAAGGTCAGCGCCAAGGAATTCCGCGAGAAGTGCCGTGAGTACGCAGCCTCGCAGGTGGCACGTCAGTCCGTTGATTTCCAGCGCTTAGGTGTTTTGGGCGATTGGGATAACCCGTACCTGACCATGAATTACACGCAGGAAGCCGACATCATTCGTGTGCTCGGCCAGATCGCCGGCAATGGACATTTGCACAAGGGTTTGAAGCCGGTGCATTGGTGCATGGACTGTGGTTCGGCACTGGCCGAAGCGGAAGTGGAGTATCAGGACAAGACCTCGGCCGCGATTGATGTGGGCTTTGCTGTGGTTGATGCCGGTGATTTTTCCACACGCGTTGGCGTGAATGTGCCGACGGCCGAACTCGTGATCTGGACCACCACACCGTGGACGCTGCCGGCCAACCAAGCCGTGTCGCTGCACCCTGAGCTGTCTTATGTGGTCGTGCGCGTGACTGTCTCTGGGGCTGAAGGTGCTGGTGCACTGCGTCACCTCGTGCTCGCCGAGTCGCTGTGGGAAGCCGCCGTCGCTCGCTATGAAGGCAGCGATGCAGTGGTGCTGGCGACATTCGCCGGCCAGGCGCTGGAAGGCTTGCAACTTCAGCATCCGTTCTACGAGCGCGTGGTGCCAGTGATTGTCGGTGAGCATGTCACGGCCGATGCCGGCACCGGCGCTGTGCATACCGCGCCTGGCCACGGTCAGGACGACTTTGTCATTGGTCGCGTCTACGGTCTGCCGGTGGATAACCCGGTCGATGGCTCCGGTGTGTTTCTGCCGAGCACGCCGCGCTTTGCCGGTCTGCATGTGAACAAGGCCAACGATGCCATCCTCGATGCCCTGCGCGAGCCGCGTGGCGATGGTTCGTTCGCGCTGCTCTGCTACAAGAAGATCCAGCACAGCTATCCGCACTGCTGGCGCCACAAAACGCCGATCATCTTCCGTGCCACGCCGCAGTGGTTTATCAGCATGACTCAGAATGGTCTGCGTGATAACGCACTGGCGGCCATCAAGCAGGTGCAGTGGTTGCCTGACTGGGGTCAGGCGCGTATCGAAGGCATGGTCGCGGGTCGTCCGGACTGGTGCATTTCGCGTCAGCGTACCTGGGGTGTGCCGATCACGCTGTTCGTGCACAAGGAAACCGGCGAGCTGCATCCGCGCACGGCCGAGCTGATCGAGCAGGTTGCGCTGCGCGTCGAGGCCGAGGGCATCGAGGCGTGGTTCTCGCTGGCCGCCAGCGAGCTGCTCGGCGATGAAGCCGATCAGTACGACAAGGCCACCGACACGCTCGATGTCTGGTTTGATTCCGGCGTCACCCATGCCTGCGTGCTCAAGCGTTTCGACGGCTTGCAGTATCCGGCTGATCTGTATTTGGAAGGCTCGGACCAGCATCGCGGCTGGTTCCAGTCATCGCTGCTGACGGCGGTCGCTGCCAATGGTTCGGCCCCGTTCAAGACCGTGCTCACGCATGGCTTCACGGTCGATGGCCAGGGCCGCAAGATGTCGAAGTCGGTGGGCAATGTCGTCGCACCGCAGAAGGTCATGCAGACGCTGGGCGCCGACATCATCCGTCTGTGGGTCTCGGCCACCGATTATCGCGGCGAGATGTCGGTCAGCGACGAAATTCTCACGCGCATGTCCGACAGCTATCGTCGCATCCGCAACACGCTGCGCTTTCTGCTCTCAAACCTGAACGGTTTCGATCCGGTGCGCGATGCCGTCCCTGCTGACCAAATGCTGGCGTTGGATCGTTGGGTGGTCGATGCCGCTGCGCGTCTGCAGGACGACATCCGTGTGGCCTACGATGATCTGCAGTTCCACCAGATCTATCACAAGCTGCATAACTTCTGCGTGGTCGAGCTCGGCGGCTTCTACCTCGACATCATCAAGGATCGTCAATACACGACGCAGGCACATTCCCTAGCACGCCGTTCGGTGCAGACCGCGCTGTGGCAGATTGCCGAGGCGTTCGTGCGCTGGGCCGCGCCCATTCTCAGCTTTACTGCCGAGGAAATCTGGGAGGTGTTGCCGGGTGAGCGCGTCGGTTCAGTCTTCCTTGCTGAGTGGTACACGGGTCTGGCGCGTTTGCCCGAAGATCAGCCGCTGCTCACGCGTGACTACTGGACGCAGGTGTTGGCGGTGAAGTCGGCGGTGAACAAGCAGATCGAAGAGGCACGCAATCGCAAGGAAGTCGGCTCGGGGCTGTCTGCCGAGGTCGAGCTCTTTGTCAGCCCCGCACTGCATGAGTTGCTGACGCCACTGGGTGATGAGCTGCGTTTCGTTTTGATCACCTCGGCGGCCCGCTTGCGCGCGGGTGAAGAGGCCGGTGGCAGCGAAACCGATGTAGAGGGCTTGCGCGTGGCGGTATTGGCGTCAGCGCACAGCAAGTGCGCGCGCTGCTGGCATTACCGTGCCGACGTAGGAAGCCATGCAGATCATCCCGATATTTGTGCCCGTTGCGTCGTTAACGTGGCCGGAGCAGGTGAGGAGCGTAGTTATGCGTAACGACTCAGTGCTGCAAGGTGTTGCGCGTAAGCTTGTGGCTGCCCCGTGGGGTTGGCTGTGGATTGCCGTCGCGATTTTTATTGCCGACTATTTCACTAAAGTCTGGGCGAGCGAGACCCTGGTTTATGGTTGGCCGCGCTATGTACAGCCTTGGCTAAATTGGACGCTGGCGCACAATACCGGGGCGGCATTCAGTTTCCTGCATGATGCAGGCGGCTGGCAGCGCTGGTTCTTCGTGGCAGTGGGCGTCATCGTCAGCATTTGTTTGTTGGTCTGGTTGCAACGCCTGCCTGCCGGTTCGCGCTGGTTGCCGGTGGCGATTGTGCTGCTGCTCGGCGGTGCCTGGGGCAATCTCTACGACCGAGCCTTGCAGGGTTATGTTGTCGATTTCATTCATGTGCACTGGGCAGGCAGGAATTTCCCGGCGTTTAATATCGCGGATATTGGGATTTCGATTGGGGCCACCATGCTAATCATCGACAGTTTGTTTTTAGAAGCGCGGCGCGAGAATAAGTCATGAGTGCCGTCGGTCCGGGCAAGCGCGTGTGCTTGCATTTTTCGGTGGCGCTGAGCTCGGGTGAACAACTCGATAGCACGCACGAGCGCAATGATCCGCCCACAATGGTGTTTGGTGATGGCAGCTTACTGCCAGCCTTCGAGGCAGCCATTGAAGGCATGCAGGCGGGTGAGCAAGGTCGGTTTGTCATTAAAAATGGCTTTGGTGAGTGGAACGAAGACAGTGTTCAGCACTTTCCCCGTCACCAATTTGGCGAGCAACTGCTCGAGCCGGGCATGGTCATGCATTTTGCCGATGTCAGTGGTGCCGAGTTGCCGGGCATCATCAAAGATCTGCCAGAAGGGATAGTGGTGGTGGACTTTAACCACCCCTTGGCTGGACGTGAGCTCGTTTTTAGCGTGGATATCCTGCGGGTCATGGATGCCGACGCTACCGCAGTGACATTGAATTAAGCGAGACAGGAGCCAGTCATGGACATCAAACTTGCTAATCCACGTGGCTTCTGTGCCGGCGTCGATCGCGCTATCGAAATTGTCAATCGCGCACTGGAAGTGTTCGGCCGCCCCATCTATGTCCGCCACGAAGTCGTGCATAACAAATTTGTCGTGGATGACCTGCGCAATCGCGGAGCCGTCTTTGTTGATGAGCTGGATCAAGTGCCCGACGATGCCATTGTGATTTTCTCGGCGCACGGCGTGTCCAAGACGGTACAGAGCGAAGCTGCTGAGCGGGGCCTGAAGGTGTTTGATGCGACTTGCCCCTTGGTCACCAAGGTGCATATGGAAGTTGCGCGTTATGCCCGAAGCGGTACCGAAGCCATTCTCATTGGTCATGAAGGCCATCCGGAAGTGGAAGGCACCATGGGGCAGTATGAGCGTCACTATGGCGGCGATATCTACCTCGTGGAAGATGAGGCCGATGTGGCCAAGCTGGTGGTGCGTAACCCTGAGAACCTCGCCTTTGTCACGCAGACCACGCTGTCGGTAGATGACACCGCACGTGTTATTGATGCTCTGCGCGCCAAGTTCCCGGCCATTCAGGGGCCTCGCAAAGATGACATTTGCTACGCCACGCAGAACCGTCAGGATGCCGTGAAAACGCTGGCGGAGCAGTGCCAGGTTGTACTGGTGGTGGGCTCACCGAACTCGTCAAACTCTAATCGTTTGCGTGAATTGGCGGAGCGTATCGGCGCTCAGTCTTACTTGATCGACAATGCTGAGCAAATTGAAAAAAGCTGGCTGCAGGATGTGAAGGCCGTTGGCGTCACCGCCGGTGCTTCAGCCCCGGAAGTGTTGATCGCGCAAGTGATTCAGCGCCTCAGCGATTGGGGCGGCAATGTGCCAGAGGAACTGGCGGGTCGTCCTGAGCACATTGTTTTCTCCATGCCAAAAGAGCTGCGGATTCCCGTAAAAGCGGTTTAAGTCTTCGCCGTTGGTCGTGCCGGTCGTCAGCGGAGGTCGCGAATAGCGCATTGCTGATCTAGCCTTTGTGACAGACAGGATGTCTGTGGCGGAGGCGAACATGACGGGCAGGGATCAGCGCGGTATGGGTTTGGCCGAGGCTTTAGTGGCCTTGGCACTGTTAGCGGTAGCCTTAAATGGGCTGCTGGCGGCGCAATGGCAAGCTAGGCAACTACAACAATCGGCGGCGACGCGGCTGTTGGCGCTGCAAGCCCTACAAGACTTTGCTGCACGCTGGCGCCTGAATCCTCGCGGCGAATCCCGTTACCGTCTAGCCCTTGCCCAGCCCTTACCCCATCCCACAACGGTAGATGCCTGCGAGTCGCAAGCCTGCGATGCCGAGGCGCGTGCCTTAGCCGATGTGGGCGCACTGGCCCTGCAGTTACGCCGGGATCTGCCCCGCGTGCAATGGCAGTTGCAGCCCTGTCTGGATGCGCCAGGTAGCTGTTTGCTGGTGGCTTGGTCTGGCACAGAAGCCAGTGCCGGCCCGGAGGGGGGCTGCCTGGATGCGAGCGGCGTACGCCTAGCGCAGGCGCATTGTTCGGTTTTGCTGCTGCAATGAAGTCGCAAACAGGCGTGGCATTGGCCGAGTGGCTGTTGGCCAGCGTGATCGGGATCATCCTCATGATGGCGGCTGTGGCGTGGTTAAGCAGCAGCTGGCAGCTCGCGCTAGCACAACGACAAGCCCTGCAAACAGCTAATGCCGGGCAATGGGCGCTGCAACGGCTTCGTCAACGGGCCGAATGGGCGGGGTTCGGTGGGGTACACCCGCTGGCGCTAGATAATCCGGGGGTGAGTGCCTGGCTCAGTGACAATAACCGGGGCTTGGGTAAACCGCTCAGCGATCAGCTGACGCTGCAATTTCTTGCGGATCGTGCAGTGCTGGATTGTGAAGGCACTCGCGTCTTGTCAGGCCAAGTGCTTGTTGAGCGTTATTTTGTCCGAGCCGATAGCAGTACTTCTGGCTGGGTGTTGGCCTGTGATGCGGGGCAGTGCGATGTCAATACCTGCTCGCGCTTAGGCGATGCCGGCGTCGCGCTGTTGGCCGATGTTGATAGCTTTCAGGTGCTTTATGGCCTTGCGCCCAGCGAAACTTTGGCGGGCGCTTATATTGACGCCTCGGCCTTAAGGTCGATGTCGCCAGCGACGCGCGTGCGTAGCTTAAGGATTGGCCTTTTCTTGCGTGGCAGTGAGCTGTTACCACGCAAACGCCGTTGGCAGCCTCCTGCCGATTGGTTAGGCATCAGTCTGGGGAGCATCACCGATGCACGCGCGCATCGCGCCCTGAGCCAAACGCTGGAGCTGCCCAATGGCTAAGCATGCAGGTGCTCAGCAGGGTTATGTGTTGTGGAGCCTACTGGTCATGCTCGGTGTCATGACGGAGTTGGCGATCACGAGCTTGCAGGTGGCGGCCCACGAAGGCATAGGCGTGCGCCTCACCGAGCAGCGTTTTCAACAATCTCAATGGCTGGCTCTCTTGGCGCATCAATTAGAGCGTTTGCCTGTGCCATCGCGCACAGATGCGGATAAGCAGCAAATCTGGCATCCCTTGCGTGCGTCACCCAGTCAAGGATGTGGGCGGATGGAGCGCGCCTTGTTGACTCAAGAGCGGCTAAATTGCACCGCGATTCATCAACCGCTGATGTCAGCAGTGCATGAACCCGCAACATGGCAGTGGCGATTAAGCGTCCTGCCGAATCACGAGGCTGAGCTTCAAGAAGGCACTGATCTGGCGGCCTTTCCCATGTTAAAGGCGCAAGCTTGGCAACTTGAGCTGATCTCGGGGAGCCGCTCTGGCACATCCCCACAAGGGCTTTGGTTACGCTATGTGCAGGTATCACCATGAGATCCCGTTCGGTCAAGCAGAGCGGCGCGTTGCTCGCGGAGCGCATTCTCGTGCTCGCGTTAAGCGCATTCATGCTTGTGCTGGCGATGAGTAGTTGGTCGAGCTGGCAGCAAGCCAGCACGGCTCGCCAACTCGGTGTGCAATGGCAATTGGCGCTGATGCGTTTGCGCCAGCGAGCACTGACGGATGCGAGGGCGTGGACTCTGTGCACCAGTGCCGACGGCAAGGTTTGTCAAAGCGTATGGAATGCATCTTGGCTGGCCTTCGCCGATACCAACGGAGACAACCAACGACAGCCAAACGAGCCCCGTATGGTTTTCGGTCCGCCCATCCCGCCGAATTGGCGCATAGTCTGGAGAGGATTTAGACCCAGTACGGGCATCGTCTGGTCGGAATGGGGCGATGCCGCGTTATCCAATGGCACATTGACCCTCTGTGCCCCAAAAGCGCAGGATTCCACGCTGCGTCAGTGGATAATCAGTAAGTCGGGTCGAGTGCGATTAGTCATGCCGGCCAGCTCCGCCAGTACGCTCAGTGCGGCGCGCGCCATTTGTGCGGCAATATAGTGGATGGGTGCTTAGGTTTTATGACATGCGTGTGATCGTAGTGGGTGGCGGAATAAATGGTTTGCTCAGCACGCGACTGCTAGCCGCTGCGGGCGTTGACGTGACGCTGCTGGAGCGCGGAAGCATAGGCCAGGAAGCATCGTGGGCCGGTGGCGGCATCGTGTCGCCTCTGTATCCTTGGCGTTATCCACCAGCGGTCACTGCTCTGGCGCGATGGGCGCAGGCAGCGTATCCCACATTAACTCAGGCACTCCTAGATGAAACCGGACTGGATGCTGAATTCACACGCAGCGGCTTACTCTTTCTGGATACCTTGGATGCGCGCGACGCACAGGCTTGGGCGCAGCAACAGGGTGTTGCCTGTGACCTGTTGCCGACAAATGCCCTGCATCGGCGTTGGCCTGGGCTAGCGGGCGATGTTGAGCATGGGGTCTATTTGCCTGACGTAGCGCAGGTACGAAACCCACGACTGCTAAAGGCATTACGTGCCGCTTTGGTTGGCCAGCGACGAGTCACACTGCGAGAGCAAGCAGAAGTGGTTCGGGTGGCGAGCCAGCCGAAACCGCAGGTGGTGTTAGCCCATGGCGAAAAGCTGGAGGCTGATGCCGTGGTACTCACGGGCGGCGCGTGGACGCAACACTTGCTGCGTGACATAGGTTTGACTCTGCCGATTCGCCCAATAAAGGGCCAGATGCAGCTGTATCAGCTTGCGCCGGGTGCGTTGAAAACCATGATATTGCGGAAGGGTCATTACGTGATTCCTCGCCGTGATGGCCTCGTGCTGTGTGGCTCGACGCTGGAAGATACGGGCTTCGAAAAGTCCATTACGGAGACGGCGCATGCCACCTTGCGAGCCGCCGCGCTGAGCTTGTGGCCTACGCTGGCGCAGGCGCCTTGTGTGGCGCAGTGGGCCGGTTTACGTCCGGCTTCTCCCAATGGCATTCCGTTTATTGGCGAAGTGCCCAATCACCCCGGTGTGTGGGTGAACGCGGGGCAGTTTCGCAATGGTCTCGTGCTGGCACCAGCGTCCGCGCAATTGCTATGCGATCAGCTGTTGGGGAGGGCCGGCAATTTAGATGCCGCCCCCTACCAAATACTGCCTTAATCCTGAGGTGGGTTTTCGCGGAAATAACTGTCGCGGTGTGCTTCGCAACAAAAGACTTTGCCGCGCGATTGTGTGCTCTCGCCTACGGGGATATGGACCTGGCAATAGGCACATGCCAACATCGCTTCCGGCGACTTTTCCGTAGTTGGGGGCGTGGGTGGGAGAGACGCCTGCTTGTCGAGCAGTTTCCTCACCAAGCGATAGCCGTACCACGCAATGGCTGCAAAAAGTAAAAAACGAATCAACATAGCCATCAGTGTTTCCTTCAGCTTGAACCTGTCCTCGTCTATCCTAGGCAACTTCGACACGACTGCAAACTAAAATCATGCCTTTACGCATTGCACTAGCTCAGCTCAACCTCTTAGTCGGTGATATTCCCGGCAATACCGGGCATTTAATTCAAGCGGCGCAACGGGCACGCGACCAAGACGGCGCGGATGTCATTGTCTTTCCCGAGCTCAGCCTGACAGGTTACCCGCCGGAAGATTTACTTCTACGCCCCAGCCTCGCGGTTCGCGTTGAGCAAGCGCTGGCGCAGCTCAGTGCGGTGCGCGGTATCACACTCGTTTTTGGTCTGCCGGAATCGCATGCGGATGGTCTGCGCAATGCCGCTTGGGCGCTACGAGATGGCGTTGTGCTGGCACGTTATGCCAAGCAGCAGTTGCCGAATAATCAGGTGTTTGATGAGCGCCGCTATTTTGTTCCCGGTCACGATGCCGTGGTGTTTGAGCAAAATGGTCTGCGTTTGGCACTGACTATTTGCGAAGACATTTGGCATGTGGGCCCTGCTCGTGCGGCTCAGGCGGCAGGCGCAGACTTGATCTTGAACTTGAATGCTTCGCCATTTCACGCCGGCAAGGCCAGTGAACGGCAGCGCGTGGTTGCTCAGCGTTGTCAGGAAACGGCCCTGCCGGTGGTGTATTGCAATCTCGTGGGTGGGCAAGACGAGCTCATTTTTGATGGCGGCTCCTTTGTGCTGCAAGCCGATGGCACGGCCGCGTTACAGGCGCCGTGGTTCGAGTCTGGCCTCTACTGTGTTGATTTCGATACCGCCACGCAGCGTTTTTTGCCAGCGGCTCAGGCCGCCATGCCAACACTGGAAGCCTCGGTCTATCAGGCCTTGGTGCTGGCTGTGCGCGACTACACCCACAAGTGCGGATTCAAAGGCATTGTGCTGGGGCTGTCCGGCGGTATTGATTCGGCGCTAACGCTGGCGGTCGCGGTGGATGCGTTGGGTGCCGACCGTGTGCGTGCGGTCATGATGCCTTATCGCTACACGGCTCAGATCAGCCTGGATGATGCCGAAGAGGAGGCCAAGACACTGGGCGTACATTACTCCGTGCTGAGTATTGCGCCTATGGTGGAAGCATTCAGTGCGACTTTGGCGGATACATTCTCGGGCATGGCCGCCGATAAGACTGAAGAGAATTTGCAGGCCCGCTCGCGCGGTGTGCTGCTCATGGCTATCTCCAACAAACTCGGTTATTTGGTGCTGACCACCGGCAACAAATCCGAGATGTCGGTGGGTTATGCCACGCTCTATGGCGATATGGCCGGTGGTTTCGATGTGCTCAAAGATGTGCCCAAGACGCTGGTGTTCAGGCTCTGCGAATGGCGTAACGCGCAGTCGCCAGAGCATCCACCGATTCCGCAGCGCGTGATTGACCGGCCGCCGTCAGCGGAGCTCGCTCCCGATCAAAAAGACGAAGATTCGCTGCCGCCGTATCCGGTGCTCGACGAAATTTTACGTCGTTACGTGGAGTGCGATGAGAGTGCCGAAGCCATCATTGCCGCTGGCTTCGAGCGCGAGACGGTACTGCGTGTGCTCAGGCTGGTAGACATCAACGAATACAAGCGTCGGCAAGCCGCAACTGGCCCGCGCATCACTCAGCGCGGCTTCGGCAAAGATCGCCGCTACCCGATCGTGAATGGTTGGAAAATCGGCGTCTAAAGTTGCGGTAGTGCCGTCGCGAAAGCGCGCAGCGTGGTCTAGCCTTATAGGGAACTAAGCCTCAGGGAGGAGGCCGCGTGTACTTGTTTTTCGTGTGGTTCTTTTTATTGCTGCAGTGTTCTGCTGTTCAAGCGGCGGAGCCTGTCTCGCGCTATGAAAGCGCCGTGATACCTGCACATAAACTCTGGCTGAGCATTGATACAGCGAGCTCAAGTGCATCCGGCGATACCCAGTGGTTGCGCGAACAATTGGATGTGCTTCAAGCGGCTCTGAGTAGTCCTTGGCAGGCTCAGCGCCCACTGCCAGCTGAAGGAATCGCTTTGGGCGCCATCGCAGTGACTCAGCCCACAGCCTCCACGGAGCTGCTGCATCCGAGCGTCGGCCTAGAGGCCAAGGTGTTATGGCCACGTCAGCAGGTCAGCAGGACATTGCGTCTGCTGCGCAATACGCAGGCATCATCGAACGATACCGATCAGTGGTCTATCGTGCAGCCACATCGTCTGGCCTTGCAGTGGCCCCTTCCCGAGCAGCCTATTTCTCTTCAGGCGCTAACCCTAGATCTCCCCCTTCGGCAGGTGCCATCTCAGTGGCCAGCCTTCTGGCTGGAGTTTGCTGATGGCACCTCATTTGTCCTAGATGCACCGGCATATCACAACACCGAAACCGGCCCTATCGCACGATTTAGCATGCAGGGCGCAATACATGAGTGGCAACAGCAAGCGCACTCTGGTGAGTGGCCACACCCGCCCTGGATTCTGCGCTGGCAAGCCCAAGCTGCCTCGCAACAAGGGGCATGGGCGGTATGGCAGCCCGAGGCGCCAGCAGTGGTCTTAATAGAATGGGAAGAGCCCAGTGTCGCGCGAACAGGGCGTGAGCAGCTCTTGCGCAGACTCAAAAGTTTGTTGCCTGGAGCTGGAGTGCAGTTACCCGCCCAGGCTTATGTATTGAGCGAAGAGACGCAGAAGCTATTGGATGCTGCGACGGGCTGCGAACTCGCTCGACGACTTGAGGTGTCTTCGAGTCATCCAACGAATTCTGAAGCCTTAGCGCGCTGGCGAGATCAAAGTTTGTCACTACCTGCGCTGTTGGTAGGGCAACAATTGCGTGTCGCGAGCTCCGGTGTCATAGGTGTGGATAGGCAGTGGGAGCAAGTCGTTCCAGGCCGGCGTGCGTGGCTAGGTTGGCCTCGCATACATCATTGTAGTCCCGCTGAGCACTGTAATGCTCTGCCATCGCAACCTGAGGTTCCTGAGCTGCTGCCTGTTCCAGTGTGGCTAAGCGATGCTCAGCCACACCAAGCGCTCGTCACACTGTCGGAGCAATGGCCCATCTTTAAGGGCTTGCACGCCGACTGGCAAGCCTGGGCTGAGCCGCCACTAGCTTCACGTTTACGTGGTAGCAGTCTATACGTCGATGCCGGTGCAAGTGCCGCTATGCCAACTGGGAGATCTGGAGTCCTACTTTGGATGAGCGGTGATGGTAGTGTTCAGGCGCAAGATGCCAACAGCGCTTCTTGGTTATGGGCGTGGAGGCCTCGCGAAAGTGCGACTCGGTGGGCGGAGCTTATGAGAAATGAGAGCCAGCCTATTCATACCGCAGATGATATCTACGCCACGTCGAAAAATCAGTGGGCGCTTTGGCCGCCGCTGTCTGCAGCAACACAGGAGGAGAGTCTAGACGCATTCGGACAACGCTGGCTGTATGGGTTAGTGGATCAGCAATGGGTGGTATTAAATTTGGCGCAGCCCAGTCAGCCGAGATCCGGATTTTTGCCTTTATTGAACGACAGCATGCCCTTATTTCGCGCTCAACGACAGCGATGGGGCAGCCTCAGTGTTTTGCCGTTACGTCTTAATGATAGCCAACTGCATCCGCTTATTGTGCTCAGTGCCGCAACGGCTCAAGCACCGTCGCAGCTCATATTGGTTGATGGCCGTCAGGGTAGCGAGGTCTGGCAAGCGAATTCTGAACAGTTCGCTCTACTGTCGTCCCCGTGGCGGGCTGCGTGGCAGAGTCTTCACGGACAAGATGGCGCTCTGTTGGCGTATGGTGTTGACGAGGTTGGCCGCGTTTGGCGTTTGCGCATAGCCCCTAACCCGAGTCATGTATCAGCACTGGAGGTCAGCCTAAATCGTATTGCAGACTTTTCGGATAGCGGAGTTTTGTTTACCCATGCGCCCTCGCTGACTTGGCTCCGAGATGCTCAGGGTAAGCGTTTTCCCGGTTTGGCTTTGACGGCGGTGGCGACACTGGACGAGGGTGAGCGTCGTCCAGCGACTGTTTATGCCTTCCTCGATACGCTGGCCTTGGATGCTGCTAGTGAGAGTGGATCAGCCCTGACGGAGTCTCATTTGACTCAGTGGAGTAGCAGTTTGCAGCCACCCACACATACTGTTGGCTGGTTTCGTGAGCTTGCCCCTAACGAGCAAATTGCCCAGCCGGCACGTTGGATAAGCGAGTACGTGGTATTGGCTAGTGAGCAGCCCGCATGGTCGAGCAGTCTCTGCCCTGAATGGGCGTGGCAAGCCAGACTCTATCGCTGGCCTTGGCGAAACGAGAAAAATGGTGTGGTCACTCTGGCGGCAACTGCAGAGCTGCCCGTGTCCGGCTTATCGGTAGGTGAGGCCTATGTGACGGAGGAAGGGGAATTGGGCTGGTTTGGAGTGTCCGCTGGCGATAGTGCGTCAATAAGTGTTTCAGCGCCTATCGGTTATCGCCAGCGGATTAAGCAACGTCAGTTACGTGCAGACGACTGAGTGTTAACGGCGATCAATTCGTTGGTTTGCTTTGCGAGCTCCTTCATGCCCAAGGCCTCGTAGCTTGTGGCCAGGAGTTTCAGCGCTTCTGGAAGGGCACTGCTTTCAGGGTAGTTTTCAACGACCCAACGGGCGCGATTGATGACCGCCACAAGTGCGCCGCGCGTTTGGTAGTAACGCGCTACATGCATTTCAGATTCGGCTAATTGGTTGCGCAAATAGATCATGCGTTGACGTGCGTCGGTCACATACGGACTGTTGGGGTAGCGTGTAATCAGTTGACGGAAATCGTCAAAAGCAACTTTTGCTTGGCCTAAGTCGCGGTGCGCCATATTGATAGGTAAGCGCTTTAACAAGCCATCTTGATCGGCGTTATAGTTCGCTAAGCCCCGCAGATACAACACGTAGTCAATACGCGATGACTCCGGATACAAGCGCAAGTAACGATCAGCGGCGGCAATGGCGGCGGTGTAATCGGCCTGCATGAGCTTGGCGTAGATGACTTCCAGCTGTGCCTGCTCTGTGTAGTTGCCGACCGGATATTGCGATTCAAGCGCCTCGAAGGCCGTAACGGCGCCAGTGTAGTTTCCGGATTTAAGTGAGGCATTGGCCTCTTGGTAGTACTGTGCTTCGGACTTCACAGTGACTTTTGGGGTCACTGCGCAACCAGCCAAGGCCACGGGAATGGCGATAATTAACGAGCGTGCAAGCAGCATTTTCATGGATTCATCCAACAATGAGCACCGAGCGTGGTGCGCGAGTACAATGTCGCCTATTAAACACTAGCGCGACGAGCCCGCCAAACCATGTCTGAAGCGATTTCCCTGCACGCCATCGTCACCCCTGAGTTAGCCGGTAGTCGGCTAGACCAAGCGGCGGCCCAATTATTCCCGGCGTATTCCCGTGAAAGACTGAAACAATGGATACAAGAGGGCACCTTAACGCTGGATGGACAGCAGGCTAAGCCAAAAGAAAAAGTCATGGGCGGCGAGACTCTGAACGTCGCTGTGATTCTAGAAGATGAAACAATTGCGCTGGCTGAAGACATTCCCCTAGACATTATTCATGAAGACGATCAGCTCATCGTGCTGAATAAGCCGGCAGGTCTGGTTGTGCATCCTGGCGCAGGGAACTCACAGGGCACACTGATGAACGCGCTCTTGCATCATGAGCCGCTGTTATCGCAGCTGCCGCGTGCGGGCATTGTGCATCGTCTAGATCGCGATACCACCGGATTGATGGTCGTTGCCAAAACCCTCACGGCGCATACCAGTTTGGTGGCGCAGCTCTCAGATAAACGCGTTTATCGCGAATACGAGGCGGTTAGCTACGGCAACATGACCGCCGGCGGCACGGTTGAAGCTCCGATTGATCGTCATCCGCATGATCGCGTGAAAATGGCTGTCGTGCCCGGTGGGCGACCCGCGGTGACGCATTACCGTATTCTGCAGCGATTCCCTAATCACACGCATGTGCGCGTGCAACTCGAAACGGGTCGTACGCACCAGATTCGTGTGCACTTGGCGCACATTGGCTATCCGCTCGTGGGTGATCCGGTATATGCCCGTCTGCGCTTCCCTAAGGGAGCCAGTGCGGAGCTCAATGAAAAGCTCAAGACCTTTACCCGTCAGGCCTTGCATGCTCGTCGCTTGGGCTTGGTTCACCCCAGCACCGGTGAAAGTTGCTTGTGGGAATGTGAGTTACCTGCCGACTTTGTGTCTTTGCTGGATGCCATTAAGGCAGATGCCCAGCCCGCCACGCTCTAAGCCCACATCGAGTTCCTGTCGCGATTCGGAGATCGTGTTATGGCCGACGCCACCGTGTTGACGCACTGCCTTCGCCCAGATTGGCCAGCGCCTGCCCATGTGCATGCGCTGGTAACCACGCGCCAGGGTGGTTATAGCACTGCACCTTTTGACAGTCTGAACCTCGGCGACCATGTCGGCGATGACCCTCAGTGTGTTGCGGCAAACCGACAAACACTTGCGCGGGCATTGAGTCAGCTGGCACCTGCTGAGGCGCCGCAATGGTTAAAGCAAGTACATGGGGTGCGGGTCATTACGCCGTCATCTCATGCATCAGAACGCGAGGCGCAAATACTGGAAGCGGACGCCGCCACCACGACAGACCTAGCAGTTCCACTGACGGTGATGACAGCAGATTGTCTGCCAGTTTTTTTTACCGATAAAGAAGGCTCGCGCGTAGCCGTTGCTCATGCGGGCTGGCGCGGTTTGTGCGATGGTGTTTTGGAAAAGACGGTGGCAGAGTTTGCCGATGCTCAGCACGTCATGGCTTGGTTGGGCCCTGCTATTGGACCCCTAGCGTTTGAAGTGGGCGACGAGGTGCGTACTGCCTTCATCGCCATAGACGCGCAGGCTGCTCAGGCCTTTACGCCTGTTATGCAAAAGCCGGGGCACTGGCTGGCGAACTTATATGTGCTGGCTAGGCAACGCCTAGCGAGTGTGGGTGTAACCCAAGTGAGTGGTGGCACGCACTGCACGTGGACGGAGTCTGCGTCATTTTTTTCGTATCGTCGCGAGGGCCGCACCGGACGCATGGCCAGCGTGATTTGGATGTCCCCTAAGAGGCCGGCATGACGCAATTGCGTAAGACTCAAATGGTGGTGCTCTACCACAGCGGATACGGCCATACCGAACAGGTGGCGCAGCATATTGTGAAAGGCGCTGAATCGGTGGCGGACATCAGCACCGTGCTTATGTCTGTGGCAAATATTGATTGGTCTGTATTGGCGCAAGCCGATGCCATGATTTTCGGCGCACCCACTTACATGGGCAGTGTCTCCGCCGCCTTTAAGCAATTCATGGATGACTCATCCAAGGTTTGGTTCCAACTGGGTTGGCAAGATAAGTTAGCGGCTGGCTTTACCAACTCCGGCGCGCTCAGTGGCGATAAACAAGTGGCGCTGCAACAACTGCAAACCTTTGCTGCGCAACACGGCATGCATTGGCTGAGCTTCCCCCTGCAGCCCACGGGTACAGGGCCACAAGATTTAAACCGTTTGGGCGCAAATGGCGGCTTAATGACACAGTCAGATAACGAGTCTGCGGCCATTACGCCGCCCTCCGGTGACCGACTCACGGCAGAGCATTTTGGCCGGCATATTGCCCAGTGCACGCAGCGCTGGGTTCGGGGCGCGCACTAACGCCCCTTGTTTTTTCCCTAATCTCCCCAATCTCCTAAATAAGCAATGAAGTTGCACTGCTCACCGGTGCCTAACCTTTAGTCTATTTAGGAGGTTGTCATGCGTCTCGATAAACTCACCGCAGCCCTGCAAGCGGCGCTGGGCGATGCCCAATCTCTGGCCATCAGCCGCGACCATAACCAACTCGATCCGCTGCACTTGCTGGCGGTCTGGTTGAAGCCCTCGGATTCCGTGATGGCGCCGTTACTGCGCCAGGCTGGTGTGCCAATACCCCAAGTGCAAAAAGAGCTGGAAATTGCACTTACCGATCTGCCGCGCATGATCCGCCATACCGGCGATGTTGTGCCCAGCCCCGAATTAGTCAAAGTGCTGAATCTGGCGGACAAACTCGCGCAGCAAAAAAACGACAGCTTTATTGCCAGTGAATGGGCTTTGCTGGCGCTATTTGATAGCGACTCTGCCGCAGGCAAGTTGCTGCTGCGCTGCGGTGTGACTCGAGCTGCCGTGGCCAAGGCCGTTGAAACCACCCGAGGAGGCGAGTCTGTGCAATCTGCCGGTGCCGAAGATCAGCGTCAAGCGCTGAGCAAATACACCATTGACCTCACCTCCCGCGCCGCTGCCGGCAAGCTCGATCCTGTCATCGGGCGTGATGACGAAATTCGTCGCACGCTGCAAGTGCTGTCGCGTCGCACCAAGAACAATCCCGTGCTCATTGGCGAGCCAGGCGTGGGCAAAACCGCGATTGTTGAAGGCTTGGCGCAGCGCATCGTGAACGGCGAAGTGCCGGACAGCTTGAAGTCCAAGCAGGTGTTGTCGCTGGATATGGCCGCGTTGATTGCCGGCGCAAAATATCGTGGCGAGTTTGAAGAGCGTCTGAAAGCCGTGCTCAGCGAGCTGTCTAAGCTCGAAGGGCAGGTCATCTTGTTCATTGACGAAATTCACACCATGGTGGGCGCGGGCAAAGCGGATGGCGCTATGGATGCCGGCAATATGCTCAAGCCTGCGCTGGCGCGCGGCGACTTGCATTGTGTGGGCGCAACCACGCTGGATGAGTATCGCCAGTTCATCGAGAAAGATGCCGCGCTGGAGCGTCGCTTCCAGAAAGTGTTGGTGGATGAGCCCAGCGTAGAAGATACCGTGGCCATTCTGCGTGGCCTGAAGGAGCGCTACGAGCTGCATCACGGTGTTGATATTACCGACCCGGCAATCATTGCCGCCGCGCGTTTGTCGCATCGCTACATCACCGATCGCAAACTGCCGGATAAGGCCATCGATCTTATCGACGAGGCGGCCTCTCGCATTAGGCTGGAGATGGACTCCAAGCCGGAGGTCATGGACAAGCTCGACCGTCGTCTCATCCAGCTGAAAATGGAGCGCGAGGCGCTGAAATCGGAGGAGGATGCCGCCTCAAAGCAGCGCTTGCTTAAGCTCGGCACCGACATCGCCAAATTGGAGCAGGAATACGCCAGTTTTGATGAGGTCTGGCGTGCGGAGAAATCGTCCGTGGCCGGTGCCCAGCACATCAAGGAGCAGCTGGAAAAAGCGCGTCTCGATTTTGATGCCGCCAAGCGCACGGGCGACTTGGAAAAAATGTCGCGCCTGCAATATGGCGTGATTCCAGAGCTTGAAAAGAATTTGCTCAAAGCGCAGTCGGGGGAGCAGCCAGAGGCCACCTTGCTGCGTAGTAAGGTGACGGAAACCGAAATTGCTGAAGTGGTGGCGCGCAGCACCGGTATTCCCGTTGCCCGCATGCTGGAAGGTGAGCGCGACAAATTGCTGCGCATGGAGTCCGTGCTCAGCGCCCGCGTGGTTGGTCAGGATGAAGCGGTAGCGGCGGTGTCGCATGCGGTGCGTCGCACCCGCGCCGGTCTCACCGATCCCTCGCGCCCCAGTGGTTCCTTCCTGTTTCTCGGCCCCACCGGTGTCGGCAAGACCGAGCTGTGCAAGGCGCTCGCGAATTTCATGTTCGACAGTGACGACGCCATGGTCCGTATCGACATGTCCGAGTTTATGGAGAAGCACAGTGTCTCGCGCTTGGTTGGCGCGCCACCCGGTTACGTCGGTTACGAAGAGGGCGGCACCCTCACCGAAGCGGTACGGCGTCGCCCGTATTGCGTGATTTTGCTCGATGAAATCGAGAAGGCGCATCCCGACGTTTTCAATATCCTTTTGCAAGTATTGGAAGATGGCCGCCTCACAGACGGTCAGGGTCGCACCGTCGATTTCCGCAACAGCCTGATTGTGATGACCTCGAATCTTGGCGCAGATGCTATTCAGGCGTTGACCAGTGCGGGTGATTTGGCGGCGGTCAGGCCGGCTGTTTTGGATGCCGTGGCTCGGCACTTCCGCCCGGAGTTTATTAACCGTATTGATGAAACCGTGGTGTTCGCGCCGCTGGCCGAAGCACAGATTCGAGCCATCGCCGATATTCAGCTCAATCGTCTGCGGGAGCGTCTAGCGGATCGAGAGCTCAAGTTGGTGATCAGCGATGCGGCAATGACTCAACTCGTCGCGGTTGGCTTTGATCCGCTCTTTGGGGCTCGGCCGCTGAAGCGTGCCATTCAATCGCAATTAGAGAATGTGTTGGCAGACCATTTATTGCGCGGCGACTTTGTGGCGGGCGATAGTATTCAGGTTGAAGCCGAGCAGGGGCGACTGACCTGCCATAAACTCAGGCTGCATTAAGGGATATTTGGCGTGTTCATGCTAAAACGCTTGACTCTCAACGCGTCTGCATAAAAAATCGCCGCCTTCATGGTGGTGCCGCTACGCTGAACACCCTCGGCAACGCGGCGCCAGGCCGATAACTCGGCCTGTTACGGCAGTGCTTACAAGCGCTGCCGCTCGCCCGCTCAACGGTTCCTGTGCGCACCCGCCGCCAGAGGCCGCCGTCCCGACCCCGGGATAGATGAGCCACAGCATCAGCCCCCATGAGACTTTTTGATCGTGCTAGAATTTCGCGCCTACAGCGTGGGGTTCGGTCGCGGTCATCCCTCACTTATTGGCTTGAAAAGGGTGAATCTTGGAACAGTTATCTGGCGGTGAAATGCTCATTCGCGCGCTCGCGGATGAAGGCGTTGAATTCTTATTTGGTTACCCCGGTGGCGCCGTGTTGCATATCTACGACGCCATCTTTCAGCAAGACAAGGTCAAGCACATCCTCGTCCGTCACGAGCAGGCTGCAGGCCATGCTGCTGATGGCTACGCGCGTGCCACCGGCAAGGTCGGCTGCGTACTCGTGACCTCGGGTCCGGGCGCCACCAACACGGTGACCCCAATCGCTACGGCCTACATGGACAACATCCCCATGGTCGTCATCTCCGGTCAGGTGCCTTCGCACCTCGTCGGCGAAGATGCCTTCCAGGAAACTGACATGATCGGCGTCAGCCGCCCAATCGTGAAGCACAGCTTCCAGATTCGTCATGCCTCGGAAATTCCGGGCGTGGTGAAAAAGGCGTTCTACATTGCCTCGTCGGGTCGTCCCGGTCCTGTCGTTATCGACATCCCCAAGGATTGCACTAACCCGAACGAGAAGTTCGATTACGACTATCCAACCAAGGTCAAGCTGCGCTCTTACACGCCGCCGGGCCGTGGTCATGCTGGCCAAATCAAAAAGGCCGTGGATGAGTTGCTCGCCGCCAAACGTCCGGTGATCTACGCCGGCGGTGGTGTAGTTCAAGGCAATGCTTCTCATTTGCTCACGGAGCTGGTGCGTACGCTGGGCTATCCCTGCACCAACACGTTGATGGGCCTCGGAGCCTATCCCGGCAGCGACCCGCAGTTCATCGGCATGCTCGGCATGCACGGTACTTACGAAGCCAACATGGCCATGCATCACAGCGATGTCATTCTGGCCGTGGGTGCGCGTTTTGACGACCGTGTTACCAACAACACCGCCAAGTTCTGCCCGAATGCCAAGATCATTCACATCGACATCGACCCCGCCGCGATTTCCAAGACCGTGCGTGTGGATATCCCGATTGTCGGTGCTGTGGAGCCTGTGCTGACCGACATGCTGGCGCAGATCAAAGCGGAAGCGGAGATCAAGCCGGATGCTGAAGCACTGAAAATTTGGTGGGAACAGATTACCCAATGGCGTGCTCGCCATGGCCTGCGCTACGAACCGGCCCAGCCCGGCGAAATGAAGCCGCAGCAAGTCGTTGAGATGCTCTACAAGGTCACTAACGGCCAGGCTTACGTCACCTCCGACGTGGGTCAGCACCAAATGTTCGCGGCGCTGTACTACAAGTACGATCGTCCACGTCAGTGGATCAACTCCGGCGGTCTCGGCACCATGGGCTTTGGTCTGCCAGCGGCCATGGGTGTGAAGTTCGCCTTCCCGGATGCCATCGTGGCCTGTGTTACCGGTGAAGCGTCGATCCAGATGAACATTCAGGAGCTATCGACCTGTTTGCAATACGGCTTGCCGGTGAAGATCATCAACATCAACAACCGTTCGCTGGGCATGGTTAAGCAGTGGCAAGACATGCAGTACGAAGGTCGTCACTCGAACTCCTACATGGATTCGTTGCCTGACTTCGTCAAGCTGGTTGAAGCCTATGGTCACGTCGGTATGAAAATTACCGATCCGGATCAGCTCGAAAGCAAGATGCGTGAAGCGTTTGCCATGACCGATCGCCTGGTCTTTCTCGACATCTATGTCGATCCTTCCGAGCATGTTTACCCAATGCATATTGCCAAGGGTTCCATGCGTGACATGTTGCTGAGCAAGACGGAGCGTACCTGATCATGCGTCGTATTATTTCCCTGCTGCTGGAAAACGAACCGGGCGCGCTGTCGCGTGTGGTCGGCCTGTTTTCGCAACGCAACTACAACATCGAATCGCTCACGGTAGCGCCAACGGATGACCCGACCCTGTCGCGCATCACGCTGACCACCTCCGGCGATGAGCACAAGATCGAGCAGATCACCAAGCAGCTCAATAAGCTGATCGAAGTGGTTAAAGTTGTTGATCTCAGCGAAGGTCTGCATATTGAGCGTGAGCTCATGCTGATCAAAGTCAAAGCCGTGGGTGCCGCGCGTGCTGAAATTAAGCGCACCGCCGACATCTTCCGTGGTCATATCGTGGATGTCACGCCGAGCGTTTACACCATTCAGTTGGTGGGTCCGAGTGAGAAGCTCGACGCGTTCATTGAAGCGCTGTCCGAGACGTCGATTCTCGAAGTGGTGCGCTCCGGCGTGTCCGGCATTGCCCGTGGTGAAAAGGTGCTGAGCATCTGAGTCATTCGTTTCGTTGAGTGATGAAATGGCCCGCAGTTGCGGGCCTTTTCATTTCTGGGCTTAACCCACCTGCCGATTCCAAAACGCATTCACCAGCGGCTCCTTCAAGCGCTTCTCCAACGCAAACAAACCAATGTCATAAGGTGCCAATGGCGGCTCGATCTCATAGGTCTTTATTCGGCTCGCCAGCGGGCTGCTGTCGAGAACGATTTGTGGCGCCACGCCAATACCAAAGCCTAGGCTGACCATGCTCACGATGGCCTCATTGCCGCTGACTTGTGCGTATATTTTGGGACGGATGCCGTGTCGCTTAAGCCAGCGCTCGATGCGAGTGCGCGCCAGGCCTTCCTCCGACAGAATCATCGGCACGTCGCGCCAGTTATCCGCAGACGGTTGCTGGATCTGTTCCTGACTTAACGCCAGGGTATTGAGCGGCCCAATAAAGCGCAGATCCGAGCGTGCAATGGGTTGAAATACGACGCCTGCGGGCAGGTTGTCCGGCCGCGCACCAATGGCGATGGCCTCGCGTGCTTCCTGAACGCGTTCGACTGCTTTCGCCGGGTCGCCGGTATGCAGCTTAATTTCAATATGCGGATGGTCGCTGCGGAAGCTATTTAGGATGTCATACAGAAAGCTGTAACTCGCCGTCACCGAGCAGTACAGACTGAGCTCGCCACGTAAGGTATCGCCATCTTGCCGAAGTGCTTGGCGCAAGCCGTCCCAACTTCTTAGCGTGTCGTTAGCGTATTCGCGGAATAATCGGCCTTCACGAGTCAGCGTCACCGAGCGGTTGTCGCGCAGGAAGAGTGGGGCGCCTACGCTGTCTTCCAGTTGCTTAATGATGCGGCTTAATGCCGAGGGGCTGATGTGCTGCTCGCGGCTGGTGCGGCCAAAATGCAGGTTTTCTGATAGCGCGAGGAAAAGCTGTAGGCTGCGGGCATCCACTATAATGTTTCCTTTATCGGCACATTGCGTTGCAAATATATCATTTTACGCAACACAAAGGATGTCGTATGGTGCGCGTCCCGGATAAGCCTGAATCGCACAGGCATCCACTCCTATCTCCGCAGAGGCTTACACCATGCAAGTTTATTACGATAAAGACGCTGACCTTTCCATCATCCGTGGCATGAAAGTCGCCATCATCGGTTACGGCTCGCAAGGCCATGCCCATGCACAAAACCTGACCGACTCGGGTGTAGACGTGACTGTTGGTCTGCGCAAGAACGGCGCTTCCTGGTCCAAGGTTGAGGCAGCTGGTATTAAAGTTGCGGAAGTCGATGCGGCTGTTAAGGGCGCTGATCTGGTTATGATTTTGCTGCCAGATGAAAACATTCCAGAAGTGTATGCCAACAATGTTGCACCGAACATCAAGCAAGGCGCTACCCTGGCGTTTGCTCACGGCTTCAACGTGCATTACAACCAGGTTGTGCCACGCGCTGACCTCGATGTGATCATGGTTGCGCCTAAGGGCCCAGGCCACACGGTGCGTTCCGAGTACCTGAAGGGTGGCGGTGTACCGTCGCTGATCGCGCTGTATCAGGACAAGTCGGGCAATGCTAAGCAGATCGCTCTGTCCTACGCAGCGGCCAATGGCGGCACCAAGGGTGGCGTTATCGAGACGAATTTCCGTGAAGAAACCGAAACTGACCTGTTCGGCGAACAGGCTGTTCTCTGCGGCGGTGCTGTTGAGCTGGTGAAGATGGGTTTCGAAACGCTGACTGAAGCGGGCTACGCGCCAGAAATGGCTTACTTCGAATGTCTGCACGAACTCAAGTTGATCGTCGACCTGATGTACGAAGGCGGCATCGCCACCATGAACTACTCGATCTCCAACAACGCTGAGTACGGTGAATACGTCACCGGCCCAGAAGTGATCAACGAGCAGTCGCGTGAAGCGATGCGCAATGCACTGAAGCGCATTCAAACGGGTGAATACGCCAAGATGTTCAT
>DDPD01000064.1 GCA_002342025.1 Moraxellaceae bacterium UBA2477 | reverse complement strand
AAAACTCTCGGTGGATAGCGCCGTCCCTGCCCGCCCAGCACGCCCTAAGAAACCGGATGCACTGACACTCCTCAAGCGCGCACGCGCCGAGGGCGATGCAGAGCGCGAGAATATCGCTCTGTCGGATACCGTCGCGCTACTTCAAGGTGTGTCGCCGGAAGCCGCATTAAGCTTTAAGCGTAATGGTGTGCAAGAACGTCAGCTCGACAAGCTTAAGGCTGGACTGCTGCCCTGGAAGCATGCCGTGGATCTTCATGGCTGCACACTGGAGCAGGCACGCGAGGCGGTTCTGCAACTGCTTGCAGAGGCCAAAGCCGAAAGCATTACGGTGGTCAAAATTGTGCACGGTAAAGGCCAGATCAATGGTCAGGCCATGCTAAAAACCGCCGTAAATGGTTGGCTACGCCAAATGCCGGATGTGCTGGCCTTTGTCAGCGCCGATCCTCGACATGGCGGTACGGGCGCTGTCATGGTCTTGCTGCGACGGCCGCGAGAAGACAAAATGCCTGCGCTGTCCTCTTTACCGTAGGCTCGCGCCTCGCTACGGTCAGTCTTTCATCTTCCGAGTACGAGAATAATCATGGAAAACGCCTACGCGGACATTATCCGCGGTGTCGGTGAGGACCTGGGCCGACCCGGCCTGCTCGACACACCAAAACGAGCCGCTAAGGCTTTTAAATACCTGTGCAAAGGCTACGAGGAAGACCTCGACACCCTCGTTAACGGGGCCGTATTTCCCTCTGACAATGATCAGATGGTTTTAGTGAAAGACATCGAGCTGTATTCGCTGTGCGAGCACCACCTGCTGCCGTTCATTGGCAAAGTGCATGTGGCTTACATCCCGTCTGGCAAAGTCTTGGGGCTGTCGAAAGTCGCCCGCATTGCCGACATGTATGCCCGCCGCTTACAGATTCAGGAAAACCTGACCAAACAAATTGCCGACGCAATTCAACAAGTGACCGATGCCAAAGGCGTTGCCGTGACCATTGAAGCCAAGCACATGTGCATGATGATGCGCGGTGTGGAGAAGCAGAATTCGGTGATGAAAACGTCAATTATGCTCGGGGCGTTTCGTGACAGCGCGCAAACCCGCAATGAGTTTCTGGCCCTGATTCGCGATTAAGTGATGTGAGTCAACATTAAGCGCGTAAAAAAGCCCCGCCAGCCTGCACTGGCGGGGCTTTTTAATGGCCTTATTCGTCGTACGTCTTGCACTCCGCGTCATTGGGCACATGCTTGCAGCGCACTCGCTTCATAATGCCCAGCATCACATTGTTATAAATACCCTGACGCATCAGCGTAATGCGCGCTTCACGCAGCATTTGGTAATACTTGTCTTGCTCGGTTTTCGGCAGATCAATCCAGAGGCGCTCTGGCACGTCTTTCTCCGCTTCTTTCAACATATTGATTAAGCCATCAATGTGTTGAAGCCCCAGTTGCCGGACTTGATTTAAGCGAAGATCCAGATCGGGAATTTTCGGCAAAATCAAATCACGACGAATCAAAATGGTTCCCGTGGCCTGCAGCAATGGAAAGCGAATGACCCCGCCTTTGCTGCCGATGCCCTTGTAAAGCTCCATCGGCTTAAAGCCTAGGGCTGGCGCGGCGATGATGTCGGCCTGGCCATTATTGAACTTTCCCGCATAGGTCGAGAAATCTGCGAGCACCGGCTGCGCGCCCAGCCCAGAAATCATTTTGGCTTGAACAGGATCCCACTCCAGAACCACCACACGCTTACCTGCCGCCTTGCTCAACGAGTTAATTTGCCGGTCATTGACCACCACGAAAATGGCGCCAATCGGCATGACGGCTGCCACCTGATACCTACCATTGATGGCGAGCTGGGCCACCACAGGATTCGACAGCATCTTCAGCAACGTCTTCATTTCGTCGTAATTACGCAGATTACCCGGCGAATCAATGCTGCCTACAGACGCATTAAACTGCTTGGCGCGTAACGTGGAAATTGCCACTGCCTCACACTGACCCGCCTTGAAATCTTCGGTCGCTACCCGCTCATCGGTGTAGGCTTTTATCTCAGCGATGAAGTTCCACTCCGCGGCAAACTTCGCCAGCTCACGCGCAGCCGTCACGATTTTTCCATTCGGCCCGAGTGGATCGAAAATGCAAAACCGGACCTTCACGGGCTTGGGTAGTGGCTGTGGCATACCAGCCGATTTAGGGCTAGGGAAAGCCGGTGTGACGTCTGCCGCAACGGCCGGAGCAGCGAACAAACCGCCCGCTAAACAACCCGCTAAGAACACCTGCTTAAATGACTTCATGCATATTTCCTTATTCATCGAACAGACTGCATTCTTCATTGGCAGGATCATGTTTACAGCGCACGCGCTTTAACAAGTTCATGGTCGATGTGTCGTACACACCATCCTTGGTCATCGCGATGCGCGCCTGACGCACCATCCGAGAGTATCTGTTCTTTTCTTCGGCGGTCAGCTCCACCCACACGCCAGCTGGAATGGACTTTTCAGCCTGTTTTAGTCGCTCTAAATGTGCGTCGAGGAAGCGTAAGCCATAGGCTTGTAGCTGCTGGATACGGGCATCGAGATCTGGCATTTTTTCGAGCAGAAAGTCGCGACGAATCATGATGGTGGCGGTGGCATGCAACAGGGGGAAACGAATCACACCGCCATTTTTGCCAATGCCTTTGTACAACTCCAGCGGCTCATAGGCGATGGCCGGCGCAGCGATAATATCGACCTGCCCGTTATTAAACTTACCGCCATAACTGGTGATATCGGACGGCACCGGTTGCGCCCCCAGCGCCGAGATCATTTTCGATTGCGAAGGGTCCCAATCCAAAACCCCAATGCGCTTTCCGGCAGCTTTCTCAATGGAGTTTATGGTTCGATCACGGGTCATGACGTAAAGCGCGCCGATGGGCATGACGCCGATGACTTGATAGCGTCCAGTGATCGTCATGGGCTGGAAGGCTGGGTTGGCGAGCACATGCAATAGCGATCTGATTTCAGCATAGCTGCGTAAATTGCCCGGCGAATCGATGCTGCCCACCATCTTGTTAAATTGGCGCGCACGCAGCGTGGATATGCCCACTAAATCACATTGCCCCGCCTTGAAATCTTCGGCGGCAACATGCTCGTGCAAATAGATTTTCACATTGAGGCGCATGCCATATCGCTGGGCCTCGATGGCGAGGTCACGCGATAATTGCGCAAACGGCCCATTGGCGCCGGTAGGATCAAAAATACAGGCTTTTACGGGGACCAATGCCGGCGCTTTAACGGTTTGAGCATGGACGGACATGGCTGCAAAAATCAGCCCCAGTCCTATGATTCGACATCTGCTCATAGCTACTCCTGTTGTTATTATGCTGAGCCTAAGCTCCTTTCCCTTTATGCAGCCTACGCCACCTAAACTGCCTGCCGTTGACAATAATGACTGATTCATTCGTTTCTAAAGTCACATCACTGCCAATAGAGGCTGTGCTGCCCGAGCTACTCGCCACACTGGAGCGCGCAAACACCGCTATTTTACAAGCCCCACCAGGCAGCGGAAAAACCACTCGGGTCCCTCTCGCCGTTCTCCACGCACAGGCTACGTGGCTGCAAGAGCGCCGAATTCTGATGCTCGAACCTCGGCGACTTGCGGCACGGGCAGCAGCGCAGTTCATGGCGAAACAACTGGGTGAGCCGGTAGGTCAACGCGTTGGCTATCGTACGCGACTCGATAGCAAGATCAGCTCAACGACACGAATTGAGGTCGTTACCGAAGGTACTTTGCTGCGCATGGTTCAGGATGACCCGGAACTATCGTCCTACGGTGTCATCATTTTCGACGAGTTTCATGAGCGCAATTTGTCGTCAGACTTGGGTCTTGCATTGACCCGAGAAAGCCAAAGTGTGTTTCGTCCTGACCTGCGTCTGCTCGTGATGTCGGCCACACTCGATGCTGCTCCCCTGTCTCGCTTACTCGATGACGCGCCAATTTTAAATTGCCCCGGTCGGCAATATCCGGTCAGCATCAGCTATGCCCCACCCGGCAGAACTCCTCTGCTCGAGCATTGCGCGCTAATGATTCATCAGACTCTGCAACGTGAATCCGGCTCGATACTGGTTTTCCTGCCGGGAGAAAGTGAAATTCGCCGCCTGCAAGGGCTGTTGCAACAACGCCTACCGGCCAACACACAACTTTGTCCGCTGTATGGCCAACTCAGCCAGTTTGAGCAAGACGCGGCCATTGCACCTACCGCTAGTGGTCAGCGCAAAGTCGTCTTAGCCACCGCCATCGCGGAAACCAGCTTAACCATCGAAGGGGTGCGCGTTGTCATTGACTGCGGCTTACGGCGCAGCCAACGCTTTGATCCCAATACGGGACTCTCCGGCTTAATCACCGAATCGGTATCTCAAGCCAATGCCGAGCAACGACGTGGTCGAGCGGGTCGTATCGAGCCCGGTCACTGCCTGCGGCTGTGGTCGGAAGATGCCCAGCAGCGGCTAGCGCGCTTTGCCACGCCGGAAATCTGCCAAACCGATCTAGCCGATTTAGCGCTGACGCTGGCCGGTTGGGGCATACGGGACCCACAACAACTGATTTGGTTAGATATTCCGCCCGCTCCCGCCTGGGCGCAGGCCCAAGACCAACTGCGGGATATGCAGGCGCTGGATCAAGACAGTCGCATCACCGCGCACGGGCGGCAGATGCTAACACTCGGTTTATCGCCACGGTTGGCGCATCTGCTGGTCTTGGCGCATGCCCGTGGGCAAGGTTCACAGGCCGCTGAATTTGCCGCCTTGCTGTCGGAGCGTGACCTGCTCAGCGGACCAGCACGCGACGCGGCTGGCAGTGACTTACGCGCTCGTTTGGCGCTCTTGCAAGGGGATGCCTTGGCGTCCCACGCTGATCGAGGTCGCCTGCAGCGCGTGAAAGAGCAACGGCGACAGCTGCAAGAGCGTTTGCGCGCACTACCCGCCCCTAACCTCAACCAAACCCACGCGTTGAGCTTAAGTGAACTGCTGGCGCTGGCTTGGCCCGATGCCATTGCACAGAGGCGTCCGGGTAATGAGGGGCGCTACCTGCTGGCCAATGGCCGAGGCTGTAGCCTGCGTAACGATGACGCACTGGCGGGCGAGCCTGGACTTATTGCGGTCAGTCTGGATGCCCAGGCGCGCGATGCCAAAATCTTCCTCGCCTTGCCCTTTGATCTTGCCCAGCTTGACCTGCTGCATCCAGGGCGCGTGCTGAGTGAAGAAATGTTGCAGTGGGATAACTCCAGCGCGAGCGTCATTGGTCGACGGCAGCGATGCTTTGCAGCACTCATTCTGGACAGCGTGCCGCTACCTCGCCCCAAACCCGACATTCTTTTACCGGTGTTCATCGGTGGTCTGTGTCAGCTTGGCGCAGAGGCACTGCCGTGGACACCGGCGCTGCGGCAGTGGCAGGCCCGCGTGCAACGCTTACACGCGGGGCATCCCCATGATTGGCCGGACGTGTCCGATGTAGCACTCATGGCAAATCTGGCGGATTGGGCTGGCCCTTGGCTGAGTGGCCTGTCACGACTCGAGGAAATGTCGCGCTTTCCCTTGCAGGATGCACTCTTTGCACAGCTCGATTGGTCGCAGCAACAGCAACTCAACGAGTTACTGCCTACGCACCTCACCGTGCCCAGTGGCAGCAGCGTGGAGATTGACTATTGTGTGGAAGGCAACCCGGTCCTGGCGGTGAAGCTGCAGGAAGTCTTTGGTTGGCTGGATACACCCGCTTTGGCGCAAGGCCAACTGCGGCTGACCCTGCACTTGCTTTCACCGGCTCGACGTCCCACCGCCGTCACCGCCGATCTGGCCAGCTTCTGGCGGCAAGGCTACCCGGAAGTCCGCAAAGATTTGCGCGGTCGCTACCCCAAACACCCCTGGCCAGAAGACCCACTCACCGCCTTGCCACAGCGCGGCGTGAAGCACCCTAAACCACGTGGCTAAGAAAGGCCCGTACTTCAGCCGCGACCTCGGCTGGCGACTCATCCAAATGCAAATGATGTCTGCCGGGCACCGTGACTTGTTTTAAGTTCGCAAAAGCCGCCAGCCTGGCTTGACCGGCGGCCTGCTCAAACGGCGCGCCATCTTGAGCGCGCACCAACAGCGTCGGCACACTGATGGCACGGATGCAGGCCAGCACCTGCGCTTCGCTGAAACGCATCAGGGAGTTTTGGCGCAGACGCTTGTCCGTACGCCAAACCAGCTCGCCATCTGCATTACGATCTAGACTGCGGCTACACAGAATGCGTGATGCCATTTCGCTCAGCGGGCCGGTCAAACCATTCATGCGTGCTTGCACCGCTTGCGCCTCATTGGCAATCGGCCTGCGCTCGGGCCGGAACTCGCGATAACTGGCTAAAGAAAGCCGTGTCATGTCCACATAATGCGACGGGTCGGCCGTGAGCGGCCCCAGCCCCTCGATCATCACCAAGGCCTGCACACGCTCAGGCAGCAGGCCAGCCAGCATCATCTGAATGCCCGCGCCCAGCGAGTGGCCCAGCAGAATCACTTTTTGCTGGGGATACAAGGCATCCAAAACCCCCAGCACATCATCGAAGTAATCGGCATTGTGATAACGGAATCCAGCCGGTCTTGGATCGCTCAGGCCATGACCGGGCAGGTCCATGGCCACAAAGGTATGTTCAGCCATGTGCGGCGCCATGCGGTCAAACGTTGCGGCATTGTCCATCCAACCATGCAAGGACACGATGGGAACACCGCGCGCTTCGGCATGCCACGTTTTCAGTGCGATGCGACCGCGCCCGAATGGGAGTTCGATAACCGATTCAATGGCCATATCAAACGCGCACGCCTGACGTTGCCCACATGGTCTTTACCTGTGCTAGCACCGACGCGGCGGTGCTCTCGGGGTACTCAAACGGGAACATGTGACCGCCGGGAATGATCTGCAAAGGCACGCGCTGAGCCTGCGCCAGCTTATGCATGGTGCCGCGTTTGAGGAATTCGCTGGTTTCACCTGTAAACACCGCAACCGGACACTTCAAAGGCTTGCGATAGCGCCAGGCATCGGAAGGCGTGTGCCGAAAAATCTCGACTTCCACGGCGGGGTCGTAACGCAAATGAACACCATCGTCCTTTTCGACCAAACCATGCTCGAGATAACCCGCAAAGCTGGCGTCGGTGAAGGGCTTAAACAAACCCTTGTTACGTAGGCTGTCATGTACCGCCTGACGATCCGGCCAATGTGAACGACGACCTAGACTACGACCCGCTGGCGTGACGTCATCAATGCGGCCAAGAAGCTTGTATAGCGCCACGCCAAAACCCGCCAGGGGGTTGATGTAGGCGGGATCGAGCAGAATGACCCCACGGAAAAGTTCGGGATATTTAGTCGCCGCAATTAACGTTGTCATGCCACCTAGCGAATGCCCAACGCCAATCACAGGCTCGCCGCCCGCCTGGCTGCGAATGGAATCGGCCAGCTGTTCAGCCAAACCATGCCAGTTCGGCGCGATGGGATAGCGCGGGTCGTGCCCCAGCATGGGCACGCGAATGACGCGCGCTTTCTCATGCAGTTCAGCCAGAAACGGCACATAGCAATCACTGGGGATGCCATTGGCATGAGCAAAATGAAGTAAAGGTTGCTTCTGGCTCATAGTGTTTGCGTCTCCAAACC
>DDPD01000057.1 GCA_002342025.1 Moraxellaceae bacterium UBA2477 | reverse complement strand
GTTTTGGACAATGGACGGCACTCGGAGATCGTAACAATGTCGCCTTCTTGGCAAACATTTTGTTCATCATGCGCATGCAGCTTGGTCGAGCGTGTGATGTACTTGCCGTACACCGGGTGCTTGACTTTACGTTCAATCAGAACAGTGATGGATTTGTCCATCTTGTTGCTGACGACTTTGCCGGTCAGCGTGCGCTGAATTTGGTTCTGTTCCGTCATGATCAGTTACCTTGCTTCTCGGTCAGAAGGGTCTTGATACGAGCGATGCTCTTACGAACAACGCCGATCTTGCTGTTTTGAGTCAGCTGACCAGTGGCCTGAGCCATGCGCAGAGTGAACTGCTGACGGTTCAGGTTGTCGAGTTCCTTGTTCAGGTCTTCGACGCTTTTTTCACGCAATTCTTTGGCGTTCATTACATCACCGTCCGAGTCACGATAGTGGTCTTCAAAGGAAGCTTAGCGGCAGCCAAGGTGAAGGCTTCACGAGCCAAGGATTCAGCAACACCCTCGATTTCGTACAGCATCTTGCCTGGCTGAATTTCGGCAACCCAGTATTCCACGCTACCTTTACCTTTACCCATACGTACTTCGAGTGGCTTTTGTGTGATCGGCTTATCCGGGAAAACACGGATAAAGATCTTGCCACCACGCTTTACGCGACGGGAAATTGCACGACGAGCAGCTTCGATTTGACGGGCCGTAATACGACCACGCTCAATCGACTTCAGGCCGATCGTGCCGAATGCCACGGAACTGCCACGAAGTGCCAGACCCGTGTTGCGGCCCTTATGGACCTTACGAAACTTGGTACGCTTAGGCTGTAACATCTCTCAACCCCTTAGTTCTTCGCACCGCGCTTCTTGGCGGGACGAGCTTCTTCCACTGGGGTCGGGGCAGCTACCTGCTCCATACCACCAAGGATTTCGCCCTTGAAAATCCACACCTTGACGCCGATACAGCCGTAAGTTGTTTCTGCACGAACAATCGAATAATCGATGTCTGCACGCAGGGTATGTAGTGGCACGCGGCCTTCGCGGTACCATTCGGTACGTGCGATTTCAGCGCCGCCTAAACGACCCGAAACTTCGACCTTGATACCCTTAGCACCGGCACGCATGGAGTTCTGTACAGCGCGCTTCATGGCGCGACGGAACATCACACGACGCTCGAGCTGCGACGCGATGCTATCTGCAACCAACTTCGCATCGAGATCCGGCTTGCGGATTTCGTCGATGTTGATCTGCACTGGCATCTTCATCAGCTTGGCAACATCACGGCGCAGACGTTCTACGTCCTCACCTTTCTTACCAATCAGAACGCCTGGGCGAGCTGTGGAGATCGTGATGCGCGCATTCTCGGACGGACGCTCGATGAGGATCTTGCTGATCGAAGCCGCCTTTAGGCGCTCGTTCAGGAAGTCACGCACCTGGAGGTCGGCGAGCAAGAATTCAGCGTATTGCTTCGGGCTGGCGTACCAGTTCGCGTTGTGCTTCTTAACGATGCCCAGGCGAATACCGATTGGATGAACTTTCTGACCCATTTCTTCAGCCCCTTACTTGCCTTCGGCCACGATGACGGTGATGTGGCAGGTACGCTTGCTGATACGATCAGCGCGACCTTTAGCACGCGGCTGAATACGCTTCAGCGTGATGCCTTCATCCACACAGATAGTGGCGACACGAAGTTCGTCCACATCCGCACCCTGGTTATGTTCGGCGTTAGCAATAGCCGACATGATCACTTTTTTAACAAAGTGAGCAGCCTTCTTGTTGCTGAACGTCAGCGTGTTCAGCGCCAGCTCAATCTTCAAACCACGAACCTGGTCAGCGACGAGGCGGGCTTTCTGGGCCGAGATCGGCGCGCCACGCAATTTGGCGATAGCTTCCATCATGCTCTCCTTATCGCTTCGACTTTTTGTCGACAGCATGACCACGATAGGTACGAGTCGGCGAGAACTCACCCAGTTTGTGGCCGACCATATGCTCAGTCACGAGAACTGGGATATGTTGCTTGCCGTTATGTACGGCAATTGTCAGGCCAACCATTTCTGGGAGAATCATCGAACGACGCGACCAGGTCTTGATGGGCTTCTTGGAATGTACGGCCGCTGCAGCTTCCACCTTAACGAACAGGTGAGTGTCTACAAACGGACCTTTTTTCAGTGAACGAGGCATAGTGGCTCTCCTCTACCCATTACTTGACGCGACGGTCGCGGACAATCATGCCGCTCGTACGCTTGTTGTTACGGGTCTTGTAACCCTTGGATGGCGTGCCCCATGGCGACACCGGCTGAATGCCCTTGTTACGGCCTTCACCACCACCGTGCGGATGGTCAACCGGGTTCATGGCCATACCACGAACTGTTGGTCGAATACCGCGCCAGCGACTGGCACCAGCCTTACCCAGTGAGCGCAGGCTGTGCTCGCTGTTGGACACTTCGCCGAAGGCAGCACGGCAATCCACATGAATCTTGCGCATTTCGCCCGAACGCAGACGCACAATGGCGTATGCACCGTCGCGACCGAGCAACTGAGCCGAAGTACCCGCCGAGCGCACTAACTGTGCACCCTTGCCTGGCTTCAATTCGATGCAGCAAATGGTCGAACCGAGCGGCATGTTACGCAGCGGAAGCACGTTACCGACCTTGATCGGAGCGGCATCGCCGGACATCACAGCATCGCCAACTTGCTGACCCTTGAGGGCCACCATGTAACGACGATCACCATCAGCATACTTCAACAAAGCGATATGCGCGGTACGGTTCGGGTCATATTCAATACGCTCAACAACGGCTGGAATGCCGTCCTTGCCGCGCTTGAAATCGATGACGCGATAAAGCTGCTTGTGACCACCACCAATGTGACGCATGGTGATATGGCCATTGTTGTTACGACCACCGGAACGCTTTTTGCTCTCAACGAGCGGAGCGTGCGGACGACCTTTGTGAAGATGGTCATGAACGACCTTCTCAACAAAGCGACGACCCGGGGAAGTCGGTTTACATTTTACGATTGGCATGTCAGTACTCCCGGCCCTTACTCAGCTGCAACAGCTGCGGCGAAGTCGATTTGAGCGCCATCTTTCAAGGAGACATAAGCCTTCTTGAAGTCTTGACGACGACCGAGGGAACCGCCGAAACGCTTGCTCTTGCCTTTAGTCAGCGTGGTGTTAACCGACGCAACTTCGACCTTAAACAGTGTTTCCACGGCCTTTTTGATTTCCAGCTTGTTGGCGTCGCGACGAACTTTGAACACCACTTGATTATGCTTTTCAGCAATCATCGTGGCCTTCTCAGAGACATGCGGCGCAAGCAATACCTGCAACAGACGTTCTGTGTTCATCCCAGTTCCACCTCAAGTTTCTTGGCTGCAGGCACAGACATCAGCACCTTCTCAAAGCCAATCAGACTCACCGGATCAACAGCCGTGGTGTCGATAACTTCGACATGCGGCAGGTTGCGTGCGGCGAGATAAAGATTCTCGTCAACAGCATCCGTAATGATCAGGGTATTTTTCAGACCCAGAGCATTGAGCTTGCCCAGCAGTTCTTTGGTCTTTGGCGCCGAGACAGTGAAGTCGTCAACGAAAACCAAACGATCCTGACGAACGAGTTCGGCCAGAATGCACTGCATAGCACCGCGATACATTTTGCGGTTAACCTTTTGATCCCAATCTTGTGGGCGGGCAGCAAAGCTCTTGCCACCACCACGCCAGATTGGACTACGGATCGAACCGGCACGTGCACGGCCCGAACCTTTCTGGTTGAACGGCTTTTTGCCGCCACCGCTGACTTCTGCGCGGGACTTCTGAGCCTTAGTACCCTGACGTGCGCCAGCCATGTAGGCGACGACAACTTGGTGTACGAGGGCTTCATTGAAGTCCTTGCCGAAGGCAACTTCGGAGAGCTCTAAGGCTGCTCCGGAAACAGTCTTCAGGTTCACGTTAATCTCCCTCAGGCCTTAACGGACGGACGTACGATGACGTCGTTACCGGTAGCACCCGGAATGGCACCCTTAATGACGAGCACACTGCGCTCAACATCAACGGAAACGATTTCCAGACCCTGGACAGTGACGCGCTCAGCACCCATATGGCCGGCCATCTTCTTGCCCTTGAACACCTTGCCTGGGCTCTGGTTTTGACCAGTGGAACCATGGACACGATGCGATACAGAGTTACCGTGGGTAGCGTCTTGCGTACGGAAGTTCCAACGCTTAACTGGACCCTGGAAGCCCTTACCTTTAGAAACACCGGTAACGTCTACGGCCTGACCTACGCTAAACAGCGTGACTTCAAGCTGACCGCCAACGGTAAGGCCTGCAGCCTCTTCGCCAGCAACACGGAATTCCCAAACGCCACGACCCGCTGCAACACTTGCCTTAGCAAAGTGACCAGCCATGGCCTTGGTTACGCGAGAAGCACGACGCTCACCAGTTGTTACTTGAACAGCCTGGTAGCCATCGCTTTCCAGCGACTTAATTTGTGTGATGCGGTTCGGATCGACTTCGATCACAGTGACCGGCACAGAAACGCCAGCCTCCGTGAACACGCGGGTCATCCCGCACTTACGACCGACTAATCCAATAGCCATTTATTCAAACCTCTTTAGCAACTTGATCTCTCAAGAGACTCAATGCTGAACGATCAACCCAAGCTGATCTGAACATCCACGCCAGCGGCGAGGTCCAGCTTCATCAGTGCGTCAACGGTCTTATCCGTTGGCATCACGATGTCCACAAGACGCTTGTGAGTACGAATTTCGTACTGGTCACGCGCATCCTTGTTGACGTGCGGAGACGTCAGGACGTTGAAGCGCTCGATACGCGTTGGCATCGGGATAGGGCCACAAACCTGGGCACCTGTACGCTTCGCGGTTTCGACAATTTCAAGCGCCGATTGGTCGATCAGACGATGATCGAACGCCTTCAGGCGGATGCGAATTCTCTGGCTAGCCATTCCAGCAACTCCAAAGCAAAAAAGAACTAGCCCACCACTGACTTGCTTATCAGGGGAAGGCTTCTCACAAACCGGTCCGGGAACAATGCCCCGGCTGTAACACCACCCTGTTGTCAGGGGTGGCGCATAGTAGTGGATATCTTTTCGTTGCGCAACTACTAATCACGCAAAGTCCTTATATTCCACCCACAATACCGCTAAGTATTGC
>DDPD01000037.1 GCA_002342025.1 Moraxellaceae bacterium UBA2477 | reverse complement strand
TCAATCACGATGGAGCCGCCCGATGGCAGTTTCACTTCGCGCTGGAATGCCGTCTCGATCTGACTTTCGATTTGGTAGCGGTTAAACAGCGGCACCGAATCTTTATAGAGCTTGATCTTGGTTTGGTAGTGCGGCATGACTTGCTGCACGAAGGCCATGGCTTCGTTGTACGCGGCTTCGTTGTCGATCAGTACATCGTTGATGTCCTGACGCAGGTAGTCACGAACGGCACGAATAATGACGTTGGATTCCTGGAAGATCAGGAAGGGCGCGGTCTTTTCTTTGCCAGCGGTCTGAATCGCCGTCCACAGCGTCATGAGGTAGTCGAGATCCCACTGCAGTTCTTCGGCGCTGCGGCCAAGACCTGCCGTGCGAACAATCGCGCCCATGTCGTTGGGGATGTTGATGGCGTTGAGGGCGTCTTTCAGTTCCTGACGCTCTTCACCTTCGATGCGGCGCGAAATGCCGCCGGCACGCGGGTTGTTCGGCATCAGCACGAGGTAACGACCGGCCAGCGAGATGAAGGTCGACAGGGCAGCGCCCTTGTTGCCGCGCTCTTCTTTTTCCACCTGAACGATGACTTCTTGGCCTTCCTGCAGCGCATCTTTAATGGTGATGCGGCCGCCGGCTTCTTTTGGCGTCTTGTGGAAGTATTCGCGAGCGACTTCTTTCAGCGGCAAAAAGCCGTGACGATCGCCACCAAAATCAACGAAGGCGGCTTCGAGGCTGGGTTCAATACGGGTGACGCGACCCTTGAAAATGCTGGCCTTTTTCTGCACGCGGCCGCGGTGTTCAAGGTCAAAATCATAGAGGCGTTGGCCATCTACCATAGCGACGCGAATTTCTTCGTTGTGTGTCGCGTTAATCAACATGCGTTTCATGTGTGGGTCTACCCATGGGGTTATGCCCCACATCGGGTGCCCGCAAGCAAGCCGCGGCAACAGCAAAAAGGCATCATATCGATGCGCTTTCAATCTCGGACACGCCAAGCCAAGTGGGCTCTACGTGTCATCCTTAATTCTGTTGTGAGCGATAAGCACGGGTTCGGGGTGTCCGACTCGGGTGCTTACCGCTGGTGACCTGATCATAATGACTAGATCAGAGCCGCTTTAAAATTCTTGCCTGCGCGCAAAATCACGATGCGGCGCGAGGTTTTATTCTGGCGACAAAGTCGTCGCCTCGGGGGCTGGGTGGCGGAGGTGCATGGGGCGGCGGTCATCCTGAGCGACGAAAAATCGTCGTCACAGGGACTCAGCTCAGTTGCGTTTCCTGCCAAGCAGCAGTCGCTTTGCTTTATCATGCGGCCATCGACAAACGGTCTTCAATGGCAAGCGACTCGCTAATATAGCAGTCATCTTCCGTCAAGGCCAATGGCCCGGAATTAATACAGGACAGTTCATGTCAGATTTACCGCACGTTCCCGACGCACCGGCCGTAAAAATGCTCACGGTAGATGAGGCTTATGCAGGCCAGCGTCTCGACAACTATCTCATCACCGCACTCAAGGGACTGCCCCGTACGTTGGTGTACCGCATTGTTCGCACAGGTGAAGTGCGGGTTAATAAAGGCCGCACTAAAGCAGATTATCGGGTGCAGGCTGGCGATGTGATACGCGTGCCGCCCTTGCGCATGAGTGAAGAAAAGCCAGCTGCGCGCCCGACCAGCAGTCTGCAAAAACTCCTGAAAAGCCGCATTGTTCACGATGAGGACCATTTATTAGTCGTAAATAAGCCGGCGGGTTTGGCCGTGCATGGCGGCAGTGGTATCTCCATTGGTTTGATTGAGGCGCTACGGTCACTTAGGCCGGATGCGACAGCGCAGTTAGAGCTTGTGCATCGCCTGGACCGGGATACTTCCGGTTTGACCATGGTGACGGGGCATCGCGCCTTGTTGCGAGCGCTACATGCCCAGCTTCGCGATGGCCAGATGGATAAACGCTATGTCGCGCTGTTGTCCGGGCGCTTAAGCGGGGCCAAGCATCGCGTTGAAGCGCCACTATTAAAGATCGAAAGCCCGAATGGCGAGGCGGTGGTGCGCGTATCCCGCGATGGCAAAACGGCCATTACGGTCTTTACCGTTTTGGAGCGTTTTGCCGATGCCACCTTGGTTGAAGCGCATCTGCTCACCGGCCGAACGCATCAAATCCGTGTTCATGCCCAGCATTTGGGTCATGCCTTGGTAGGGGATGATAAGTATGGTCGCGACGACGTTAACGCACGTTTTAAAGCGAAAGGCTTGTCGCGACTGTTTTTGCATGCACGGGATCTGCGCTTGACCCTGCCCTCGGGGAAAAAGTTATCGCTACATGCGGATGTTGATGAAGACTTTGAGCGGGGTTTAGAGGTGTTACGTCGTGCTTGATCGCAACAGTACTCGCTTTGATTTAGTCATTTTTGATTGGGACGGCACGCTCATGGACTCGCTGGCGCAAATTGTGCGCAGCGTAAAGCTCGCAGCCTTGGATTTAGGTGTGCCGGAGCCCAGTGATGCGGCTGCGCGTGACATTATTGGCCTGGGTCTGCCCGAAGCCATGCAAGTGTTGTTTCCACAAGTTCCCGAAGTTGAGCGAGAGGCGTTGCGTCACCGCTATGCGCATCATTTTGTTGCGGGCGTAGGTGGGCATAGTCAGCCCTATGCGGGTGCAGAGGCACTGTTACAGCAGCTAAGTGGCGCGGGGCGTCAATTAGCCGTGGCCACAGGGAAAAGTCGAGCGGGCTTGAATCGTGTCCTGGCGCACACCGGTTGGTCATCGTATTTCAGTGCCACGCGTTGTGCTGATGAAACAGCCTCCAAGCCCAATCCGCTCATGCTCAAGGAGCTGCTACTGGAGTTGCGAGTACCTCTGGAGCGAGCGGTGATGATTGGTGACACGCATTATGATTTAGAGATGGCGCAGCGCTTAGGCATGCCATCCATTGGTGTGAGCTATGGCGTGCATAGCGCTGAGCGGCTTGCCGAGCATGCGCCGATTGCGATTTGTCAGGATATGTCTGAGCTGGCATCTACGTTGGCTGCGTTATAGTCATTCAAACGTTTGTATTGAGAAGGGGTGTTGCATGTCGGATTGGACGGGTAATCGAAATCAAGAGCCGAAAGACTGGGCGCTTATTGAAGCCTTTATAAAGGCGGATCTCGATGATCGTCGGCGCAGTGCGCGCTGGCGCTGGCTGCGTCGCGCATTATTGCTGGTCATTGTAGCAGCCCTGGCGGTCAGCTTTTTAAAAGATGAAGCCGGCACCTCGAGTGCATTCGGTCCCCACACCGCGGTAGTGTTTATTAACGGCCAAATTGCTGGCGATAGCCCAGCGAATGCTCAAAGCATTAACGACTCGCTCGCCGCCGCATTCGAGAGCACAGAGGCTAAGGCGATTGTGCTGAGTATTGATAGCCCTGGCGGCAGCCCGGTTCAGGCCGACGAGGTTTATCGCGAGATTCGCCGCCTGCGTAAATTGCATGCCGATACGCCGGTGTACGCTGTCATTGGCGATACCGGCGCTTCTGGGGCGTATTACATTGCCGTGGCTGCCGACAAAATCTTTGTAAATCCGTCCAGTTTGGTCGGCTCCATTGGCGTGATTATGCCGGGCTTTGGTGTGCCCAACTTGCTGCAGAAGCTCGGAGTTGAGGATCGCACGCTGACCGCAGGCGAGCATAAAAATCTGCTTAGTCCCGCTCGGGCTGTGGACCCGGTAGAACGTGAGCATGTGCAGAGTGTTCTCGATGCCGTTCACCGGCACTTCATTACGGCGGTGAAGGCCGGTCGTGGTGCGCGGTTAAGTAATAATCCGGATCTCTTTTCGGGTTACTTCTGGAGCGGTGATCAAGCCATTGCCTTGGGCCTAGCGGATGCTGTTGGTTCTGTGGCCTCAGTTGCCCGCGATGTGGTTAAACACGAAACGCTGGTTGACTATACAGAGGTGCAAAATCCACTGGATTCCGTGTTGCGCCGCTTGGGCAGTCAGCTCGGTAAATCTCTTGGGGCGGCCTTCAAGCAATCCGTGACGGAAACCTCGCAGGCTCCGCGTTTACAGTAGTGGGCAACGAGCGCTTTTCCTTTGACAGCGCGCGGGTGAGTCCGTATCATCCCGCGCCTATGTCAAAGACCCATTCGCCGCAGTTGCTGCCGCACACTTTGCTGCCGCACTATGTTGATCCCGGCAAAATGGCCGAACAGTCTGCACAGCTGGTGTTGCGTACGCCCCTGGCAGCGTTCAAGCGTTTACGCGAAGTCACCCTAGGTGACGCGGGTGAGGTCAGCGTGCAGTTAAAGTTTCATCGCGATGCACGCGGTGTGCCTAATGTGCGCGGTGTCATCACGGCAACGGTTGAGCAGACCTGCCAGCGTTGCATGAGCGCGGTGACTGTTCCGCTTCAGGCGGATGTGAATGTGTTTCTGCTGAACGATGAGGTGTATGCCGATCGGCTCAGCGAAGACGATGATTATGTGGTGTTTGAGGACGATCGACTCGATCTGCTCGAACTCATAGAAGATGAGCTCATCATGTCGTTGCCATTAGTGGCGCGCCATGAAGACTGTCAACCGCAAGCGGCGTTGACAGTGTTGCCGGAAGCCGACGACGAGCCCATGCCGAAAAAAGAAAACCCGTTTCGTGTGTTGGCTGGCTTGAAGCCGTCAGACACGGAGTAATGTGATTTAACCCGACTGCGGTGACGCAGCCAACCAGTGTAAGTGCCGGAGTAGACCATGGCCGTTCAACAAAACCGTAAGAGCCGTTCCCGTCGTGACATGCGTCGTTCGCATGACGCCCTGAATGGCCCGACTCTCAGCGTCGATCAAACCACGGGTGAATTGCACCGTCGTCACCACGTGACCAAAGACGGTTTCTACCGTGGTCACCAACTGTTCGGCGCGAAAGACGAGACCTGATACGCGCCATGCGTATCACCGTGGCGGTAGATGTGATGGGCGGTGACTTCGGTCCCTCCGTTACAGTCCCCGCCGCATTGCAGGTTCTGGCTGAGCAGCCTGACCTGCATCTCCTCCTGGTAGGCGATGAGGCACAAATAGTGCCGCTCATCGCCTTCAGTGCTTCTACGCCTCGCGCTCGCATTGAGATCGTCCACACCACGGAATTTGTCACCATGAGTGACAAGGTCTCTGTGGCCTTGCGCAATAAAAAGCAATCCTCGATGCGGCTGGCTATAAATGCCGTGCGCGACGGCCAAGCTCAGGCTTGCGTGTCTGCGGGCAATACCGGCGCGCTCATGGCCATCGGTCGGTTTGTGCTGAAAATGCACGCTGGCATTGATCGTCCCGCCATTATGACCGCTTTGCCGACACAAACGGGCCATGCCCACATGCTCGACTTGGGTGCCAATGTCGACTCTGAGCCGCACCACTTGTTGCAATTCGCTGAAATGGGCGCGCTCGTTGCGCAAGCCTTAGATGGCCATGACCAACCTCGCGTGGGCTTACTCAACATTGGTGAAGAAGAAATTAAGGGCAATGACTTCATTAAAGCCACGCACGAACTGTTGCGGGCGTCTTCCCTAAATTACATCGGCTATGTGGAAGGCGATGGCATTTTTCACGGCGATGCCGATGTGGTGGTCTGCGATGGTTTTGTCGGCAATATCGCGCTGAAAAGCTCCGAAGGTGTGGCGAAAATGATGGCGGCTATGATTAAGGCGCAAATCAATCGCAACTGGCTAACGAAGCTGCTGGGACTGTTGGCCTACCCCATTTGGAAGGGTTTAAAGCAGGAAATGGACCCGGGTCGCTATAACGGTGCCAGCCTGGTCGGGCTCACCGGCATTGTGGTGAAGAGCCATGGCAGCGCTCAAATTGACTCCTTCGCACAAGCGTTGCGGGTCGCCATTAAAGAAGTTGAAAAGGATATTCCTGCGCTGCTTGCGCGCCACTTCAGCGCAGCTGAACACGCCAAAAAGGCGCTTTTATTGGCCACAGAATCGCCAGTTGAGGCGGTCTAGGGCGACTTCTCGCGCGCTTTTAGGCTAACCTCAGTACCGTTCCGATTTACTTCGCAAGGATTTCTTGATGACAACGGCGTGGGTTTTCCCCGGTCAGGGTTCGCAAGCCATCGGCATGTTGGCAGATTTAGCAGCAGAGTTTCCAACGGTTCAAGAGACCTTCGCCGAAGCATCGGCGGCATTGGGTAAGGACTTGTGGTTGCTAGCTCAGCAGGGCCCGGAAGCAGAAATTAATGCGACGGAAAATACCCAGCCGTTACTACTCACAGCTGGCATTGCGGTTTGGCGTACGTGGCTGACGCAGGGCGGGGCCAAGCCTCAATACGTGGCAGGACATTCCTTGGGTGAGTACACCGCGTTAGTGGCAGCTGGGGTATTGTCCTTAGCCGATGGCGTTAAGTTAGTCGCCGAGCGCGGTCGCTTGATGCAAGCCGCCGTGCCTGCGGGACAGGGCGCTATGGCAGCTATTCTTGGGCTCGAAGATGCGCAGGTGGTAGCCGCCTGTGCTGAGGCCGCTCAAGGCGAGGTGGTGTCGGCTGTAAACTTTAATTCTCCAGGGCAAGTGGTTATTGCGGGGAGTGCCGCCGCCGTGGATCGCGCCATGGCTGCGTGTAAGGCAGCCGGTGCTAAGCGTGCGCTGCCCTTGCCGGTGAGTGCGCCGTCCCATTGCGCGCTGATGTTGCCTGCCGCTGAGAAACTGGCTGCGCATCTACAGTCACTGACCTTTCATACGCCCGTCATACCAGTTGTACAGAATGTGGCCGCGCGAATTGAGGCGGGCCCCGTCGCTTTGCAGGAGTCCCTGATCGCGCAGCTGCATAGTCCAGTACTGTGGTCGCAAAGCGTGCAGTGGTTAGCCGAGCAGGGCGTGATGCGATTTATAGAGAGCGGCCCAGGTAAAGTATTGACGGGCTTGAATAAACGCATCGCGAAAGAGGCCGAGCATGTCTCGGTGGAGTCCGCCGAAAGCCTAAAAGCGGCTTTGGCGCTGACGGAATAGACTGAACATCATTAAATTAAGGATGGCCTGATGGAAAAGTCATTACACGATAAGGTGGCCCTGGTGACGGGTGCGACGCGTGGCATTGGGCGTGCTATCGCACTAACCCTGGGGCGCGAAGGTGCTACCGTGATTGGAACGGCAACCACGGACGCGGGGGCGGCCAGTATTACGCAGGCATTAGCAGAGGCAGGCATTCCAGGTCGGGGTGTGGTGCTGGATGTTGCCGAGTTGAGCAGCATTGAGACCGTGTTAGCGCAAATTTCGGAAGAATTCGGAGCGCCGCTTATCGTCGTTAACAATGCTGGTATTACACGAGATAACCTCATGCTGCGCATGAAGGAAGAGGAATGGCAGTCGGTGATTAACACGAACCTAACGGCCATTTTCCGTGTCACCAAGGCCAGCTTAAAGGGCATGACCAAGGCGCGCTGGGGTCGTATCATTAACATTAGTTCGGTGGTTGGTTCGATGGGCAATGGCGGTCAGGCGAATTACGCTGCTGCTAAAGCCGGGCTAGAAGGGTTTGGGCGGGCTTTAGCCACTGAAATTGCATCGCGTAACATCACGGTGAATGCAATTGCGCCAGGATTTATCGAAACCGATATGACTCAGGCCTTGCCTGAAGCGCAGCGGGAAAAATTGTTGACGCAGGTGCCCGCAGGGCGTTTGGGTCAGCCACAGGACATTGCAGAAACGGTGGCTTTTTTGGCATCGGAGCGTGCGGCTTATATCACAGGCACGACACTGCATGTAAACGGCGGCATGTACATGGCCTAGACCGGCCAGTCATCCATTACCTATTAACTTGAAATAACTACTTACGGTTTGCTGGGCAGGCGGAGCTTGCCACCTACGGGACGCTTCAATACACTTGCGGCGACTTGTCGGCAGTCCGACATCAAAGGAGATAAACGTGAGCACGATCGAAGAGCGCGTCAAGAAAATTGTCGCTGAACAACTGGGCGTTAAGCTGGAAGAAGTGACCAACGAAGCCTCATTCGTCGACGATCTGGGCGCTGATTCGCTGGATACCGTTGAGCTGGTCATGGCACTGGAAGAAGA
>DDPD01000056.1 GCA_002342025.1 Moraxellaceae bacterium UBA2477 | reverse complement strand
TACGTACCAACGACCGCCGTGGGATCCACAAACGGAACGCCCAACGTCACAATTTCCTTTTTCAGCTTAATTTTCAAACGGACAAAGGGATGTCGATCGCTAAGTGATTCTTTATGCTCTAGCGCCGCTAATCGAGGGTCTGATCGTAACCACGCCAAGACGGCATCGATACCGACGCGGGAACCCGAGATCGTGCCGTTCACACCTTCTTGCGCTAACAGCAACGTGCCACGAATCCCTTGCGCCTCACAGAGTGCGAGCAAGGGCGACTGCATTTCACGGAAATTGTCTAAACGCGCAAAGTGATAGAGCGCAGCCACCACAAACTGCGATGACTCAGTCATGCTTACTGCCCCCCATGCAAGCCGGACTAGCTGGAGCTGCGCCAACCTGAGCCCACTCTTCCGGGGTGTACACATGCAACGCTAACGCGTGCAGGCCTTGGGTCATCTCCGTTTGAGTCAACGCGTAAACCTTCTGATGGCGAGCCACCGCCCGCAGGCCCACGAATGCCGCCGAGACTAAAGTGACCTTGTAGTGGCTTTCGGTGGCTGGGCCACCATGGTTATGGGACTCATTTTCGACCACAAGAAAGTCTGGATTAAACGCTTGCTGCAGCACGCTATGCAGTCGGTTTTGGCGGGACATGAAAGGCTCCACTGAAAAGACATCGGCGCGAATTATAGAGGCTGAAAACAGTGACCGCTTGCAAATGCGTTAATTCGCGCTAAACTGCCCCTGCTTATTACATAACTTTTCTTATTTAACTTTTATGAGTAATAAAATGCCCCACTTTAAACTGACTCCGGAACAACGGGCAGCCTTGAATAGCAAGTCAAACTGGCGTGGCAGCCTAGAGGTTGGCAAAGATTGGAGCTTAATCCTGCTAGCGTTTGCGTTAAGCCTGCTCTGGCCTCACCCGCTCACCTTTGTGGTCAGCCTATTACTGCTGGCTGCGGCACAAGCTGGTTTCGCCATCTTGCAACACGAAGCAGCCCATCGGTCTTTGTTTGCGTCTGCAAAACTCAATGACTTTATTGGCGAATATCTGTGTGCTCAGCCCATCCTGCAGAGCATGCCAGGCTATCGTGCCTATCACATGACCCATCATCGCCTAGCCGGCACCATCGACGATCCAGACCTCATCATGACGGAACAATATCCTGTTGCGCCCAGCAGCCTGAAACGCAAACTATGGAGAGATGCGTCAGGCCTCACCGGTCTGAAGTCCGTGCTTGGTTTAATGGGCATGGCCGCTGGTTACTGGCGTTATGAATTGACGGGTCGTGTGGTGCGTGTTGAGCCAGCGCCACAGGGCACTCCCGGTTATTTACGTGTTTTTATTAAAAACAATGGCCATATTGGTCTGCTTTGGCAAGTCGTCATGGCGGCCACGCTCAGTGCACTGGGAAATGGCTGGCTCTACCTGCTTTGGCTGACCGCATTCATCTTCATTTTGCCGATTTGCATGCGCATTCGCCAAATTGCCGACCATGCTGTTGTGGCCGAGCCACTTAGCACCAACCCTTTACTTCATGCCCGTACGTCCAATGCACGCTGGTATGAGAAGCTGTGGTTCGCGCCGCATAACGAGCACTATCACTTAGAGCATCATTTCATGCCAACTACGCCATGCTGGAACTTGCCTAAGTTACACGCCATCTTGGCAAAAGAAGGCGTGATTCCCGCAGAAAATCAGTCCGATCGATTACTCAGCATTTTGCAGCGCGCGACCACCAAGAACCCAGCAGCATTGCCACAATAGCCGCAAATAAGCCCGCCAACTGTGGCGGGCAAATCCCTTCAGGAGCGAAGGCTTCCAAGGTTAGCCATACGGCGATACCTGCCACCATGGAAGACAACGCCCCAACTCGATTCGCATATCGCCAATAAATACCTGCTGTGAGCGGAACAAAAGCCGCCACCAATGTCACTTTGTAAGCATTCTCAACCATCTCAAAAATGCTGGCATCAGACCTTACGGCAAACCAGGTAATCAAGACACCGAACACGGCGACAACGCTGCGCAGCATCCACAGAAACTGACGGTCGCTTTGTGTTTTCAGCAACGGCTTGAGCAAGTTTTCAGTGAATACGGTGGATGGGGCTAACAACGTGCCTGATGCAGTGGACATGATGGCCGACAGCAAAGCGCCAAAAAAAAGCACCTGCATAATTAACGGCAAATCCGTTTGAATAAAGGTAGGCAAGATTTGTTGCGCATCAACGGCAATGACGCGACTTACCAGATCCGGATCAATCACCACGGCGGCATAGGTTAGGAAAATGGGCACCATACAGAACACCAAATAGCCCACACCGCCTAGGATAGATCCCGCCACGGCAATTCCTTCAGTTTTCGAAGAGTTCATGCGCTGAAATACATCTTGCTGCGGAATCGACCCTAGCGCTAAGGTAACAAATGCCCCAACAAAGGCCAGAACCGCGGGCAAATTCCACTCCGGCCAAAAACCCTCAAACTTCCCCGCTGCTCGCGCGTGCTCAACAACGACCATGGCGCCGCCCGCTTTGTCTGCAACTACCCAAGCAATAATTAACAGGGAAATAATGATGACCAGCATTTGCACGAAGCTGGTCATAGCCACTGACCACATGCCACCGAACATCGTGTAGAAAACCACAATCGCTGCACCAATCATGATGCCTTGATCATGGGTGATGGCACCTTGACTCAGACTGCTGAAGACCACGCCCAGCGCAATGAGCTGCGCCGATACCCAGCCCAAATAAGACAACATAATGGCAGTAGACGCGATAACTTCAGCTTCACGTCCATACTTTTCCCGGAAGAAATCGCCAATGGTGAGCATGTTGCGGCGATACAATGCTCGTGCGAAAAACATCCCGGCAAAGATCAAACAAAATGCTGCACCAAAAGGATCCGCCACAATACCGCCAATCCCTTCCTGCAAAAAAGTAGGTGGCGCGCCCAACACAGACTCTGAACCAAACCAGGTGGCAAACATGGTGGCGGTCACGATGCTTAGCGGCAGACTGCGTCCAGCGGATACGAAATCCCGCGAGTTGTGGACACGCAAGCTGGCCAGCAAGCCAATTGCAATGGATACCACCAAATAACCAATAACAAATGCGCTCAGCATGGAATCAGGCTCCCAACAGAGAGGACACGAAAATTTTGCGAATGCTAACAGCAGAAACCGAGCGCGATAAGCAACTTACGCGACGTTTCATCGCTTACTGTTTGCAAGCGATGTGCCGGAAATTCGCGTCGAACCGGATAGTGTTTACGCAGCGCATCAAAAGCCGTGCTGGGGTGACTTTCATGGAGCGACGCCCGAAGGCGTTCATCATCCCCAGCTTGATCCACGAGTTGCGCCGTTAGCGCAAACAAATCGGCCTCTGTGTCACCCGTCATAGGCCACGTCAGTGACTCGGCTCCCATCGTGGGCAGAACATCATGCAGTGAGCCCGCCAGGGTCAAACCTTCGTGCTCTGCAGCTGCCTGCACAATTTGCCAGGTCCCACGCCATTTGCCTTCTAAGCTATGGCCGGCAATATGAGGGCTAGCGTAACGCACCAAGGCCAGCACATCGGGTCGAATGTGGGGCTCTCCCTCCCAAACATCTAACGCCACCACGCGGCTGTTGCGCTGCAGGTCACTTAGCAAGGCATCGTGGTCAATGACTGCGCCGCGCGCCGCATTGAGTAACCAGGCACTAGGCTTCATTTGCGCCAATGCGGCCTGATCAAACAGATGAAACGTTGGAAAGTGACCGGCTTTCGTCAGGGGCGTGTGGATGGTAATGATATCGGCCGTCGCCAATAACTCAGCCCAACTCACCGGTTGTACATGGCCATGCACGGGCCATGCTTCAGTGGCTATTAATGGGTCGTAGGCAATCACGCGCAGGCCGAGGGGCAACATCAAGTCAGCGACCCAGCGGCCCACATGGCCCAGCCCAACAATCCCCAAGACCTTGCCCGCCAAATGCTGTTGCTGCTCTTGTGCAAGTCGCAGGCACAGGGTCAACACCCACTCGGCGACTGCGCGCGCATTGCAGCCCGGCGCAGCAGACCAGGCCATGCCCTGCTGATTCAGCCAAGGGATGTCCAGGTGGTCAGTACCAATGGTTGCAGTACCCACAAAGCGCACGCGGCTAGCCGCCAGCAAGCCCGACGTGACCGGGGTTATTGAGCGCACAAATAACCAATCTGCCTGTGCCACATCGGCTGCTGTTAGCTCGCGACCGGGGCGACGCACAACACGGAAGTCAACGCCGGCAATCTGCGCGCAGCACGCCTCGACGCCGGGCATGTTGTCATCGGCAACGACCGATATTTGTTGGCGAGACATAACGCAAACCTCATGGCGAAAACGCAAGTATGCCACCTCACTTTGCTACACTGCAGGCCTCGTTTCAGCAGACATGCAGGTTTTTCCATGGCGGCACCTCTCGCGGCACAGATCATGTCTTTCTTACAACAAGAGCCGCGCTTTCAGGCCGTCAATGAGTTGCGTCTTGTGCTGGATGGCGAGGCAGTCGGTTGGGTCCGGCCTCAGGTCGCTGAAGCGCTCTATGCGCTTGATCGCCCGCGTGTCCGAATTAATGGCCGTGAGGTGCTGCTGTCCAGTGATGGCAGCCATGACCACCGCAGTGCGCTTTTGCAAACCTATGCGAAGGCCATGAAAAAACAAGGACTGCTGCAAAATTGGCGCGATGAAGCCATGCAATTAACCCGGCACGGGCAGGTCTTTTTAACCCAAGAGCGCGCAGCGTTTCGAACCTTCGGCCTGCAAACGCCCTCCGTGCATCTCAATGCGTGGGTAGCCACGGTGAATGGTGCTGAGCTGTGGGTCGCGCGTCGCAGCAGTCATAAATTCGTGGATCCCAATAAGCTCGACAATCTGGTCGGTGGCGGCTTGTCTGCCGGTGAAAGCATCGCCACAGGCCTAGCGCGTGAGGCCTGGGAAGAGGCGGGTTTATCGCTCAAGCATCCACCCGCCCCCTTTCATTTTTTGCATATTCATCGCCGCATCCCTGAAGGCGTACAAGATGAATACGTGGCCGTGCATGATCTGTGGCTGCCCGCCCACCTTCAGCCGCAAAACCAGGACGGCGAAGTGGCTAGTTTGGAACGCATGAGCATTCCCCACGTTCTGCAACATCTCTTAGCCGGTGAGTTCACCTGGGATGCAGGATTAGTGGTTCTTAGCGGGCTCTTGCGACAACGCTATTTTGGCGCCGATAGCGCCGCCATTTCGCAGGAATTGGGCCGCCTAGGCTATGGATCATTGAGCGTTTTATGAGTCGCCACACCGTGTCATGGCAGCAAGAACTTAAACTATTGGCGGCGTTAACCGGCCCTATTCTGATCAGTCAGTTTGCCCAGGCGGGCTATGGCCTGATAGACACCATTATGGCGGGACAGCTGTCTCCCTTGGATCTCGCTGCGGTGGCCTTGGGCGCCAGCATTTGGCTGCCGCTGTATCTGCTAACGACTGGCACCCTGTTAGCCACCACCACCTTAGTCGCTGAAGCCAGAGGCGCTGAGCAGCCCGAACGCATCGCCATCATCACGCATCAAGCCCTTTGGCTGGCTGCGCTCGTGGGCATGATCGGGCTGCTACTGATTCAAGCCTCGCCGCCCTTATTGGGCTGGATGGGCATGCCCGACCATTTACATGCTGAAACCGCAGACTATCTGTACGGCGTGTCTTGGGGCATGCCGGCGGTGGCTTTCTTTTTCGTGCTGCGTTGCTACTGCGAAGCTCAGGCCAGGCCCTTACCGGTGACACTCATTAGCTTGCTGGGCCTCGGCCTGAACGTATTGGCAAACCGCTTCTTTATGTACGGCAGCGACAACTTCTTGGGTTGGACCGTGCCCGCCATGGGTGGTGCAGGTTGTGGCTGGGGCACGGCGGTGGTGATGTGGTCGATGACCTTAGTACTACTGACCTACGTGTTACTGACCAAGGCTTTCTCAAAGACGCGCTTGCTCACCGTGTGGACACCACCGCATGTGCATGAAATTTTGCATATCGCCAAGCTGGGCTTTCCTATCGGACTCGCCATTTTCTTTGAAGTCAGCTCGTTTGCGCTGGTCGCCATCTTAGTCAGCCCCAGCGGCGAGATCGCCGTGGCTGGCCATCAAATTGCGCTGTCTGTCACCTCGGTTATTTTCATGCTGCCACTCAGCCTGGCGTTAGCCCTGACGATTCGCTGCGGTCATCATTATGGCGCACAGAATCTGGCCGCACTGCGCCTGACCCGTCGCGTTGGACTGACCACGACAACGCTCATGGCCTGTGGCACCGCTCTGATGTTACTGCTGTTGCGAGAGCCCATCGTGCGCTTCTACAGCACAGACCCTGCGGTTGTCGATTTAGCGGTTCAGCTGCTGTTGTTTGCGGTGGCTTATCAGATCGTCGATGCCCTTCAGGTCGGGGCGGCGGGTTGCTTGCGTGGCATTCAAGATACACGCAGCCCGATGCAGCTCACCTTGCTGGCCTACTGGGGCGTTGGCATTCCTTTTGGTTACATCGCGGGCAGCACCGATTGGCTGGGTCAGGCATGGGGGGCGCAAGGCTATTGGGCCGGCTTAGTGCTCGGGCTTGCAGTGGCGGCTTGGCTGCTCAATCGCCAACTGAGTTTTCGCTTGGATAACTTGCCGTTTAGCCCTCAGCCCTTACGCAGCTGATAGCGATACAAACCGGGCTCCGGCTCATCGGCGAGCACCAAGTGATGCCCTAGGAAGTGGCAAAACTTCGGGATGTCCCGCGTGGTGGATGGGTCGGTCGCCCAAATCCATAAGTGCTCACCGCTGGCCAACTCGCGCACTCGTTTGTGCAGCATCATCACCGGCTCAGGGCAATTCAGCCCGCGCGCATCCAACCACGGCTCATTTGCTAAAGGCGTCTCTAGCACCGTTAACCTCCTGACCGCAGCTGTTCTGGTTCGCGAGTGAATCGCCAGGCAGGCCAAAGTAAGGCGATGCCAGCAAGTCCGCTAATTAAGAAGTGCTGGGTATATCCAATTTGCTCCACGAGAAAGCCCGCAGGTAAATAAAACATGCCGCCAAACAGCGCCAACAAGCTGACCTGCAACGTAAAATCCACACCGGCATGGGCTTGGCGGGCGCGATCCATGACCGCCGAAAGCAGTGCAGCCATCGCCATACCGCCCATAAAGTGCTCCACGGCATTAATGGTGACTACCGTAGTGGTGGGCGACAGGCCCAACACACCCATGCCTGAGGCTGGCAAGGCGTAACAAGCGAAGGTACAGGCCTGCAGAAAACCAAACCCGACAATGGCCCGACGCCGTCCCCAGCGTTCCGTTAACCAGCCGCCAAGCAACGCTCCGGTAATGGTCGTGACGGAGCCCACCATGCTTACCTGCAGGCCCATTTGCGATAAGGAAATGCCCATATCCACCATCATGGGCTTGACCATGGCGGAGCCCAAGGATTCCGCAGCCTTAAAGGTCACCAACACCCAAATCCAGCCCTTGATTTCTGGGCGCTGAAAAAAACTACGCCAGGCCGAACTGTAGGGCTCACGCGAGGCCGCAGCGGCCTCCGGCAAAATCGTGGGTTCGCGTAAAAATAAGACCGGCAACAACAATAAACACGAGATGGCGATGAGGCCACCAAAGGCCGACTGCCAGCCCCAAGTATCTAAGACCACCAACAACAAGCCGCCGCCCACGATAATACCGACGCGATAAGCCGAGACCTGAATGCCATTACCTAGGCCGCGCTCGTGAGCACCCAAGATACGAACGGCCAAACCATCGGTGGCAATATCTTGCGTGGCCGCAAACAAGTTCACCAGAAACAACAAGGCAAACAAGGTGTAAACGCCACTGGGCTCGCGCAGCGACTCAGGATTGAAACTGGCCATGACCACCAAAACGGCAATCAAGCCCAGATTCATGGGCAGAATCCAGCTCCGGCGATAGCCTAGGCGTGGCCAATAATAGCGATCCACCCAGGGTGACCAGAACACCTTCAAAGCCCACGGAATGGCCAACAAACCGCTCATACTAATCAGCGACAATGGCGCATCGTAGGTGCGCATGATGGCCGGCAGTGCCTGCGTATACACGCCAAAAGGAACGCCTTGAGCCAGGTATAAGCACAGCAATAAACCCAGGCGTGAGGGCAATGAAGTCATTGGCTGCTTCCGTTAGGCAAAAACGATGGTCTTGTTGCCGTGCACCAGAATGCGATCTTCAAGATGCCAGCGTACCGCGCGCGCCAAGACTTGGCGCTCCACGTCTTGGCCCATTTCACGCAGGGTCGGCACTTCATCACGATGCGATACACGTTCTACATCTTGTTCAATGATCGGGCCTTGATCGAGATCGGCCGTCACATAGTGCGCGGTGGCACCGATCAGCTTCACGCCTTTGTCATACGCTTGCTGGTAGGGGTTAGCACCCACAAAAGCCGGCAAAAAGGAATGATGAATATTGATAATGCGGTGCGGCCAGCGTGCGGTGAAGTCGGCACTGAGAATTTGCATGTAGCGCGCCAACACAATCAAATCGACACCGCTGAGCAACTGCTCGATTTGCGCTTCCGCCTCGACCTTGGTTGCTGCCGTGACCGGAATGACATGAAACGGCACGCCGAAGCCTTCCACCGACGAGCGTAAGTCCTCGTGATTACTGATCACCGCCACGATGTCGCAGGGCAAAGCGCCACGCGACCAACGCCAGAGCAGCTCCATCATGGCGTGGTCGTGCTTAGACACCAGCACCGCGACTTTTTTCCGTTCTGCGGCATAGCTGATGTGCCACTTCATGCCATAACGTGCCGCTACAGAAGTCTGGAAGGCCTGCTCTAAGGACTCACGGTTTAAGCTCAAATTACCGGTTTGAAACTCCAAGCGCATGAAATACGTGCCGCCTTCGGGCGCTGTCGCATGCTGATCGAGATCGGTAATGTTGGCACCGTGGTTATACAAAAAGCTTGAAACCGCGCTGACGATGCCCGGCGCATCAGGGCAGTTAATTAACAGGCGTGCGGTGGTGTCGGTCATGATTCAGGGGTTTCCAATAACTGGCGTCGGCAGGCGGCCGGGGTCATACCTGTCCATTGCTTAAAGGCGCGATGAAATGCGCTGGCTTCTGAGTAGCCCATCATGAGGGCAATCTCGTCAATGGAAAGTGTGGGTTTAGCGAGATAAAAACGCGCCGCTTCTTCGCGCATTTTATCCTTAATGATTTGATAGCTGGTGCCTTCGTCCTTTAAACGACGACGCAAGGTTTGCGGCGTGAGATTCAGTCGCTGGCAAATGTCCGTCAGCTCAGGAAACTGATTGCCATACTCCCGCCCCAGCAGACTACGCACACGATCCGTTAAGCGCTCTGGTCGAGCCTGACCGCCAATAATGCGCGCCAGCGAGTCTTTCAGAAAATGCGACAACGACAGGGTGTTTTGTGCCAGTGGCAAGGTCAGCCAAGCCGCGGGAAAGCGAATGACATTCGCCTCCATGCCGTAGTTCACCGGGCAGCGAAACAGCTTTTCAAACTCTTGCGAGCTGGGCGGGGCATCGAAAGCAAATTCAATAACGAGCGGATCGAGCCGTCGCCCCACTAACCAGCTCCAAAATCTCACTGAGACAAACGCCATGACCTCATACACCGTCACGGAAAACTCCGTGTCTCGTCGCACTTCAAAGTACACATGGCCTTCGTTATTGACGATCTCGAAGCGCGTTTGCACCGGCGTTTCGAAGAGCTCATAGAACGCCACCGAGCGCCGTATCGCTTTCTCTAAATTAATACAGTTAATGACCGCATAGGCCATCATGGCAAAGCTGCCGGGCTTGGAACGACCCGTACTGGCCAAGCCAATGAATTCATCGCCAATTTGCTGCATAGCGGTTTGAATCAGACGTATCAGCTGCGCACTGCTAATGCTGGCATGGGCGTCTTCCAGAAGCGCTGGATCAAGCCCCGAGAGGCTAAACAGCTCCGCCAGTGAGGAGCCTTGGCGCACAGCACCCGCCAGCAGGCGCTGCACATAGGCAAGACTCAAGGTGTTGGCGGGGCGCATCGACATCAGGTATCCGACTCGGCAGAAATGTGGGGCGCTAAAATAAGCTGGCGCAAGGGTAACAAAAGCTGGCGCAAGCTGCATGCAGGCTCGCTACACTGAGGATATTACTTGTACGCCCTGATCTTTGGACTATTCGGAGCACGCTCATGTTTCAGCTTCACCCTCGCCTCGCCGCCGACACCTATCATCTCGGTGACTTCCCGCTCTGCCGAGTACTGCTCATGAATGATGCGCAATACCCGTGGCTGGTGCTGGTTCCTCGTCGTGCCGACCTGCGCGAAGTCCACGAACTCAGCGAAGCCGATCAGCAACAGTTACTGCGGGAATCGTCTTGGGTCAGTCGTCAGCTCGACGAAGCCCTTCAAGCGGAAAAAATGAATGTTGCCAACCTCGGCAATGTGGTTAGCCAATTGCACTGGCATGTGGTGGCCCGCTTTGTCGATGACCCGGCCTGGCCGGCTCCGATCTGGGGCAAGCACCCGGTCGTGCCTTACACCCCAGAAGAGCTGAAAGAGACATTGGCTATTTTGCGTGCAGCTTTGCCAGCGCAGGGCGATGTGACTTTGGAATGGGCGGTCTAAGCAGGTCATGCAGTCGCTCTTGGCACTGCCCGATGGCCTAGCACTCAGCCATGCCATCCTGCTCGTCATCAGCGCCGGCTTTACTTCGGCACTGACGGCCGGGCTAGGCATTGGCGGTGGCGTGCTACTGCTCGGCATCATGGCTTTTCTCGTGCCACCCGCAGCGCTCATACCACTGCATGGCGTGGTGCAAATTGGCTCCAATGTTGGCCGCACCTGGATCATGCGCGAGCACATCCGACCCGTGATTGTCTGGCCGTTCGCGGTCGGCGCGCTGGCGGGGGCATTCGCCGGGGGCAGCGTTGCCCGCGAACTCCCCGCACACCTCCTTAACCTGGCGCTGGCTCTGTTCATTCTCTACGCGGTCTGGGGGAAGTGGCCGACCTTAAAGGGCAAGACACAACAGGCAGGGCTCTGGGGCGGCGGCATTAGCATCAGTTTTATCAGCATGTTTGTTGGCGCTACGGGGCCGCTGGTCGCCGCGCTGATGAAAACGCAGACGCTGGACCGGCAGCAGCACATGGCCACGTTTTCGGCCTGTATGAGCCTGCAGCACGGCCTAAAAATCATCGCCTTTGGTTTTTTCGGCTTTGCTTTCGGCACCTGGATGCCACTGCTGCTGGCCATGATCGCCAGCGGATTAATCGGCACTTGGCTGGGTGAGCGCTGGCTCGCAGGCCGCAGCGAGGACGGCTTTCAGCAAGGCTTGAACTGGCTACTCACTGCAATGGCTGTGCATCTCCTCTGGCAGGCACTTGCCTAACGATCAGGCCTTCACCACCAAGCGATTATTCACATCGCGACTGGTTCGAACGCGCTCGAGATGGTCGATGGCGTTTTGCTGTTTAGCCAGCCGGTCATAGAGCAGTACATTCACCGTCGCCGCCAGATTCATGCAGCCTATGGTCGGCACATAAACCACGGCATCGGCGGCATCTATCAGCGCTTGATCTATCGAGCCATCTTCTGGGCCAAACACATACAGCGCATCTGATGGGTGTTGGAATGCCGGCAACGGCGTCGCGCCTTCAGCCAGTTCGACACACACTAACGCCTGCCCAGACTGCTGTTGCGCCAAGAGCGACGCCACGCCGGTTAAGGCAATGGTGTCACTGCGTCGCTTGGTATCCAGTTGATACTTCGCGGCACGTTCAAAACGTGTGCCGGTGTAATACACCGTGTCCACGCCATAGCAACCTGCCGCCCGTAAAACCGCACCGACATTGTCCGGGCTTTTCGGATTGATCAGGCCAATAACCGCGCGCTCACCAGCCTCGACAATTGAAGGCTCAGCAGCTATCGGCAGCGGTCGTCGACCGCGCTTGATACGGCCCTCGGGTGAGCTGGATTTGATGGTCAAACGCGTCAAGGTGAGTTCCCCAGTAATTGTGTTTTGCGCCAACGCATCGGCGACTCCCCTGCCCACTCCCTGAACGCCCGTGAAAACACACTCTGCTCGGCGTAGCCCAACAGCAATGAAATCTCGGGCAATGACAGTTGCAGGTCACGCAAATAGTCTTTGGCCAGCTCGAAACGCAGTGTATTCAGCACCTGCTTGTAACGCAGCCCACGTTCCTGCAAAGCGCGGTATAGCGAGCGCTCAGACAGACCCATGCGTGCCGCCACGATGGTCGCCTCGGGTGGGCCATCCTGAAGCACCGCAACGATCTGGCGATGCAATTCCTTCAGCAGCGAATCCGGTTCAGGCAATGCCTGCAGCATCGCTTCTGCTTGCTGCTCAAGCAGCCCGGTCAGGTGAGGGTCCTGACTGTTGATGGCTAAGCCCATGACCTCAAGCGGCATATGCAACGCTGAGACGGGGCTATTGAAAACCACCGGGCAGCCGTAAAAAAGCGTGTAAGGCGATAAGTCGGCAGGCGGCGGATGCGGACTGTATACCGCCGTCAGGCGGACATCACTGCGGCCGGTGAGCTGGCGGGCAAAACCACACAGACCCGCAGAGACGACATCATCCGAAAGCAGGGTGGATTCTCGCTCACCCTTGCCCCAGCCAATCACGAGCGTGTCATTTTGTTGACTGATCACCGAGGGCGCGAGGTTATGCAACAGGGGCTGAAATCGGCTAAAGCGAAACAGCGCTTGTCCTAGGGTTTCGCTGTACATGGCGAGGTAGCCGAGCACGCCAATATGATGCGGTTGAGCACAACGGCCTATTTGCAGCCCGAGTGCCGGCTCATTCGGACACGCCTGCTCAATCTCTTCCAGCAAGGCCCACCAGGTGGTAATGGGAAAGCGTGACCCTTGAGCTAATTTAGTTAAACGTTCACGCAACACCGGTAGCGCCAAACGTCGCTGATCGAGAAAACAGACGAGCAAATTCGCGATAGAGGCGGCGACATAAACGGAAGCGTCAGATGAGTTTTGCATTTGGCAGACTATGTCAAAAAGCGTCTTAAAGCGTCAAGACAGCTGGCCATAAAGCCGACATGATGCATCGTGTAAAAGAAACCAAAAAAACCACGAGGCACACCATCATGGAAAAATTCACGCAAGGTTTTCTGCTGCTCTGCGGCCTGAGCTTTCTGCTCATTGGCGCCAACACATTCTACGACCCTTTAGCGGCGATGGCGCCGGTCGAGCTCAACATCAACACCGTGAACGCACTAAACGAATTGCGCGCAAATTACGGCGGCTTGCAGATCGGTATGGGTTTGTTTCTGCTAGCTGGCTTGCGCTGCAAAACCTATCTGCGCCCAGCCTTACTGGCGCAAGCGCTCATTGTTGGCGGCCTGGTCACGGGCCGCCTCATTAGTGTGGCAATTGATGGCCAACCGAATGCGTTTATACAGGGGCTGATCGTGCTCGAAAGTATCACCGCCCTCATCTCTTGGGTGTTGTTTCAGCGCCTATCAAAAGCCGCTTAAAGGAGACTTCTCATGACGGAATTACTGCAACCCTTCATGCCGTTTTTACACAGTATTTTTGGCCAGGATGTGGATTGGAAGCAGGTCTTCCTGATCGGCATGACGCCCCTATTCCTGCTCGCCTTTATGATTGAGTTTGTGGTGCAAAAACAGCGTGGTCATCACGCCAGCTTTCACCCCAAAGAAATCATCGCCAACTTATCACTCGGTGCCAGCTACCAAGTCTTTGAGGGTGTGATGTGGCTACTGCTCACGGGGGGCATTTTCGCTTGGGTGTTTAATCACCGCCTGTTCGACATCCCGGTCAATGGTTGGACCATCCTGCCGATTTTCGTGGCGGTAGAATTCAGCTACTACTGGTTCCATCGCACCTCGCACCGCGTGCGTTGGTTCTGGACAGCGCATGTGCCGCATCACAGCGGCGAGACCATGAACTTTACCAATGCCATGCGGCAGAGCCTGCTTAACGCTTTTGTAGGTAGCTTCGTGTTTTACCTGCCGCTGGTCTGGCTCGGCGTGCCGCCAGCCGTGGTGATGTTCTGCCTAGCCGTTGACTTGGCCTACCAGTATTTCGTGCACACAGAATCCGTTGGACGCTTCCCGAAGTGGTACGAATACCTCTTTGATACGCCGTCCAACCATCGCGTTCACCACGGTCGCAACCCGGAATACATCGACAAGAACTACGGTGGCGTGCTGATCATTTTTGATCGCTGGTTCGGCACCTACGCCGAGGAAAAAGCCAAGGTCGAGTACGGCATCACTCAGCAGATTCGCTCCTATAATTTCTTGGTGCTGAATGTGCACGAAATGGTGGATATGCTGCGTGATGTCTTCTCGCCCGGCCCGTTTGGTCAACGCCTGAAGCATTTGATTATGCCGCCGGACTGGCAACGCCCCGGTCACAAACCGGTGCGCACCTGGGAGACCGAGGAGCGCTAATCAGCCTCCTCGTCACTGGCTTTTTCAGCTGCGATAGCCCGGATCCAGCTTCTCAACTTTGCGCAGCAGTGCCGGCCACGCAAAAGCGCCGCCCATGCCGCCGGTCTGCACGCGCATGGCCTCGGCCACACCGGCCACAATGCGTGGATCAACTGTAATCAGCTCGCCGCCAGCTTGTGCCGCGAGCTGAATCTGGCAAGTGCTCTCGAACACATACATATTAAGAAACGCATCCGCAATGCTGGCGCCGCAGGTCAGCAGACCGTGGTTGCGCAGCATGAGGAAATTCGCGGCACCGAGATCGGCCTGCAGGCGCGGCTTTTCGTCTGGCCGGAACGCCACCCCTTCGTAGTCGTGATACGCCAACGACGCCAGCACAAAGGTCGATTGCTGCGATATCGGCAGCACGCCCACCTTTTGCGCACTCACCGCCACACCGGCACGCGTATGCGTGTGCAGCACACACTGCACATCCTCTCGCGCTTCATGTACCGCACTGTGAATGACAAACCCGGCCGGATTGACCGGAAACGGTGACTCGCTTAGCTTGTTGCAGTACTGATCGACTTTTATCAACGAGGACGCCGTGATTTCGTCAAACATCAGGCCATAGGGATTGATGAGAAAATGATGATCCGGTCCCGGCAGTCGCACCGAAATATGCGTGAACACCAGATCGCTCCAGCCATAGGCAGCCACTAGGCGATAGCAGGCAGCCAGATCACACCGCAGCTGCCATTCCTCGGCGCTAACCTGACCTTGCAGTGATGGTAGATCCATAAGTACTCCTTTTAATGCCTGCCGTTCAATCTTGTAATGGCGCCAACCAGCGTCGCCAAGCCGGCCATTTAGGTTGGTCTATTTGGCGCTGCACTTGCAGCTGAGCCATCAAACTATGAATGGCACGTTCGGTCTGATCGCGCACAGCCCACAGGCTGGACTGATCCACCGCCTCGGTTTGCCAAGGCGCAGTCGAAATGCGCTCGCCAAAGGCAAAGTAAAAGGGTTGTGGGCGAGGTAGCAGGGTCGGGCCAATGCCCTTTACCACCGGCGAAAGCAGATCACCATCGCGCACTAATTTGTTCAATCGGCCGCCACGATCCAGCCACTGCCAAAGCTTTGAGCTGCGCACATCATCGGCATCAAGAACAATCTCGTAGCTCTCGTTAGCGCCCACGGACGCAAACGGAATAATGTCGTAGCCATGCTGGATAGCGAGGCGTGCAAAGCCCGTGCGCTGCTTCCAAATCACTTCATAACGGTCGGATTTACGGCGATTCACTTCGCGCGCGCCGCCGGGAAAGACCAGTATGGATTCGCCACGCCGCATCAGTTCACTGCAATTCTCGGGTGTGCCCTCTACCCCGCCGTAATCTGTCACGGCCTGGCCCCAGCCGGGAATTCGAAAATGTAGGTGATCGCCCAATGAACGCGGCAGCACGCCGTAATGCGTGTAAAGGTGATCCAGCATGAGACCGGCATCAATACTAAAAAGCGCATGATTGCCCACAAACAAGGCTGGACGCTTTAGGTCCAAGCTGTCTAAGCCATAAAATTGTGGGCTAAACCACGCTCGCATGGGCGCCATCAGGCGATGTAATTTCTTTGCTGATGGCGCCTTAAAGTCGCCAAAGGCTTGCTGCGCCAGTTGCTCAGCACGGGTTAATCGAGCCATGTACCACCTATTCCGTCAATCATCCTGATTTGAAAAACTTATCCCCGACTGCTGTGGACAAGTTCGTGGGAAAGCTGCCGTGAATCGCCTGTATGCCAGTAAGCACAAGGGATTCCAAGTTTTGTTTGAATTTTCGGCAATTGTCTACTAATTCAACGGTCACCGATTTTTGACCCCAAATGACTGCTTAATTTCTGCACATAGCTAAGGTCATCTCACTGAAATCATCCTACAATCGCCAACACAATAAGACCTAGCAGTTTGTTTAACTGCACCTAAATTCTGGGATGAATTAGATGAAAATAAAAACACTCGCCGCGTCGGCTCTTTTGGCCATCAGCAGCAACTCGATGGCAGGCCTGTACTGCGTATTTGATCCCTTGGGCGCTCAAGGGCCTGCATTTGAAATTGCTAAAGACTTCGCCTTGGTTGCCAAGCAATGGAAAATTCCGCTCACGTTAAAAGCCTATACGGACGAGCGCGTCGTTACTGAAGACTTCAAAGCCGGTCAATGTGATGGCATTGCGGTCACGACATTGCGTGGGCGTCAGTTCAATCATTTTGTGGGTAGCTTAGATTCGATTGGCGCGGTGCCTACCTACAAGCATTTGCGCATTGCCCTGCAAGCGATTGCCAGTCCACAAATGGCCCCCGCAATGACCTCGGGGCAATACGAAGTGATCGGAGTCGCTCCCTTGGGCGGGGCCTACATCATGGTCCGCGACCGCAACATCAATTCCATTGAGAAGGCCGCCGGCAAAAAAATTGCCGTGCTCGACTTTGACAAGTCACAAGCCAAAATGGCTCAGCAAATGGGTCTGCAACCCGTGGCGTCTGACATCACCAGCTTTGCTCCAAAATTCAATAACGGGCAGGTCGATATCATTGCGGCACCGGCCATCGCCTATAAGCCATTTGAGCTCTACAAAGGGCTTGGCACCACCGGCGCGGTGTATCGCTTTCCGCTGATTCAAATGACCGGCATGATGATTATCCGCAAGGACAAGTGGCCCGCTGATTTCGGCGCCAAGGCTCGTGCCTATTCACTCACACAGCTCGATCGCGCCGAGCTCATCGCTAAGCAGTCTGAAGATACGATTCCGGCAAACTACTGGATGGAATTGAGCGCAAACGACAAAGCCCGCTACGTGGTCATGATGCGTGAATCACGACTGATCCTCACGAAGGATGGCACTTACGACGTGAAGATGATGAAGCTACTGAAGAAAGTACGCTGCAAAATCGATGCCTCAGCCGCAGAGTGCTCGGACAACGCGGAATAACGCTGCCCCTGCCGCACAAACAGTTGAGCGCTGCCCTTACGCAGGCTGCTTCTGCAAGAGCCGGATGATGCTGGAGAAATCCAGCGCACCGGCACCGCTGGCGCTGTGTGCGGCATACAGGTTACGCGCTAAACCACCCAACGGAATTGCCGACGCACTGGCCAGCGCAGCCTCTTCAGCCAGACCCAAGTCTTTCAGCATCAGATCCGTACCAAAACCGCCGCTGTAATCCCGCGATGCCGGCACGCCAGCCATCACGCCTGGCATCGGGTTATATTTCTCTAAGGACCAGTTGCCACCCGAACTCTGCTTCATGATTTCCGATAACACCGCTGGATCTAGCCCATTGTTGACGCCCAACGTGAGCGCCTCCGCCGAGCCGATCATGTGAATGGCCAACAGCATGTTGTTGCAGACTTTGGCAACCTGACCGGCACCGCTGTCACCGGCATGGAAGATGTTCTTGCCCATGGCCTGCAGAAATGACTGAGCGGCCGCGACGCACTCTGTTGCTCCGCCAACCATGAAGGTCAGCGTACCGGCAGCGGCACCTGCGGTACCGCCAGACACTGGCGCATCAATCATGGACAGCCCTCGCGCCTGCGCAGCGGCGGCGACCTTGCGTGCACTCGCGGGGGCAATCGTGCTGCAGTCGATGATGCGTGTGCCGGCCGGTAGATTAGCCAGTAAGCCGGCGTTGGCCGCACCATCGCCGAGGTAAAGGCCTTCCACATGGCGACTCGCCGGTAGCATGGAAATGACCACGCTGGCTCCGACCAGTGCCTCGGCGGCCGTCGCAGCCACGCGCACGCCCTCAGCGGCAACCTTGGCACGAGCCTCGGCCGAAAGATCCACGGCCGTGACCGCAAAGCCGGCCTTGTGCAGGTTCACGGCCATCGGGCCGCCCATGTTGCCGAGGCCGATAAAGGCTATTTTCACCGTCATGTCTGTATCCTTATGCTGTTAGTCAGGTCTGTCGCGCCGATCAAGCAGCGCCTCAGCGAATACTGTCCGGCGCATCCGCGTCCAGCATGCGCCGCGCGATAATCACGCGCATGATCTCGTTGGTGCCTTCCAGAATCTGGTGCACGCGCGAATCTCGCAGCAAACGCTCCAGCGGGTAATCGCGCAGATAACCGTAGCCGCCGTGCAACTGCAGCGCCTCGTTGCAGACATTGAAGCCGGCATCGGTGGCAAAGCGTTTCGCCATCGCGCAGTACGTCGTTGCATCCCTGGCGCCGGCATCCAGCTTGCTCGCGGCCAGACGGATCATCTGCCGGGCGGCCACCAGCTCGGTGGCCATGTCGGCGAGGTGGAACTGCAGGGCCTGAAAATCCGCCAGCTTCTTGCCGAACTGCTGGCGCTCGCCGAGATAGCGCTGTGCCGCATTGAACGCGCCCTGGGCCGCACCCACGGAACAAGTGGCGATGTTGATGCGCCCGCCATCCAGCCCCTTCATGGCGATGCGGAAGCCCTCGCCCTCTTCGCCAAGACGATTGCCGACCGGCACACGCACGTCATCGAAGAAGATGGCGCGCGTGGGCTGGCTGTTCCAGCCCATCTTGTCTTCCTTCTTGCCATAGCGGATGCCCGGCAGATCTGCGGGTACGGCGAAGGCGCTGATGCCCTTGGCACCGGCCACGCCGGTACGCGCCATCACGACCAGCATGTCGGTACTGCCGGCACCAGAGATGAAGGCTTTCGAGCCCTTCAGCACATACGCATCGCCGTCGCGACGGGCGCTGGTCTTCAGATTGGCGGCGTCAGAGCCGGCATCTGGCTCGGTCAGGCAGTACGAGGCCAGCTTCGCGCCCGAGGTCAGCGCAGGCCCCCACTCGGCTTTCAAGTCCGGCTGACCCCAGCCGCAAAGCATCCAGGTCGCCATGTTGTGGATGGTGAAGAACGCCGCCGTGGATGGGTCTGCCGCCGCCAGCTCCTCGAACACGATGGCCGAATCCAGACGCGTCAGGCCGAGGCCGCCCTGCTCCGGCGGCGAGTACAAGCCGCAAAAGCCGAGCTCACCGCCCTGGCGAAACACCTCGACGGGAAAGTACGCCTCGGCATCCCAGCGCGCGGCATGCGGAGCCAGCTCACGAGCAGCGAAATCGCGGGCCAGCTGCTGGAAAGCGAGCTGGTCATCGTTCAGTTCAAAGTTCACGGCAGATGCCTCGTTTTAGCGCAGGCTGATGGTGGTGTTGACCGTGCTCACCGCATCTTCGTCGAACCAGCGCGCGGTAATGGTCTTGGTCTGCGTGTAGAACAGCACGACCTGCTTGCCGTAAGGACCGAGGTCACCGAGCTTGGAACCGCGCGAGCCGGTGAAGGAGAACAGCGGGACCGGCACCGGGATGGGCACGTTGATGCCAACCTGGCCGACGTCGATCTCTTCCTGGAAATGACGGGCCGCACCGCCGGAGCGAGTGAACAGGCCGGTGCCATTGCCGTTGGGATTGGCGTTGATGAGCGCGATGGCGTCATCGAGCGTATCGACTTCGACCACGCACAGCACCGGCCCGAAGATCTCCTGATCGTAGATGCGCATACCCGGCTTCACGCCGGCGAACAGCGTCGGGCCGACAAAGTTGCCGCCCTCGTAGCCCGGCACCGCCGGCTTGCGGCCATCGAGCACGAGACGCGCGCCATCCTCGATACCGCTGGCGATCAGGCCCTCGATGCGCGACAGCGCCGCGCACGAAATCACCGGGCCAATTTCCACACCCTTTTCATGACCGGCACCAACTTTCAACGTTGTGGCACGCTCGGCCATCTCGTTAATCCACTCGCGCGCTTCGCCGACCAGCACGACGACCGACGATGCCATGCAACGCTGCCCGGCCGCGCCGAAACCGGCGCCCACCAGCGCATTCAGCGTCTGCTCCTTGGGCGCATCCGGCAGTACGACCACATGGTTCTTCGCACCCATCATGCACTGCGCGCGCTTGCCGGCCAGCGTGGCGCGGTTGTAGACATGCGTTCCGACGCGGGTCGAACCCACGAACGAGATCGCCTTGATATCCGGGTGGTCGCAGAGGCCGTTGACGATGTCCTCGGCACCGTGGACAACGTTGAGCACGCCGGCCGGAATACCCGCCTGCACGGCCAGCTCGACCAGTCGCATGGTGCTCATCGGGTCCTGCTCGGAGGGCTTGAGCACGAAGGTGTTGCCGCAGGCGATGGCCATCGGGAACATCCAGAGCGGAATCATGGCCGGGAAGTTGAACGGTGTGATACCGGCGCAGACGCCCAGCGGCTGCTGCAGCGTGTAGGTGTCCACACCGTTGGCGACATTGTTGGCAATCTCGCCCATCTGCAGCGTGCCGATGTTGGCAGCATGTTCGACCACTTCGAGACCGCGAAAGATGTCGCCCTCAGCATCCGGCAGCGTTTTGCCCTGCTCGGCGGTGAGGATGGCCGCAACTTCCGCCATGTTTTCGCGGATCAGCTGCTGATACTTGAGGAAGATGCGTGCACGGGCACCGATCGGCGTCTTGCGCCAGGTTTTGAAAGCGGCCTTGGCCGAAGCAACGGCAGCTGCCAGCTCCTCCGGCGTGGCCAGCGGCACGCGTGCCAGCACCTGCTGGGTGGCCGGGTTGACCACATCGCGCCATTGCGTGGTTTTCGACTCCACGAATTCGCCATTGATCAGCAACTTGACGGTAGGAACGGTGGTCATGACGATCTGCCTTGCAAAAGAAATAACGCTCAGCATATATAGGATAAAATGCAATATAAACCGACATAGATCCCTATTTGATATGCAAAAAAGCACAAAGCAACCCGATTGGGATGACCTCCGCTTTTTCCTCGAAGTCGTGCGCGCCGGCACCGCCAGTGCCGCTGCCCGCCGCCTTGGCGTCGACTACACGACCGTGGCACGGCGCATCCGCACACTCGAGGAGACCCTGAGCGCCCTGCTCTTCGACAAATCGCGCAGCACCGGCTTCACGCTGACGCCGGATGGCCAGCAGCTGGTCAGTCATGCGGAAGCCATGGAAGGTGCCATGCAAGCCGCATGCGAACAGGTATCCGGCACTGGCAGCGCACTCTCGGGTCTGGTGCGCATCGGCTGCACCGAGGCGTTCGGCAGCTATTTTGTGATCCCGGAGATGGTCGCCTTCCAGGATCGCTACCCGAACATCGCCATCGATGTGCTGCCGGTACCGCACTTCGTCAGCCTGTCGCGGCGCGAGGCCGACATCGCCATCACGCTGGAAAGACCGGCACGCGGCCCCTATGTCTGCAGCAAGCTCTGCGACTACACCCTCGCGCTCTATGCCACACCCGACTATCTCGCCAGTCAGGCCGTCATCCACACGCGCTCGGACCTGAACGGCCATCGATTCATTAATTATGTCGATGACCTCGCCTTCAGCGCCCAGTTGCTGTACCTCGACGAGCTGGTGCCCGGCGCGACCAGTGCCCTGCGCAGCACCAGCGTGCTGGCGCAGTACCAGGCCGTTCTGCAAGGCCGGGCGCTGGCCATCCTGCCCTGCTTTGTCGCCGCCGGCGACCCGCGTCTGGTTCCTGTTCTACCCGGCGACGTGTCCGTGGTACGACAATTCTGGATTTCTTACAGCGAGGATCTGCGCCGGCTCAAGCGCGTCACCGGCGTGGCCGCCTGGCTCACCGAGCGCGCTCGAGCCAACGAGGCTTATCTGCTCGGCACCGGGCCAGCACTAGCGCCCGGCATCCTAGCCTGAGCGGCAAAAGTCCCGCTGTCATGGTGACGCGCCGACGCCCGGCTGGTACCTTCGCGACATCCCAACCTGCAGGAATTTGCCCATGAAAACCCGTGCCGCCGTAGCTTGGAAAGCCGGTCAGCCGCTGACCATTGAAACTGTCGACCTCGCTGGCCCAAAAGCGGGTGAAGTGCTGGTCGAAATTCGCGCCACCGGCATCTGCCACACCGACTACTACACGCTCAGCGGTGCCGATCCCGAAGGCTTGTTCCCGGCCATCCTCGGTCATGAGGGTGCCGGCGTGGTCCTGGATGTCGGCCCCGGCGTGAAGTCGCTGCGCAAGGGCGACCATGTCATTCCGCTCTATACGCCGGAGTGCCGCGAGTGCAAATTCTGCCTGTCGCAGAAGACCAACCTTTGCCAGGCCATCCGCAGCACGCAAGGCCGCGGCCTCATGCCGGATGCCACCTCGCGTTTCTCGCTGAACGGCCAGGACCTGTTCCACTACATGGGCACGTCCACTTTCTCAAACTACATCGTGGTACCAGAAATCGCGCTCGCGAAGATTCGTGAGGATGCCCCTTTCGACAAGGTCTGCTACATCGGCTGCGGCGTCACCACCGGCATCGGTGCCGTGCTGTTCACGGCCAAGGTCGAAGCGGGTGCGAATGTGGTCGTGTTCGGTCTCGGCGGCATCGGCCTCAATGTCATTCAGGGCGCGAAGATGGTCGGCGCCGGTAAGATCATCGGCGTCGACCTCAACCCCGAACGCGAGAAAATGGCACGCGAGTTCGGCATGACCCACTTCCTCAATCCGAAGGACATCGCCGCGGCAGGCGGCAACATCGTCGATGCCATCGTGCAGCTCACCGACGGCGGTGCCGACTACAGCTTCGAGTGCATCGGCAACACCCAGGTCATGCGCGATGCCCTAGAGTGCACGCACAAGGGCTGGGGCCGCAGCATCATCATCGGCGTGGCGGAAGCCGGTGCCGAGATCAGCACGCGGCCGTTCCAGCTCGTCACCGGGCGCAAGTGGGAAGGCTCGGCCTTCGGCGGCGCGCGCGGCCGCACCGATGTGCCGAAAATCGTGGACTGGTACATGGAAGGCAAGATCAACATCGACTCGCTGATCACCCACAAACTCAAGCTCGAAGACATCAACGAAGGTTTCGCACTGATGAAGCGCGGCGAGTCCATCCGCTCCGTGGTGGAGTTTTAAGGTGGTCGTGACGACGCGCAGCACGCACGCCTGCTTCGGCGGTGTGCAAGGTTATTACGAGCACGATTCGGCGGTGATTGGCCTACCCATGCGCTTTTCGGTATACCAACCACCGCAAGCCCTCCATGAAAAGGTCCCCGTGCTGTTTTACTTGGCCGGCCTGACCTGCACGGAAGAGACATTCATGATCAAGGCCGGTGCCCAGCGCCTGGCCGCCGAGCTCGGCCTCATGCTGGTGACCTGTGATACCAGTCCGCGTGGCGCGGGCATTGCCGGTGAAAGTGAGAACTGGGACTTTGGTGTGGGCGCAGGTTTTTATCTCGATGCTACGGTATCCCCTTGGTCAACCCACTACCGCATGGAAACCTATGTGAGCGAGGAGCTGCGGAGCCTGATCCTGAGTCATTTTCCCGCGGACGCTGAGCGCGTCGGTATATTCGGCCACTCCATGGGCGGCCACGGTGCCCTCACCTTGGCACTCAAACATCCCGAACGCTATCAATCGGTTTCCGCCTTCGCTCCCATTGCCGCGCCCAGTCAATGCGCATGGGGGCAAAAAGCCTTTACAGGCTACCTAGGGGATAATGCTGCCGCATGGTCGGCTCATGATGCTTCAGCTCTCATTGCTGCAGGTCACCGCTGCCCGCCACTACTGGTTGACCAAGGCCTAGCCGATCAGTTCTTGCCACAACTGCATACAGACTGCCTCGAACAGGCCTGCCAAGCGGCCAACCAAGCCCTAACGCTGCGGCGGCACGCCGAATACGATCATGGCTACTATTTTATTAGCACCTTTATTGCCGATCATCTGCAACATCATGCCAACCACTTAAAGCGCTAAGCGTTTCGATCAAGATGCCGTTACACTCATGCGCAAGTTTTACCCAGTCTGGAGCTGTTAGATGCGTTGTTTTCCCCTGTCTCGTTTATTGCTGATTGCCGCGCTCAGTGCCGGTCTTGCTGCCTGTGGCGGCAATGCGCCCACACTCACCGTGCCCGTCTCCCCAGCAAACGCTTACTTGCTCACGTCGAACAATCGCATTATTGGCGTCGATTTAGATGACCTTGAATTTGCAAGAAGCGTTGCGGCAGTGACTAAATCCAGCGGCTCCACTACTGCACTGGGCGCGCTCGATGCAGATGAAAACATCCTAGACATTGACTATCGCAATGCCGAAGGCGTGCTGTATGGACTATCACGTAAGGGGAATAACGAAGCGTGGATCATACGAATAGAGCCGCGATCTGGGGCGATGACACGCGTAGTAAAATTATCCCCTGATTCGACTGATTCGACTGCACCCTATACTGGTCTCGCCTCAGGTGATTTTAGTATTGACTTTAATCCCGCCGACGATCGACTTCGCATTATTGGACAAGATGGCACTAATCTTCACGTCGATGCCCTAACAGGTGAGGTCATCACCGACACCAACATCACCGACACCAATATGAATCCCGGCACACCTAAAGTGACGGGCATCGCTTACCGCGACGACTTTACAACTCAGGATGGACGTACAGCTCCTCTGTTTAGTATTGATCTAACGGCTGGCACAACAGGTCAAGTTTTCGCTACCGATGCCAACAATGGCACCTTATCCAGCCCCAAAAACCTAGGCTTAACTAATGCCCCCACCTCCTCTCTTGGCGGTTACGACATTAATCCCACGAACAACGTCGGCGTTGCTGCCGTCACTCATAATGGGTTTGCACGGGTCTACACCATTGATCCCTCCGCCACAGGCAACGCAGCCCAACTCATGGGTACTTTACCTAAGCTACCAACCCTAGAGTTTTATAATGGTATTGGCTTAGTCACCACCGCCAACCCAACCGTCACGGCTCTCACCAGTGATAACAAAATACGCACATTCCGCGCTAATCAACCGAGCGCTGTTAGTAACGAGGTCAGCCTGACCGGTTTAACAGGGGCTGAAAAAATCATAGGCATTGACTTCAGACAGTCCGACCGCACGCTCTATGCCTTGTCTGATGACAGTAATATCTACTCGGTTGCCAGCAATGGAGCACTGAGTAGCAAAAGTACACTTACACCACCCATTAACGGTCAATATACCCTCGATTTCAATCCTGTATTACTCTCGGGTGAAACACAAAACCACTTGCGCTTAATTGGAATTGACCTCTCCAATGCCATTATTAACGTAGACTCTGGGAATGTTTCTCCGGAGAAGCCTGTATCAGGCACACCTACTCCAGTTGTGAAAGCCGCTGCTTATCTCAACAACTTCCGCTCCGCTGCCGCTACCAACCTGTTGGTCATTGATAGCGCCAACAGCACACTCAATGTGCAGGACATTTCCACAAATCTGTCTCAAGGTGCTTTAACTCGAATATCTGCACTGGGCATCACTTTAGACCTTAACAGCCCAGTGGGTTTCGACATCTCTGGCCGAAACAACGAAAACCAACTGTTAATGGCTCGAACGGCAACTACTGACAACTTCTCGCTCTATCGCGTGAATAGCGCGGTCACCAGTAATCCGCTCACGTTAGTGGGTGTCATTGCGGAATCCAAGCTGTTTATAGACATCGCCATTCGCTTCTAAACCAAGCGACCATAAAAAAGCCCACACCGTTAGATGTGGGCTTTTTTATGCCTAAAGCAGGTCAGCGATGAGCAGGTTTTAGCGCTCCTGCAGCAGGCGGTGCAGATTGCGCCAACTCAATACCCGCCTCTTGCAGTCGCTCGAGCAACGCCAAGTTCACCTGCTGCTGTGCATCCATGCTGAGCTGGAAGTCTGGATTGGTCATCCAATACACCACTTCAAACTCGAGAGCCGATGAACCAAACGCTTTGAAATGTGCGCGCTCAAAACGAGCCTGCGGCACGGTCGCCACAATGTCCCGCAGTAGCGCGGGAATGGCTGCCAGTAGCGCAGGAGAAGTTTCGTACACCACCCCGAAATTGAACAACATGCGGCGTTCGGTCATGCGCTTGAAATTACGGATGCGTGTTTTCAGCAGGTCACTGTTGGAGATAATGATTTGCTCGCCCGTGCTGCTGCGCAGGCGCGTGGTTTTCAGGCCTACATGTTCAACACTGCCGGTGAACGAGTCCACGGTAATGACATCACCAATCACAAACGGCTTATCAATCACAATCGATAACGAGGCAAACAGGTCGCCCAGTATGTTTTGCATGGCTAATGCCACCGCAATACCACCCACGCCCAAGCCCGCCACCATGGCTGTTACGTTGACGCCAAGGTTATCCAGCATAAACAGGACCAAGAAGGTCCACAGCAAGACACGCCCGACAAAGCTGATCGCAGCAAGGCTAGTCGCAGCGGCTAAGTCTCGGCTCATGCTTTGACGGCGATAATGTTCAATCCAGAAATTGAGTGCGCCGCTCAGCCATAAACCCAGCTGCAAAAAACCCGCTATGGTGGCGACCTTAATCAAGACATGATCAATACCTACGGGCAAATCGAGGTAGCGCGTAC
>DDPD01000053.1 GCA_002342025.1 Moraxellaceae bacterium UBA2477 | reverse complement strand
GCGGTGAGATTCGAACTCACGATGCCTTTCGGCACGCCGGTTTTCAAGACCGGTGCATTCAACCACTCTGCCACGCCTCCGAACCGGCGAGCAGGATACCGAAGCTATGGTTTGGGTCAAGCAACTTCGTCATTTTTTGCAGATTTTTGCGCGCCTCCACGGCGATGGTGTAGGTAACGTCTTCTCGCAATTCGCAGTAAGTTGATGCTGACCCACGCGCTAATGGCAGCTAAAGGCCAAGCGATCCAAGTCGGACGCCAAAATCCAATGATGGCAATTCCAAGTCCGAATAGCGCCAACAGCATGAGTGCGGTTGCATCTGCAGGGCCTAGTCGGCGAGATTCACGTACAGCCATCGCCATGGCGCGGGAGACGCGGATAGTAGAAACGGCTGTTTGTTGATGTTGCATCTGCCGTCGCTGCTTGCGGCGAGGCTGGGCGAGGCGAACCGTTTGGTCGGGGCGCAGCACAATCTCCGTGGCCGACTCGAGGTCAGTTAAGAATTGCGCCATCATTTGTGCGCCAAAGTCCGGGCATTCAATCGCCACATCCAGCTCATAGTTTCCCAGCCAGGATGCCGGATTAAGGTTGCTTGAGCCTACGCGGGACCAGTGCCCATCAATGACGGCTGTCTTAGCATGGAGCATGGCTCCGTTCCATTCGTAAACACGAACACCGGCTTCCAAGAGTGCGCGATAACCACTGCGTGCCAGCAGGCCAAGCCAGGGCAGGTCCGAGCTGCCCGGCACCAGTAAGCGCACATCAACGCCGGCTTGTGCGGCACGACGGAGGCCATCTAAGTATGCCGGTGTGCCTATCGGGTAGGCATCAGTCAGCCACAGTTGCTGTTTGGCCTGACTGATCATCAACTGATCCAGACGAAATAGGGGGCTGCTTTGTGGCTGGCCTACAATCAGTCTTACCCGTGAGTCGGTGACGCGAGGTTGGGCGAGGTTTGCGTTTGAAACCACACTCCACGCAGCGCCTCCGGCCATTTGCCAAGTCTGAGCAAATGCCATTTCGGCTTCTGCAGAGATAACACCGTTAATTAGAACCCCAGTGTCTCGCCAGGGTTGTGTAGCTGTATTGGCACTGCCTGCCACCTGGCCTCGCCAGCGCGCGCTATGGCACCAGCCAGTGATTAGGCTGAATTGACTGTCTACTACCAGCAATTTGCGATGGTTCCGAATGATCCAGGCCAGTGGTTCACCAAGGCCGGGTACATTAAATCGGCGGCATTCACCCCCAGCATCAATCAGCTCTTGTCGCCAGCGACGACTTAAGCTCCAGCTGCCCAGCCAGTCGCACAAAACGGCTACTTTGACGCCGCGCTTTGCGGCACCACACAGCGCCAACAGCAACTGCTGACCCCAGTCGTCATCGGCTATTAGGTAGTTTTCTAGAGCAATTTGGTATTGGGCGTTGTTAATGAGGTTAAGGGTAGCCTGCTCATGTTCGGGGCTATCTCGCAACAGGGTTATGGTGTTGCCTGCGCTGCTGGCTCTCCCCACCAGCCGAGTCAGCAGGTGATCGAGAAGCTCACGTTCTGACGTCGGCTGGGGTTGCATACTTAACGTTCGCTAACGTTAGCGGGTTGTGCTTTGGCCGCTGAGTTTGTGGAGCCAGCGGTCTTTAGTGTGGGCAGCGTCGGCAGATTGCGAACAGGCGGCAGGGTATCCAGCAAAATTTCAGCAGCTTCCAGCGTTAAGGCCGCTTCTTCCGAGCGCTCAAAGTTGGGGTCTGAGTTAGGGTTTAACTTTTCCTGTTGAGCCTCAAAGTCTTCCCACGATTTAAACGCACTTAAGCCTTTAGCCGCCCGACGACGATTTTCAATAGCTAAACGTCGTGAATCGAGTTGTTGCTTTTCTAGGCGTCGCGCTTTTTCGTTCAATGACTGAGTCTTAATGTCATTGAGGTCGGCAATTAGCTTCTGCTCATCGAGCAGATAGCGGAAATCTGGGTTGCGAGCTTGCCGTTGCGCTGAAGCACTGCGTAGGCTGGTCATGCGCCAATTGCCCTGGCCTTGGCGTTGGTAGCGGGCTGGAGGAATGGTGTCCCACGGTAGGGCACGAGGCAGTACCGACTCACCCATTTCGCTGGCCATGGATAACTCAGGGAACACAATATCGGGCACGACGCCTTTGTTTTGTGTGCTGGCCCCTGAGATGCGGTAAAACTTCGCTTCGGTGATTTTGAGTTGCCCTGAGCCCAGTTCCCGCAGCGATTGCACGGTGCCTTTACCAAAGGTCGTGCCTCCCACGACCAAGCCGCGACCGTAATCCTGAATGGCACCGGCAAAAATCTCGGACGCTGAGGCCGATAATCGGTTGGTCATCACAACGAGTGGGCCTGAGTAAGCCACTTCCGGATTGCCATCACCCAAGACTTCAACTTTGCCACGGGCATCACGGACTTGCACGGTGGGTCCTGTGCTAATGAACTCACCAATGAGGTCATTCACTTCAGAGAGTGAGCCGCCGCCATTATTGCGTAAATCCAGAATAATGCCTTGGATGCGTTCCTGCTTAAGTTCGGTTAACAGGCGATGCACATCACGCGTGGTGCTACGGTAGTTCGGATCGCCCGCTTGCATGCCTTGGAAGTCGGCATAAAACGTCGGCAGTTTAATGACACCGATTCGACGAACCACGCCATCGCGTTTGATATCAATAATTTTTTTCGTGGCTGCCTGGTCTTCCAGCGCAACCGTATTTCGCACCAAGCTGACTTCTTTGCTATTGGCGGTGTCCGTCGAGCCTGCAGGCAGTACCTGTAATCGTACGGTCGTGCCCTTGGCGCCGCGAATCAGTTGAACGACTTCATCAATGCGCCAGCCCACCACATCAACAAACTCTTTATCGCCTTCTGCCACCGCGATTAAGCGATCGTTCGGCTTGAGCTGTCGTGATTTATCGGCCGGCCCACCAGGCACTAAACGAACCACCTTGGTGTACTCGTCATCGGTTTGAAGAACGGCGCCAATACCTTCGAGCTGCAGGCTCATGTTGATATTGAAGTTCTCTGAACTTCGCGGTGAGAAGTACTCGGTATGCGGATCATAGGTTTCAGTAAATGCATTCATATAGGTTTGGAATGCATCTTCTTTTTTGGTTTGAGCAACGGCGCTTAATTGCGATTTATAGCGCCGTTTGAGGGTGCTCAAAATGTCTTCATTGCTTTTACCAGCCAATTTCAAACTGAGCGCGGCTGACTTAATGCGCAGTCGCCAGAGCTGATCCAGCTCCGCCGTTGATTTGACCCAGGCCGCATTTTTGCGATCAATGACTAAGGTTTCATTGCCCGAGAAATCTAGGAGTTTCTTATTGTTATCCAGCTCGCTCAGAACAAATTGAAGGCGCTCGCGCAGGCGATTTTGAAAACGATTGTAGATCGTGAACCCGGGTGTGAGCACACCTGTTTTCAGGTGATCGTCCATCTGGAGTTGCCAGCGCATAAAACCCTCGATATCTGAGGCAAGAAAAAACAAGCGCTGACCATCCAGGTCGCTCAGATAGCGATTCCAAATCACTAGAGATAAGGCATCGTCGAGCGGGGGGCGCGTGTAATGCAAGACGGAGAGTTGCCTTGCCACCGTTCTGGCGACTTTACTTTGCTGCTCCGTTGGGACAAGTTCTGCCGCCGCTAAGGGCAGAGCCAGAGAAAATACGGTAGTCAGCAGAAGTCCACGGGTGAAAAACGACGATCTAAGCATGGCGATCTTTGTATTCCTTGGCACCGCATCTGGGGTGCAATCTTGCTCGATAATAACACTGCCTTAGCGTTCAGGGCGCGATTCAGGCTTTGACAATTATGTTCATGAGCGGCTTACTTCTCACTCTTCATTTGATGTTTTTGCTAGGAGATTTTGCATGGTGCGCGGACCGTTGATGGTAGACGTGGGTGGCTTAACCTTAACGGCCGAAGACAAGGATTTGCTGGCACATCCTCAAGTAGGCAGCGTTATTTTGTTTAGTCGAAATGTCGATACGCCCGAACAGATTCTGGCGCTGACAACGGCCATGCGCGCCGTGCGTCCAGAGCTTTGGATTGCGGTCGATCAAGAGGGTGGGCGAGTGCAGCGGTTTCGTGAAGGATTCACGCGCCTACCCGCCATGCGTTCGTTTGGGCATCAATATGATGTTGACCCTATGGCTGCCCTAGCCGCTGCGCGAAGCTGTGGAGAGCTCATGGCTAAAGAAGTAAAAGCAGTTGGTGTCGACTTTAGTTTTGCTCCCGTGCTGGATCTCGATGTAGGCGTGAGCGGAGTCATTGGTGATCGCGCATTTCATACTGAGCCAGAGTCCGCCACCGCGCTCGTGCGCGCCTTTATGCAAGGCATGAAAGCGGCGGGCATGATGACCATCGGCAAGCATTTCCCCGGACATGGCTCGGTGGCGGCAGACTCTCACTTTGCCTTGCCGGTAGACGATCGTTCGTGGGATGAAATCAATGCGTATGACCTGCAGCCTTTTCGTGCCTTAGCGAAAGAGTTAGACGGCATCATGCCGGCGCACGTGGTCTATCCCCAAGTCGATTCCTTACCTGCCGGTTTTTCTTCGTTCTGGCTAAAAACAGTGTTGCGTGAGCAGTTAGGCTTTGCGGGCTTAGTGTTTTCAGATGATCTGTGTATGGAAGGTGCGGCGGGTGTCGGGACGATGCGTGAGCGTTACGACTTAGCGTTAGAGGCAGGGTGTGATGTGGTTTTGATCTGTAATAACCGCGAAGCGGCACTCAGCGTACTGAGTTAACTATGGGGTATGAAGGTCGGCACCGGCTTCATCGAGGTTGGAGCTGACTTCACGAATAGCGGTATAGGTATTGTTGCCAATAAAAGGCATAGCAATGACGGCGACCAGCGCGATTAGCCCGGCGATTAAGGCGTACTCAATTATGGTTGCGCCTTGCTCTCGTCGGTGTTTGACGGCGTGAGATGCTTTCATTTGGAGCAGCCTCATCAAGCATTTAGGATAAAAAACGGGCCCGGAGGCCCATTTTTTATTGCGCATATTAGGTCGGTGTAGCCGACTTCATTGCGCTTCCGATGCCGCTCATGGTCGATTTGACTGATGTGCCGATGAAACTAAAGGCAGCAATGGCAGCAACAGAAATGAGTGCAGCAATCAATGCGTACTCAATAACTGTGGCACCTTTTTCTTTGCGGCGCATTTTTGCGACGAGCGCTTGGAATTTTTGCATTTTAATCTCCAGATGGTTGTCGTCGGTCTGTGCCGGACAATTACAGTTTACGGAAAAACTTCGTATTGGCTAGGGCAACCGACGTGGAATTGTCGTGGCTTTGTAATTGCATGCAATCGGGTGAGAGTGAAAAGAATGAAGTATTGGCTTTATGTAAAGTTTGCCGGGTGGTTAAGCTCAAGTGTTGCTTGTGAAAAAAAGGGCCAGACGGCCCTTTTTTCAACGCCAGGCTTAGGTCGGTGTTGCCGAAGACATGGCACTACCGATACCACTCATGGTCGACTTAACTGACGTGCCAATAAAGCTGAACGCAGCAATGGCAGCAACAGAAATCAGTGCGGCAATCAATGCGTACTCAATGACAGTTGCGCCTTTTTCACGACCCTGAACCTTTGAAAGTAGCGCGGTTTTAATTTTCATTTTTTACCACCTCAAATTAACTCGGATTAGTGTTACAGCCTTAGTGTATGTAATTTCACGCTAGGTGCTACCCGCTTGGACTGCATTTTGTCGTTTATTTGTAAGGCCTTGTAGGTGTTTGTTGATTAGGCACTGTTATGTGATGGCTTACTTGCTAGGATCAATAGTCACTTGGTAAATGTGCAACGGCACTTTTCAACACGGAAGCTAAAGGCATGAACAGTCGGGTCATGATATTGCTCGCGATATTGCTAATTCTGGGAGCCTCGGTTGCAGGCTATCTGGGCTATAAAACAACCACTGAAGCTAAAGAGGCCGCCATTCAGGCCGAGCAAAAAGCGATTGCGGCGCAAAAAGTGGCTGAAATTGGTGTGCCCGGCAAAGTCGCTGTGGTGGTCGTGAAGCAGAATGTTCCAGCCTATAAAGTGCTAACAGCAGAAGACCTCGCGCTGGACTATCTGAAAATTGCGCCCCCCAGAACCTATCGCACAATAGAAGAAGTCATCGGCCAGCCGGTTCAGGTAGAGCTAGTGGCAGGCGATATTCTGGAGTTAGGTGATTTGCAGCCGGGTAGTGAGGTGGCTAGGCTGTTAAAGCCGGGTGAGCGTGCGGTGGCAATTCCCGTGGATGAAATCATCGGTGGCGGTGGCTTTGTGCAGCCAGGAGATACCGTTGATTTGCTGCTGTTTCTTCGCGGTGAAAATGGCGCCAAAGATTCTGCGCAAGTCGTGATGCAGTCGCTCCGTGTGCTCGGCTTTGGTGCCGATATTATTAATCCGGATGGTGGCGTAGAGACGCCAGAGCAGAAAGCCGGACGTAAGAGTGAGCGTGCACGTGCCCGCTCAGCTGTGTTGGCCATAGCCGAAAAGGATGTAACACGCATTATGTTGGCTAGCAGCCTAGGCACATTGCGTATGGCCACTCGTCCCGCGGCGGAGTTAGTGGCAGCGAGTGATGCCGCCCAGCCGGGACCCACGAAACCCAATGCCACCCAACCCGTTACTGAGCCGGTCTGTAAGCCACAAAGTAGTGTGCCCACCCCAACTCAACGGCAATTGCTGACATCTGCTGCCCTAAGAGCCGATGGTTCTTCGAGTGTGCCGAGAGCCGCTGCTAAGGCGCCACAAGCTAAACCAGCAGCTAAGCCAAAGCCCAGTGAGCCAACTATTTTGATTTATCGCGGGTTGGACGCCCAGAGGGTTACACCATGAGTCGTATCGTTTGGTCCAAAGGCCTGGTCATACTGCTTACTTCGATGGCTAGTAGTGTGGCTTTAGCCGCAGCTTGCGAAGATCCGGACTTTGTTTATCCCAAGGTGTTAAGTATTAAGGCCGGCCTGCAAGACACCTTAACTCTGCCCGGTGCCGTCACGCGCCTCTCCATAGGTGACCCCGCGACAGCAGACGTGGCATTAACCGATTCTCGAAATCTCTTGGTTCAAGCGAAAAAAGCGGGGGAGACCAGCCTGCTGATTTGGACGCAGTGCGGCAAACAACCTGCTCGCATCATTATTAATGTGCCGATTGCCATGAGTGCGGCTCAGCAAGTCGCACAAGCAGCGGCGCCCGAGGCTTTGGCAACACTGCCTTCACAAGTGCAAGCGGACATTCGATTTGTTGAACTGAGTCGATCTCGATTAAGTGAGGTCGGCGCACGAATTGGTGTCAGTGGTGGAAAGGGTCTCATTTCGCCGGCCAATACGATTGGCAGTGCGGTGAGAAACCCTGCTGGCGCGTTCTCGCTGCCGGGCTTTCCGCTCGAATCTGGTGCATTCAATATTTTATGGGGTGGCGGCTCCAGTCGGTTTTTAGCGGCAATTAATTTGCTCGAGCAAACCGGTTACGCCTACACCTTGTCCAGACCCTCCTTGGTGGCCATGAGTGGCCAATCCGCGAACTTCTTGGCGGGCGGGGAGGTTCCTATTCCGGTGCCACAAGGAACTAACGGCACGGTAGCGATTGAGTACAAGGAGTTTGGTGTGCGGCTGAGTCTGACTCCTACGGTGCTGAGTAATCAGCAAATTTTGCTGAAAGTAGCGCCTGAAGTGAGTGACTTAGACTTTAACAATGCGGTGACCTTGCAAGGCTCAGTCATTCCAGCTCTGCGCATCCGTCGAACCGATACCACCATATCGTTAGCGGATGGTGAGAGCTTCATTATCAGTGGCTTGGTGTCTCGCAGTACCAATAACAATGCCAGCAAATTTCCCGGCTTGGGAGACATTCCTATCCTCGGTGCATTTTTCAAATCTAATCGATTTGAAAGCGAAGATAGAGAGTTGCTGATGATCGTAACGCCGCGCCTTGTAAGGCCTATTTCGGTGAAAGCGGAGTTGCCGGAATTGCCTGGCGACGGCTTAAGAACCTACGACCCGAGTGCTGGACGGTTATTTTTCAAAGGCTCAGAGTCTCCCTATCGCCGCGCACCCATTGGCTTTTCACGGTAATTTATGATGAATAACTCTTTGCCATCGGTTGTGATTGTTACTCAGGATCGAGACCAATTTACGTGGCTGCAGTCGGCGCTGGAGAGCAATGCCGATGTGGTGATGTCGCAGCAGCGTGATCTCAATGATGTGCTTCAGTTAATTAATATGGCCACGGCCTCCATCATTTTCGTGCCCGTTCGCCGAGATGCTTGGATTGAGGATGTGCAGTTTATTGAGGGCTTGGTGGCAGCTAGTCCGACGCTTGCTTGCGTCGCGGTATCGGAAGTGTTGGACCAAGATCGACTTTTGGGCGCGATGCGCGCCGGTGCAAAAGATTTCGTGACCTTTGCCACGCGCCCGAGTGAGTTGGCCGGCTTGGTTCGTCGCTTAGGTGAGCGTGTTCCAGAGGTTATCGAAAATCCCATGCGCCAAGGCACGATGGTTGTCATGGCCAGTGAGCGACCTGTGTTGCAGTCAGCCTTTCATGCCCTACATTTGGCCGCTTCGCTGCAAACCCAAAATCCGGATGCGCGGGTGCTCTTAGTGGATGTGGGGCAGCCGTTTGCCGAAGCGCAACTGCTGTTTGGATTGGAAGGCCAGTTCAGCTTCATGGACACCTTAAGGAATTTACGCCGTCTCGACCAAACACTTGTAGATACCGCCTTTCCGCGCCATAAGTCCGGCGTACGGGTGTTGTCTGCACCCCGAGAAGGCATGGACATGGATGAGGTCACAACGTCCGAAATGTTCCTGCTGGTGGGCACGCTCCGTAGTCTCTTTACTCATGTGGTGGTCAACATCTGTGGCCTCCCCACGGTGGATATGACCGAGCTACTTATTGGCAATGCCAACCACATTATTTTTGTTGTGGATCAGTCCATTACCAGTTGCCGTGCTGGGCTGGACTTCCAGTCCAACTTGAAGCAACTCGGCGTGCCCATTGCGGATGCCCTGCTGTTGGTCGATCACTACTTACCCAAGATATCTCCGGACGCTAAAGCCATTGCGCGATCGTTTGCCATTGAGCGTCATGTGGAGTTGCCAGCCGCAGCTGAAGTACGTCTGCGGGCGATGAACATCGGCCAATTGGTGTTTGAGTTGGCGCCTCAAGATCCGTTGGCGAAGCGATATCGCGATTTGGCCGACATGATTTATGTGCCGGCCATTGCCAAGGCACGGGCTAAACAAGCCGGCAGTTCGGGTGGCTTCCTCGACAAGCTTAAATCCAGTTTGAAGGGTAACTGACATGGCCGGCTATATTCCCGGCGGGCGGATGTCGCCAAAGAAAATTGAGCAAGATATTGCTCAGATCAAATTTCGCTTTCATCGCTATTTGATCGAGCGGGTCGACGATGACCACTTCAATATTCTGGAAAACACGCGCCAAGCGATCATGGACTATGTCCAGATTAAGCTCACGGTGTATGTGAATGACAACGCGCTACCTTTGTCGCGATACGAAGCCGATCGTTTAGCCGAAGAGTTAGTTGATGAGCTGGTGGGTTTCGGCCCCTTAGAGTCGCTGCTGAAGGATTCCTCGGTCACAGAAATCATGGTCAATGGCGCCCAGCGTATTTTCTACGAGCGTGACGGGGTCATTCAACGCAGTGATTTGCGCTTTGTGGATGACAATCATGTCTCGCGAGTGATTCAGCGAATTCTTGCGCCTATAGGCCGTCGCCTCGACGAATCTAGCCCGATGGTGGATGCGCGCATGCCGGATGGCAGCCGTGTAAACGCCATTATTCCTCCCATTGCTTTAGACGGCCCGAGTATTTCCATTCGTAAATTTCGCCGCGACTT
>DDPD01000034.1 GCA_002342025.1 Moraxellaceae bacterium UBA2477 | reverse complement strand
AGGAAACTGGGTCCGTATCACAGAGACGTTTTAACGCTGAGCTCCCGTCCTGAAATAGCTAGCATATCTCCGAGACAAATTTTGGCAGTCCGGGGTTGGATGGTGTTTACAACGGCAAACGTACATACCTATTGCCTTACTGACAGCTACCGACCCAAAGTGGGCAGATCCTTCGCGATACCTCTAAGTTAATCGCCCTTCTGATAACGTGCCGGCATCAGTTCGATGAAGGACTGGCACCGGCTGTTGCCGAAAAAAACTTAACGCAGTATCAGGGATTAGTTGACCACTATATTCGCAGCTTCGGACTGGATGCGATAGAGGAGGTGGCTGTGACGGCCACGCCGGCACAGGTCGTGCCACAGCCAGAGCTGGATGCCGTGCTGGGCAGCGGGTTTGGCATCTTCAAAGGCCGTAAGCCCCGATAGATCTTACTGGATTTACCGGGGATAAGGTGCCGCAATACCATCAGATCAGACGATTACCGGCTTATTTGCGGGTACGCGGGAGGCTGTTCACAACTTCCTCATGCGCCTTGAGATCGCCGCAGACCGGCTGGCTCCAGGGGCCACTAAAAGCGATCTGGTCCACGCCATTGGGGCCAAGGCCGGCCGGCACATAGTCAAGTTTCAATGTGCTGCGCGTGCGCCAGCTGATGATGTGATCGGCGCAAGAGCTATCACCCGAAGTGCCCAGTGCACCCAGAAGTTCACCCTTGGCGTTATAGAGCGGCAGACCGCCCCCGAACACATTTAAGCCACCCACGCGCTCGCCAACCATCGGGTCATTGACCTGGCCCCAGTAGGCCGAGGGACCAGCATAGACGCGCTCAGGTACAACCGGGTTGGCTTCCTGAATACCAAAGGCGAATCCACCGGGCTGTGCGATGCTGTAGAGGTTGGCTGTGGCCATTGCCAGCTTGGGGAGGCTGAAATTATTGCTGGTGCTCGCCTTCTGGGCCGCAATGATGCGACTGGCTGGCCACTGATCGCCCCAGGTGTCACCGGTGAAGGCAACGGCACAGACCACGCCCGCGCGATTTACCACCGCACCCCACATGTTGAGACCAAGCCCGGCATTGTTTTTCTTCTGCGCGGCTTGCAGCGCTTCTTTGAACTCAGCATGGGTAGGCAGACCATTGCAAGACTTGTCAGCTGCGAGCAGTGCCGCAGTTGACTTACTGCTGGGAGCAGCCTGTGCAACCGAGGCTGCAGCCAGTGTGAGAGCAGCGAGGGTGAGCATGTTCTTCATAGTTGTCTCATTTAAAAAAGGAATGTCACAGCCCGGTATGGGCTCAGTTTTCCGGTTGTTTGATGTCATCGACGACTTCATTTTGAGTGCGCTGGTGATTACATCTACACATTGAAACGAGATGGATTGCCAAAACTCGCCATCTCGTTTCAGTGCGAAATGCTGAAAAAGTGCTGTTAGCCGGGCAGCTTGGCGGCAAGCAACTCGACCTTCTCGATGTTGGGCGGCGAGCTCAGCAGTGTGGCGGCGTTGGCCATCAAGGCAGCAGCGATGGCGCCATTCAGATGGGCCTCACGATCCGCTTCGTTCGCAAAGGCATCAAAAATACCGAAAGTCGATGGGCCGAACTTCAGTGCAAACCATGCGGTGGTTCCGGACTCCTCGTTGGCGAGCGGGAGTGCGCTGGCCAGGAATTCGGCCAGGGCAGCTTCCTGGCCGATTTTGGCTTCGAGGCGAACGAAAAGGGCAAGTTTGGTCATGGTGAACTCCTAGCATTGGACGGGTTGTGCAGGCATTGGGCCTGCAGACAGTCTGGGACTTGGTGATAGACCAAGCTAGTGACAAGAACGACAATATTGATATGATTCTTGCCATGAAAATTCATCTCTTGGTATCTGATGGCGTATTCGATCTGGGGTTGGCGGCGCTCACTGACACGTTGAGTCTCGCCAACGCCTTGGCCGTCTCATTGCCGCAGCCCCCGGCGCCGATTGACCTGGCATTGGTCGGTGTGCGGCGCCATGTCCGAACCGCGCAGGGTTTGACGGTCCCCGTCGTACCTGCACACCGTGCGCCGACGCCTGACGTCGTGTTCGTTCCTGCGCTGGGGGACAAGATGCCCGACACACTGGCGGATCGCCTGGTCCGACCCGACGTGGCGGATACAGCGGCAATCTTGCGCCAATGGTCCGCCACCGGGGCTCATCTGGGTGCCGCCTGCTCAGGAAGTTTTTTGCTAGCCGAAAGTGGTTTGCTGGACGAGAGACGCGCGACGACCTCTTGGTGGCTGGGTCCAATGTTCAGGCAACGCTATCCCAGGGTGAAGCTTGACGAGTCGCGCATGCTCGTCAACGCGGATGGCTTCACTACAGCAGGTGCAGCGCTTGCTCATGTGGACTTGGCCTTGAGCATTGTCAGAGCCAGCAGCCCGGCACTGGCAGCGCTGGTTGCCCGTTACTTGCTGGTCGAGGCGCGTGGCTCCCAAGCGGAGTTCATCATTCCGGACCACCTGGCCCATGCTGATCCGGTAGTCGAACGCTTCGAGGACTGGGCCAGGCGCAATTTGGCGGACGGATTTTCTTTGAGCGAGGCGGCAATAGCGGCCGGGACCAGCGAACGCACCTTGGCACGGCGCTTACACAGTGTGCTCGGGAAGACACCGCTGTCGTATTTCCAGGACCTGCGCGTCGAACGTGCTGTCCAACTCCTGCGCACCGGGCGTGAAAGCGTTGATCAAGTTGCCGCGCAGGTCGGGTACGCCGACGGGGTGACGCTGCGCGCCCTTCTGCGACGCAAGCTGGGGCGCGGAGTCAAAGACTTTCGTGAGGTTGAGTCAAAATAAATTTCATGACGCTAGGAATGAGAAGCTCGCCATTCACGACAGTCTATGACGCTTGCGTGCTCTATCCGGCTGTCGTCGATGTTGCGCGTCGGAAAGGCTTGATCTGGTCAGAAGTCACCCAATCTGTTACCTTGATTGCATGAATTTTCAATGAGAAGTCATGCGTCATGGCCGATCACGAGCAGTCCAGTGCGTTAGAGCAAGTCCGGCAGGTTCTGAAGCCTGGGCGTGTGTACCGTCGCGCCGACCTGTTGGCTGTGTCCAATTCGGTTGATAGACACCTCCAAGCGTTGGTGCAGGCGGGTGATCTGCGGAAGCTGGCACAGGGACTCTATTACGCGCCTCGCAAATCGGTGTTTGGCGAGCTGCCGCCTGATGATGCTGAACTGGTGCGCAGCTTCCTGCGGGATGATGACTTCCTGCTCTTCTCTCCCTCCGCTTACAACACGGTCGGACTGGGCACCACGCAGCTCTACAACCGCACGGTGGTCTACAACCGCAAGCGCCATGGGCACTTCAGGCTGGGCAATCGCGAGTTCGATTTCCGGGTGAAGCCGAGGTTTCCGCATGCCTTGTCCACGGAATTCCTGTTCGTCGATCTGCTCAACAATGTCGATGAGCTGGCCGAGGATGCAGCAGCTGTCTGGGCACGCGCGGCAAGCAAGTTCAAGCAGTTGGATAGCAATGACTTGAGTCAGGCGCTGCGTGCATACGGCAATCTGGCGACGCGCAAGCGTCTGGAAGGAGCATGCCGTGCTGCTGCATGACCATCCTGACTTCAAGGGCCTGCTTTTCGGGGTTGTCAGCGAGTATTCCCATCGTTTCGGATATTGCGAATTTCGATTATTTCGAATATCTTGGTTGTGAGAGATAGCGTCTGCTAACCAGAGGTACACCATGTCCACTACCGCCCAGTCCAAGATGACACTGCCTGTCGAACGCGAGATCCAGGCTGCCGTGCGCGGGCAGCGCGAGCTTGCGGCGTTTCTCGCGACGGGTTTCGAGACGCAGCGCATCCAGATCTTTGATGCCAGGAATGAGGCCCATCAGGTCGAGCTGCCTACCTCAGCGCTGAGACTGTTGGTGGATATCCTCGCCGAGCTGGCGGACGGCAATGCGGTCAAGGTGCTCCCTGTGCATGCCGAGCTGACCACGCAGGAAGCGGCTGACTTGCTCAACGTGTCGCGTCCCCATCTGGTGAAGCTGCTGGAGGAGGGTCAGCTGGCCTTCCATCGCACCGGCAAGCATCGGCGCGTCAAGTTTGCGGACTTGATGGCCTACAAGGAAAAGCGCGCTGTCGAGAGTGAGCAGGCCATGGCCTTGCTCGCGCAGCAGGCCCAGGATCTGGGCATGGGGTATGAATGAGAAGCTCGCCATTCACGGCAGTCTATGACGCTTGCGTGCTTTATCCGGCCCCTTTGCGTGATTTGCTTATCTGGCTGGGCATGTCGGGCTGCTTCCGGGCCCGATGGACAACCCAGATTCACGAGGAGTGGAAGCGCAATCTGCTGCTGAACCGTACCGATCTCACGCGCGAGCAGCTGGATCGCACGTCTCAGCTCATGGATCAGGCCATTCCGGATGGCCTGGTAACCGGCCATGAGTCACTGATCGATGGTCTGACCTTGCCGGATGCGGATGATCGCCATGTGGTCGCCGCTGCGGTGCGTTGCCATGCCAACGTGATCGTCACCTTCAACCTCAAGGACTTTCCTGCGAGCGCGCTCTCAGCCTACGGTGTGGAAGCGCAGCACCCTGACGAGTTCATCGAAAACCTGTTCGATCTTGATCCGGCGGCAGTCGTCGATGCTGCGCGTCGTCAGCGCGCGACGCTCAGGCATCCTCCGATGGAGGTTGATCGTTTCCTGGATGTGTTGCGCAAGCAAGGTCTGGTGCAGACGACCAAGTTGTTGGCGGGCTATGGCGCGTTGCTGTGAGCGTGCAAATTTGTACAGCCAAGTGTGCTGATGATGTGTAGGTATTCCTGTCGGTATCGTAGATTTTGATTGGTTCAAGTTATTGATATTTAAGGTGTAGTGAATCCCTCCTTCGGATCCTGCGAGAAGATGGCGAGCGCTTTTTTTAAAACATCGCGCTCCATGGTGACGCGAGCCAATGTGTCGCGTAGCTGCTTGAGCTCAGCGGCTTCACCGCGTTGCTTGCCTTGGCCAGGGAAGGCGTCGACGCCAGATTGGGTGTACTGACGCTTCCATTTGCCAAGCAGGGCCTCGGTTACGCCGATAGCTTGGGCAACATGACGCAGTGGGGTACCGGCGATAACTTGCTCGACGGCTTCACGCTTGAATGATTCGGGGAAGCTTCTTCGGATGATGGGCATGGAACACTCCTGTGACGGACATTGTCCGTCTTAACTGAGTGTCCACCAAGGCCGGGACATACCAATGGTTGGTGGGACTGCGGAGTGGCTTGAATGGTTGCGTCTTGGCGAGACAGATTGACATTTGGTTGTTCAGCCAAGTACAGTGCCGCAGCTCAAACGGGTAGCCTCTTTCCGGGCTCGAATCCATAATGGGGAGACTTATGAATATGATATCCATCCAGCCTCGCAAGGTTGCTTTTGATGTTACGGCCGTTCCCCGTCACTGGAACGGTGGTGATCCAGTTCTGACCCGCTTTTTTGATGCGTTATCGGTACATTTTCCTGAGGGTGAGAGGTTCTTTATCCAGTCGGTTCGCAATTATCAGGATCAGGTAACGGATGAGCGTTTGCGTGACGATATTCGCCATTTTATCCGTCAGGAAGGCCAGCACGGCATAGTTCATGACAGATTCAACCAGGTGATGGCCGGGCAGGGCGTTGATGTCAAGAAGACCACGGCCAATTTGCGCCGTTTTATCAGCACCTCACAGAAATACCTTCCGAAAAAATATCAGCTGGCGATGACGGCGGCCTTTGAACACTTCACCGCGACCTTGGGCGAGGCCATGCTCAAGGAAGATTCCGATATGTTTCGGGACGCAGATCCGGTAATGCGTGCCATGTTCCTGTGGCATGGCGTGGAGGAAGTGGAACACAAGGCGGTTGCTTACGATCTTTATCAGACGGTGGCGGGCGGTGGTTATGTGACGCGCGTATCGGCTCTGGTAGTCGGCACATTGATGATTCATCTGGTCGTGGCGCCAGTATTCTGGAACATGCTGAAGCTGGATGGTGTGACCCGCCAACCCGGAGTGATACTGCGCGGCCTGAATCGCCTTTATGGTCGCCGAGGTATTCTTGTCCGCATGATGCCGGAGTTTCTTGACTGGTTCCGCCCCGGCTTTCATCCGTGGGAAACCGGGATGCCTGAGAAAGTGGCTGCTTGGCTTGACGAGTATGGTCGTCACGGGGATCCGATGCGAGCTTCTGCTGCTGTTTACGACGGCGTGCCTCTGGAGACGGCGGCTTGATGAAGATGACCGACGCAGAGATGGAGTCTGATGTCAGCAGTGCTGCGCCAGCCAGGCAGCACTGCCACAGGACTGGTGTCCATTGCGGCAGCTCTGCGATACGCGATCTGCTGGAGTTTCACGGACTTGAGATGACCGAGGCATTTTGCTTCGGGCTGGGTGCCGGGCTGGGTATCACCTACGTGGAGATTCCCGACTCCGCCACGCCATTCATTGTTCACGTGCGTTCGATGGGCTTTGAGGAAAAAGTCTTTCAGACACTGGGTGTGCCGTTTGAATGGTCAAGCTATCCGGATAAGGGCGCGGCAACAAATGACTTGCATCGGGCGTTGCGTGATGGCGTGCCTGCATTACTGCTCACCGACATTTACCACTTGCCCTATTTCGGAAGTAAAACCCATTTTCCGGGTCATGCCATTGTCGCATGGCAGCTGGATGAAGCACGTGACGAAGTATTGGTCAGTGATACTGAGCGTCCCGGACTGATTCCTGTGCCGGCAACCAATCTTGCTGATGCGCGCTTTTCAACCTCGCCGCCATTTATTCATCACGGAAGCCTGTTTGCCCCGCAGTCGTTGAAGATGGAAGTCAGTGCGGAGCGGGTGGGAAACGCCATTATTGATAATGCCCGTGCACTAGCAAACGGCGGGCCGTATAGCGGTTTGGCCGCACTGGATACCTGGATCGCAGCGTTGCCTCAGTGGCAAGCAAATGACAACTGGCGCTGGTTGTTGCGCTTTGCTTATCAGGTGATTGAAAAGCGTGGCACCGGTGGTGGTGGTTTCAGGACGATGTATGCCGAGTTTCTGCTCGAGGCCGGCGAGATGCTGCCAGCCGTGCGGGCTGCGAAACTGGTGGAGCTGATGCAGCGTTCAGCTGCGGCTTGGTCAGATCTGGCAGCGTTACTCAAGATGGCGTCGGAGTCGGATTTGGTTCCCATTCATGAAATTGAGGGCGCCATTCGTCATGTCAGGACAGTGGAGTCGCAGTATGTTCACCAGGTAATAAGCAGACTGTAACGCGTATGCTTCAGTTAACCGCCATGTTGGTGGTTTTGGCTACTGGTATTTTGCATTTATAGGGGGGGGAAATGATTGCCCAATCTGAGGCCACAAACCGCTACTTGACTATGGCTAAAACATTCTTCGGTACCTCTCATCCGCTATTCAATGCGTTCGGAATTGACCTTGAGGAGTTTGGCAAGGGGCGCGCCGTAATGAGGATGCCTTGTAATGAGGCGTTATCTGATCGCAACGGGGGCTACATCGTGGCGTTGTGGTTACCTTGCTCGATACCACTTGCGGTCTTGCCATATTTTCTCGTCTGGGGGATATGCGACCGATTGCAACGATTGATCTGCGTGTGGATTTCATCAGGGCAGCACTTCCGGGTGAGGATGTGCGTGCCGAAGTGGAGTGCTATGCGGTGCAAGGCGATATTGCCTATGTAAAGGGGAAGGCGGTTGTTGGCTCAGATGATTCGCTGCTGGCTTCAGTATCGGGGTCTTTTGCTGTCGGGACACTCGGCCCGGCGTTTGATACGGTTGTGACGAAAGGAGCTGAATAAAGTGACCGCCACTGGAACTGAGACACTGGCAACCGATTATGCCGGCTTGAGCGAGCTTCAGAAGCAAGTTATTGATGACACGCCCTATGTGCGTTTCCTTGGACTGGGCATTAGCCGTGAAGATGACGGTACTGTCTGCTATCAATTGTGTTTCCGCGAAGAGCATATTGGCAACCCGCTTCTGCGTACTTTTCATGGCGGCATTCTTGCAAGTTTTGGCGAAGTCGCCGCCTCCTTGCATGTGGTGGCAGAGACCGGGATGCAGCAGCAGCCATTGTGCACCAGCTTGACGTTTGATTATCTGAGACCGGCCTTTGCCGGAACGATTCGTGCTGTGCCGCGGATCGTGCGTGCGGGCCGGCGTTTTGTTGTCGTTTCTGTCGATATTTTTCTGGATAAGACTCATGTCTCGATGGGGCGATTTATCTACGCACGCTGATGACGTTTGATTCATCCAACATACTCAAGTTGTCAAGGAGGTTGATATGTTCATTTCCCAGGTACTGCGTCGGGCGGTCCAGCTGAACCCGAATGGTGTGGCCACAGTCTACGCGAACAGGAAGCAAAGCTGGTGTGAGTTTGAGAAACGGGTGGCGCGTCTGGCAGCCGGCGTTCGCTCACTGCATGTTGCTGATGGAGATCGTGTAGCAATACTTTCACTCAATAGCGATCGTTATCTGGAATATTTCTTTGCCATTCCCTGGGCCGGAATGGTGCTCAACCCCATTAATATCAGGCTGGCACCGCCTGAGATTGCCTATACGATGAATGACTCCCGGTCATCAGTTCTTTTCGTTGATGATGCGTTCAGTGCGATGCTGCCGATCCTGCGACCATTAATGAAAAGCGTCAGTCATGTGGTGTTCATGGGTGAAGGTGACTTGCCGGAGGGATGTATCTCTTATGAGTCGCTAATCGACCAGCACAAACCCATGGCCGACAGGAGCGATGGCGGTGCGCAGCTTGCCGGCCTGTTCTATACCGGCGGCACGACCGGGCGATCAAAGGGCGTTATGCTGAGCCACGACAATCTTGTGTTTAATGCCCTGAACGTCGTCCCGGAAATGGGCTATGGATTTGACTCCATCTATATGCATGCAGCGCCGATGTTTCATCTGGCCGACATGGCAAGTACCTTTGCCGTGACCATGGCCGCTGGCACCCACGGTATTGTGCCGCGTTTTGATGTGGATGGTGTGCTCTCGTTCATTGAGCGTGAAAAAATCACCCATACATTGCTCGTGCCAACCATGATCAACCTGCTGGTGTCCTCTGGAAAGATAAGCGATTTCGATGTCAGTAGCGTCAAGCGAATGCTGTACGGTGCATCGCCGATGCCTGAGGCGGTGTTGATCGCTGCCATGGAGCAGATGCCAGATGCTCTGTTTGCTCAGGGTTATGGGCAGACAGAGGCGTCGCCGATTATTACTGCGCTGGCGCCGGAGTATCATGTGGTGGGCGGCGCCAAGCTACGCAGTGCTGGCAGGGCAGCACTGGGCGTCGAAGTTGCCATTATGGACAAGGATGATGTCGAGCTACCGCGTGGTGAGGTAGGTGAGATATGCGCCAGAGGCCCGAACGTAATGCTGGGCTATTGGGGAATGGAACAGGCCTCTGCCGAGACGTTGCGCCATGGCTGGCTGCATACCGGTGATCTTGGCTATATGGATGAGGACGGGTTTGTCTTTATCGTTGATCGTGCCAAGGACATGATTATCAGTGGCGGAGAGAATATTTTCTCGGTCGAGGTAGAGGGTGCCATCTACAGCCATCCTTCGGTGCAGGAATGTGCGATTGTAGGAATCCCCCACGATGAGTGGGGTGAAATGGTTCATGCGATTGTTGTGCTTAAAGAAGGGCATGGTCTCAATGAAGGCGAGCTCCTGGCCCATTGCCGTGCGCTGATCGCCGGTTACAAGCTGCCGCGCAGCATCGAGTTTCGTAGCGAGCCGCTACCGGTAAGTGGTGCGGGCAAGATTCTCAAGAACGAACTGAGGCAGCCTTTTTGGGAAAACAAAAACCGTGGGGTCAACTAAATGAATTTTGAAATCGGCGATCGATGGCTAGCAAGAGGTGATAAATCGTGAATCTGGAGTTTACTCAGGAAGAGCTGGAGTTTCAGCAATCCATTCGTGAATGGATGCAGACGAATGTGCCGGACGATATCAAGCGCTGCTCGGCGGTTGGTGAGATGAACGGCAAGGAACTACAGCAAAAGTGGGAGCGTTTGCTCGGCAAGCAGGGCTGGCTGGCACTGACGTGGCCGAAGCAGTATGGCGGGCCAGGCTGGACGGCGACACAGCGTTATATTTTTGATCTGGAACGAGCCATGGCTGGCGCGCCCCCGACAAGTCCGTTCGGCGTGGCGATGGTAGGGCCGGTGCTTTATAACTTTGGCTCTCAGGAGCAAAAAGATCGCTGGCTGCCAGGTATCGTCAGTGGTGGAACCCTTTGGTGTCAGGGTTACTCCGAGCCTAATTCCGGTTCGGATCTGGCGTCTCTGAAGACTCGTGCCGAGCGCAAGGATGACCATTATCTGGTGAATGGCCAGAAGATCTGGACGACGCAGGCCCACTGGGCGGACATGATGTTCTGTCTGGTCAGGACCGATCCGACGGTCAAGCAGCAGAACGGGATTTCTTTTCTGCTGATTGATATGAAAACACCTGGTATCGAGGTGCGGCCGATCTACTCGATTGACGGCCATCATCATCTTAACGAGGTTTATTTCACCGATGTGCGGGTGCCGCTCGAAAATCTGGTGGGTCAGGAAGGCATGGGCTGGACTATTGCCAAGTTCCTGCTGACGCACGAGCGAACCACCATCGCCGGCGTAGCGGATAGTCGTCACGAGATATCACGACTGAAGAGCGCTGTGGTGGAATCACCGGGTTTCCTGGATAAAAATCAGGCTCGTCTACGTATCGCCGAGCTTGAAATCGAATTGATGGCGCTGGAGTACACTAACTTCCGTACCGTTGCCGCGACTGATGAGGGCAGGCCCTTCGGGCCGGAGTCATCCGGGTTGAAAATAAAGGGTACCGAGCTTCAACAAAAAGTGTCGCAGGCCATGGTGGAGTTGGGCGGCATGATGTCGTTAACCTGGGACAATCCGGAAACAGTTGGCAGTGATACTTTTAATCGCGCCACGCGACGTTACAACTTTCTGCGTGCTTGTACCATTTACGGTGGATCTAACGAGATCCAGAAGAATGTGCTGGCAAAAATGCTGCTTGGTCTTTGAGGCAATATTATGGAATTCAACCTCCCGGAAAATACAACTCTTATCGCGGATACCGCCCGTCGGTATCTTAAGGATAACTACAGCTTTAATATCTACAGGCAGCAACTCGAGCAACAGGACACTGCTGGCGCGTCACGCTGGTCAGCAATGCAGGAGCTGGGCTGGTTCGGTCTGCCTTTCGCTGAATCCAGCGGCGGGTTCGATGGTACGCTCCTTGATGTGGCGATGGTTGTCAGGGAATTGGGCGCCGCGTTATGTCTGGATCCCTACGTTGATACGGTGGTAGCTCCTGGCAAGCTGCTTGAGTACGTCGGCTCCGATTCGACCTTGGCTATGTTGAGTGACCTCGTCGAAGGCCGGTCGAAGCTTGCCTGTGCACTGTACGACTATCACGCCGGTTATCAGGTGTTAACCCCGTCCATGAAGCTTAATGGACGGCGCCTGTCAGGTCAGAAAAACTTCGTTCCTGATGGTGGTTTCGCTGATACGTTGCTAGCGACGGCACTTGCCGATGGCGAGCTGGTTGTGCTCGCTGTGCCGCTTGCTGCTTGCGAGACGATTCGGCATCGGGCTCTGGATGGCGGTCGTATCGCTAACGTCCTGTTTGATGAGGTCGAGATCACAGACGAGATGATACTTGCCCGTGGCGAGAAAGCAGAGCAAGCGCTGAGCAGGTTGCTGGCTTATCTGCGGGTGCTCGACTGCGCGCGGATGTATGGCGCCGCTGGCGCGCTGTACCAGCGCACTCTGGAGTATGCCAAAACTCGAAAACAGTTTGGTGTGGCCATCGGTAGCTTTCAGATAATTCAGCACTACCTGGTGGATATGTTCATCGATCTCCAGCAGCTCGAGTCAATGCTGTTCATGGCGGCCGTCAAGGCGGAATCCGAAGATGCCTCCCAGCGTGAGCGGGCCAGTACGGCCGCGAAAGCCTATTATGCGGATAAGGCGGTACGCATCGCACAGCAGGCGATCCAGATTCATGGCGGGATTGGTGTTACCGAAGAGCTTGATATCGGCCACTACTTCCGTCTGATCACCCACTGCTCGCTGACCCATGGTGACCGTGCACACCATATAAAGAGCTTTGCCCTGCTTGACGAGGTGCATCAGGGTGAATAATCGTGAATTTGACTTCATCATTGTTGGTGCTGGCTCGGCGGGCTGTGTGCTGGCAAACAGGCTTAGTGAAGGTGGCCGTTATACAGTTTGCGTGATTGAAGCCGGGCCCCATGATAACAGTGGCTTTGTCAATATTCCGTTCGGGGTGATCGGGTTGATCAAAGAAGGTAAGCGCAACTGGGGCTATAACACGGCTCCCCAGAAAGCCCTAGGTGACCGGCGACTTTACTGGCCAAGAGGGAAAACCCTCGGCGGTAGTAGCTCGATCAATGCCATGGTGTATATCCGCGGGCAACACCAGGATTACGATAGCTGGAAAGACGCCGGGGCAACAGGATGGGACTGGCAGTCTGTGCGGCCGATCTTTACTGCCCATGAAAACAACGAGCAGTATCCGGCGGATGCCTGGCATGGTCGGGGCGGGCCATTGAACGTTACTCGGGTGCAGGATCCGAACCCGTTGACCGAGCTTTTTGTTCGTGCGGGCCAGGAGCTTGGTGAACAGCGTAATGATGATTTTAATGGTGAAAATCAGCGCGGATTTGGCCGTTTCCAGGTAACCCAGAAGCAGGGGCGCCGCTGGAGCGCGGCGCGGGCGTTTCTCGATCCCGCCCGGGGCCGGGAGAACCTCTGCATCATGACCGATGCGCTGGTCAGCCGGGTTGTGCTTAGTGGCGACCGGGCTCAGGGAGTCGAGTACATTGATCAGCAGGGTATAACCTGTGTGCTGACCGCTAATCGCGAAGTGATTCTTTGCGGTGGCGCGATCAATTCACCCCAACTGCTGATGCTCTCCGGTATCGGCGATCGTGATCATTTGAAAAGCGTCGGGGTTGATTGCCATGTCCATCTTCCGGAGGTGGGCCGCAACCTTCAGGATCATCTGGATATGACGGTTTCGATTCACGATCGCAGCCGTCAGGCCATTGGCTTCTCTCCATACTTTCTGCCACGGCTGATACGTGCCTTCTATGACTACTTCCGCTATCGACGCGGACTCCTTGCCAGCAATGCCGCTGAGGCCGGGGCCTTTGTCAATGTCGGAGGCGGCGATCGTCCGGACGTTCAACTGCATTTCCTGCCAACTTTCCTGCGTGATCATGGCCGGGAGCTGACGTCGGGGTTCGGTTGTACCATCCATGTGTGTCAGTTACGGCCAAAGAGCAGGGGGTTCATCCGCCTGTCCGGTAGCGACCCGCGCAGCGCTCCCGTGATTGACCCCGGTTATCTTTCTGATAGCGATGATCTCAGGGTGTTACGGGAGGGTGTGAAGTTGGCGCGCAGGGTGTTCCGTACTGAAGCGTTTGCTTCTATCTTTGGTGGCGATGACCTGCCTGCCAAGGAAGTGGTGACCGATGAGCAGATTGACGCGGACATACGCCAGCGTGCTGAGTCCATCTACCATCCAGTGGGAACCTGCCGCATGGGCGAAGACGAGCAGGCCGTTGTAGACAGCCGGTTGAGGGTCAGGGGAGTATCCGGGTTGCGCGTCGCCGATGCCTCTGTCATGCCGTTGTTGATCAGTGGCAATACCAACGCCCCGAGCATGATGATTGGCGAGAAGGCCGCCACTTGTGTACTTGAGGATAATGCCTGAGAAGGTGCCGGCAGCACGTGTGTGCTGCCGGCACCCTCATCTTTGTTCCGTGTTCCGGTCAGGCAATGCGGTAGATCATTGAGCCGTTGGCGATCAGCTTGCCGGAGTCTTTCTCCCGGAGCGAGACCTCTGAGAAAATCAACTCTCGTCCGCGTTTTACCGCATTCGCGGTAGCGATGATGTCCTTGCCCAGCGCCGCAGCAAGATAATTCACGGTCATGGAGACGGTGGCTGCCTTCATGCCGTTTTTCGGATCATGGCCGGACCAAGCCGCCAGGGCGCCGGTCAGATCCAGCAGGCTGCTGATGGCGCCGCCGTGGAAGGCGTTGCCGCCACCAGCCAGATCATCACGGTATGGCAGGCAAACAACGGCCCGGTCGGTGACAACCTCGACGATCTCGATGCCAAGCAGCTTCTGAAAAGGGACATTGGGAAACATCTGGATAAGCGAGTCAACGAGCGATTCGGTCATGCGTTACTCCTTGATGGTCGAGAACAATATGGCTCTCCAGCAGCGTATCAGTACTGGCGATACCGCGGCTTTGCCAGAAACATCAATATACAGGATGAATGTGGCAAAGCCCGGGGTTTGCATTACAAGTCAGGCTACCCGGTTCTTGTAAACGTCAAACAAATCACCGCCTTCGGCAAAAAGCCGCTCACGCCATGTCTGCTCCAGCTGACGGGTGTCGTGATCGCCAGGGTGATAGTGCCGCTGGGTGAACTCCGGCAGCCGCGGCAGGATCTTCGAGACAAACCCGTTGCGGCCAAACAGCATGTTCAGGCCTTTGGCATTGTCTTTGATGCTGCCGAGCTTGCCATCGCGGGCCAGCATCCATGCCCAGGTGACACCGAGCATCGGCAGCAGCACGACAAGTGAGGCCGCAGTGGCCGCGACCCGTTCACTGTGCCGGTTCCCGACCAGTTCATAGACATCGTAGGCGACAGACTTGTGCTCGAGTTCTTCCAGCGCATGCCATTGCCATATCTTGATCATTTCAGGGTCGGCCAGACGCTGAAAGTCCTTATCCTCAAGCAGCTGCTCTGCCAGCAGGGCGGTAAAGTGCTCCATGAAGGTGGTGGCTGCGAGTTTGGTGCTCGGAGGAAGCATTTCCAGAGCTTTCAGACCAATTTTAACGAACCGCTCGGGTGTGCGCATGTCGAAGCCGCGCTCGGCAAGCAGTTCGTTCAGGCGTTCATGTTCGCGCCCGTGGATGGCTTCCTGACCCATAAATCCGGAAATGGCAGCACGCTGTTCCTTGTCGGTAACCCGATCTCGGAAGTGGCGCACCGAATCCATAAAGTAACGTTCGCCCGGCGGGAAAAACCCTGACAGCATGGCGAAGAACGTGGTTGCCGTGGCATTCCCGGCATAAAAGTACTTCGGGATGTTTTGTGGGAAATTAAAATCAATGTGACGCGGCGGGATGCCCACCGAGGCACCGTTGAGGCTGTTGCTGGTTTTCGCGACTGTTGTCATTGCGAGACTCCGTAGTTTATAAACGAAATGAAAAGTTAAACAGTGGTCGCTTTTGCGCCGCGACCTCTGTTCATCCGGAAAAGGGTTTCCAGAACCCGCTGATATGCGGTTGGCATGAGCCGCTGGGTGGCGTCCATCAGCACCGCGTCAGCGCCAATCAACACACGCCTTTGATTCTTTTGCACTCCCCGGAGGATCGCATTTGCTGCCTGTTCGGGGGTGGACATCGCAATGTGATCAAACAGGTCGGCAACTTCATCCTGGCCACCAATACTCATGCTTCCCATCTCACCCATGCGGCTGTTACGGGCAATGTTGGTCTTGACACCGCCGGGATGGACACAGGTGGCGCTTACACATCCGCCCTCGATATTAAGCTCTTCGCGCAACGATTCGGTGAAGCCTTTGACTGCAAACTTGGCCGCATTGTAGGCAGCCTGGGTTGGTACGCCGATGATGCCGAATATGCTGGAGATGTTGACAACATGGCCGTCGCCGGACTGCTTCAGGTGCGGAAGAAAAGCCTTGGTGCCATACACCACACCCCAGAAGTTGATATTCATGAGCCATTCAAAGTTTTCATAGCTCATGGCCTCTACCGTTTCCCCCAGACCAACACCAGCATTGTTGATGATCAGGTTCACCTTGCCGTGCTCTTTGACACTGTCCTCGGCGTACTGATAAACCGCAGCACGATCACCCACATCAACATGATGCGCTGTTACCTTCACTGGATAGGATCGGAGCTTCTCCAGAGTTTGCTCCAAGCCTTTGTCGTTAACATCGGAAAGTGACAAGTGACAGCCCTTTTCCGCCAGGGCAATCGCGGTGGCCTGACCGATACCCGAGCCGGCCCCTGTGATGGCGGCGACTTTTCCAGAAAAATTTTTCATAGTATTCCCTCTTGTTAAGGTTATTGTTTAGGCGCCGAGCAGAGATCCGAGTATTCCCTGCTTTTTCTTCCTGAGTTTATTGCCTTCGAAATTCAGATAACCATCTTCGAGATTGCCATATCGCATAGCGGGAAGATCCCTCAGGTAATCATCCAGATTCTGCCAGGGCACCTTGCTTCCCTGACGCGGCAGGCTGTCATTGGCTCGTTGAACATAGCCGGAGCGCAGATTGAGGAAGTTGTTACCGGTAACGCAACCTTGCTCATCGATGGGAGTGACTCGGGTGGCGCCAATGTCGTGCATATGGTTGAGCAAGCGGCAGACAAATTCGCAGGCAATATCGGCTTTCAGGGTCCAGGAGGCATTGGTATAGCCGAATATCAGCGCCATGTTTGGCACACCTTCCAGCATCAGTCCCTTGTACAGCAATTTGTCTGATACTTTAACTTCGCGGCCATCGACGCGCAGCGTAGCACCACCCAAAAGCTGAAGGTTGAGGCCGGTCGCGGTGATCAGTACATCCGCGTCCAGGTGATTGCCGGACTTGAGTTGAATGCCGGTTTCCGTAAGCGTGTCGATATGGTCCGTGACGACGGATGCTTTACCTTCCCGGATAACCTTGAAGAGGTCTCCTTTGGGTACCGCACACATCCGCTCTTCCCAGGGGTTGTAACTTGGCTGGAAGTGGCGCATGTCAACCTTTGGACCTAGCTGCCTGCGCGTTGCGGCCAGTAGCAGTCTGCGTATTGCTTTCGGATTGCTGAGAGACAGCCGGTAAACAGCGCGTTGAAGCAAGATGTTACGTGTGCGGGCCATTCGGTAGACAGTCATTTCCGGCAGAAAACGGCGCAAGTTCTTGGAGATCAGATCCACTTCGGGGACGCTTGCAACGTAGGTCGGTGAACGTTGCAGCATCACTACGTGGGCGGCCTTGTCTGTCATGGCCGGCACCAACGTCACTGCTGTTGCTCCACTACCCATAATGACTACACGCTTGCCGCTGTAGTCATAGTTCTCGGGCCATTGTTGTGGGTGGATGACATCACCCTTGAATTTGCTCAAACCTGGTATTTCCGGCGTATAGCCCGCGTCGTATTTGTAGTATCCGGTACAGTTGAAGACGAAGCCGGCACTGAAGGTTTCTTCCTTGCCTGTTTTTTCATTCAGGGCTGTGACAGTCCAGTGACACTTCTTGCTATCCCACTCCTCTGAAATGACTTTCAAGCCGAAATGAATGTGTCGTTTGACGTCATGGTCGCGTGCGGTGTCTTCAATATAGGTTCGAATGGACGGGCCGTCGGCAAGCATTTTTGTTTGCGTCCAGGGGCGAAAATTGTAGCCGAGCGTGAACATATCGGAGTCTGATCGAATGCCTGGATAGCGAAACAGGTCCCAGGTTCCGCCGATTCTTTCGCGCCGCTCGATAATGCCGAAACGCACGTTCGGGCACTTCTTCTGAAAGTGGCAGGCTGCACCGATTCCGGACAGTCCGGCGCCGATGATCAGTACATCAAGATGTTGGTGTTTCATGTAATACTCCATGGTCGAAAGTTGTCGATGAGGCTTGGCGGCTAAGCGTGGCGTTAGACCCTTGCAGAAAGTCCAGCACTGCCTCGGTGAAGACTGTGTTCCTGTCCCCGGCTACCATATGGCCAGCATGATTTAGCACGACATAGTGCGCATGGGGAACCAGGTCGAGCAGTTCGCGTGCCCCTTCATCACTGAGCACGTCGCTCTGGTATCCTCGAATAAGTAGTAGAGGTATGGACAGCTTGCGGGCGGCACGTTCCACCCTGACTTGTTCGAACATGCCGCTGTTGGTTGCCGTAGGCAGGCGGGCGTGGTCCAGAAAGGCAGGATCCCAGTGCCAGTAAAGGCGGCCGTCATCCCTCTGGCGTAAATTCTTGCGCAACCCTGACAGGTCGCTCGGGGGAGGACGGTGCGGGTTGTAGGCGGCGATGGCATCGCGCACCTGTTCAAGGCTGTCGAATCCGTCCTGATGGCGGCGCATGAATTCGATGATGCGGCGCACACCTTGTTGCTCAAGTCGCGGTGCCACGTCGACCAGTACCAGCGCGGAACAAGGCAGCGAGGCATTTTCGCCAAGCGCCAGCATGCTGGTAAGGCCTCCCATGGAAGCGCCGACAATGATTGGCGCAGTCGGTAGTGAGTGAATCACAGCGTTGAGGTCTGCGACCAGGCTTTCGGTGCTGTAGTCACCTTGTGCACACCAATCGCTTTCGCCGTGCCCGCGCGCATCCAGAGTGATGGCACAGTAGGCCGCTCCGGCGAGAGTGCGAGCCGTATCGGCCCAGGCATGACGCGTCTGACCTCCACCGTGAAGCAGTAGCACGATGGGGCTAGTGAAGTCGCCGTATTGGCTGGCTCGGAGTGACAGACCTTTGGCGCCGACAAAAAGTCTCGATGTCGATGGCGAAGTCGACCAATCCTTTTGCTCTGGCGAGCTTGTGGATAGGGCGTAACTGGGTGTCATGGGGGCCTCTATTGTGTTTTGAGCCCAACCAAGCGCACTTGGTTGGTTGGCCAAATAATAATTCAAAGCATGTCAGATGGCAAAGTGTTTCTACCGGACAGGCTGCGGGGGGCTCAGAGCATTCTCAGGGGCTAGATGGCAGGGTGTCTCGTAAACTGAAGCGCTGCCTGTACTGCTCGGGCGGATGGCCGAACCAGCGTTTGAAGGCACGCCTGAAATTGGCGCTGTCGTGATAGTTCATTAATGCGGCGATGGCCTCGATTGACAGTTTGCTGTCGCACAGGTAGCTCGCCGCCTGCTGGGACAGGATGTCGTCACGAATTTGACGAAAACTGCTGTGCTCCTGTTTCAGCTTGCGGGCTAGGGTGCGTTTGTTCATGAACAGGGAGGCCGCAGCTTCTTCTTCACTGAGCGTGCCGGGGGGGCGGGACAACATCATCTTCTTGAGCTGGGTCTGGTAGCTCGGTTTCTGGGTTTGAAGTTGCGCAAGCATGGCTTCGCACTGCTGCAGGGCCAGACGATAGTTTTCATGATTGGCGGAGGCGTTCGGTTCCTGGCACAACGTCATCGGCAGTTTAAGCGTCAACTGATTACAACCAAAGCGAATCCGCCCGGACAAATACTCGGAATAGATCGCGTGGTATTCTGGCGCCGGATAGGTAAAGCAAATTTCAGCCTCATACAGAGGGCGGCCGACAATGAATTCGCCGAATTCGAGCAGTACCTTGATCATCGTGTCAGCCAGGCAGCGCTGGAGGTCGGCGTCTAGCGGTACCTGGAAATCCAGCCTGCATTCCAGGTGCTCTTCAACCTGCCGTAAATGCAACTGGATAACGCTGGCGCGGGTGGGCAGGAAGGTTTGTATCGCCCGTAGTGCGCTGAGCAGGTCCGGGCTGCTGGAAGCGGCAAAGCCCATCGCACCGTGGGTTGCCGGGGTCAGTCGCTTGCCCAGCCGCAATCCGAATGCCGGCTGGCCTGACAGCAATAGCGCGTTGCTCAGAATCCGTACCTGTTGAGCCGGCGTGATCATGCTGTCCTCGCTCAGGAACTGCACGACGTCAAGGCCGGTGCCTCGCAGTAAAACGGGCAATTGCCTAGTCGTCATGTCCAGCTCACGGGCGATAAGCCGCGAATAGTTCGACGGAATATTGGCTGCCAGATTTTGCCAACCATCTGCCTGTTGTGTCATTGGCGCGGCCCATTGCATAGGGGGAGATATTGTCTTTAAGTGACCTGCGCATGTCAAGAAATGACCTCGCTGTCATGCCGGCGTGGAATCACTATCCAAGCATAAGTTACTCGCAGGAGAGAGACATTGGGCAAGATCACCTTTATTGAGCATGACAACACCGAACATGTCACAGAATTCGAGGTTGGCACCACGTTGATGCAGATTGCCGCCGATAACGCCATTCCAGGCGTCGACGGGGATTGTGGCGGGGAGTGCGCCTGCGGCACCTGCCACATGATCATTGCGGATGAGTGGTTCGGCAAGACCGGATCGATCGGCGACGCTGAAGAGCAGATGCTGTCCATGACCCCGGAGCGGGTGAAAACCTCGCGACTGGGCTGTCAGGTCAAGACCACAGATGCAATGGACGGCCTCACCGTTCATCTACCCGAATTCCAGATGTAAGTATTGGAGAACGCCATGTCAACGAAATCAAGCGCAATTGATGCCGTCCAGACTAAAGTGATCAATGCCACATCCAAAGTAGTGCCAATGCACTTGCAAATCCAGGCACTGAAGATGGTGATGAAGGCAAAAAAGAAGATCATCGGCAGGCAGCGCCCCCTGCTCAATTTTGTCGAAACGCCTGTGCCCGATGTCAACACACTGGCGCTTGAAGACATCGACGTAAGCAACCCATTTTTGTACCGTCAAGACCAGTGGCGCGCCTATTTCAAGCGGCTACGTGATGAGGCGCCGGTGCACTACCAGAAGAAAAGTCCATTCGGGCCGTTCTGGTCGATAACGCGCTATGAAGACATTCTGTTCGTGGACAAGAGTCACGAGTTGTTTTCGTCCGAGCCGCAAATCATTTTGGGTGACCCCCCGGAAGGACTATCGGTAGAAATGTTCATCGCCATGGACCCGCCCAAGCATGACGTGCAGCGCCAGGCGGTTCAGGGTGTGGTGGCGCCCAAGAACCTGAAGGAAATGGAAGGGCTGATCCGCGAGCGCGCCGGGGAAGTGCTCGACAGCCTGCCTCTGGGCGTACCCTTTAACTGGGTGCCGGCCGTGTCGAAGGAACTGACGGGGCGCATGCTGGCGACGCTGCTGGATTTCCCTTATGAGGAGCGTCACAAGCTGGTTGACTGGTCGGATCGATTGTCCGGCGCAGCATCAGCGACCGGCGGTGAGTTTACAGATGAAGACAGCATGTTCGACGACGCCGCAGACATGGCGAGGGCTTTCTCCAAGCTATGGCGCGACAAGGAAGCACGTCGTGCAGCCGGCGAAGAGCCCGGTTTCGATTTGATCAGTATGTTGCAGAGCAACGAAGATACAAAGGACTTGATCAATCGTCCGATGGAGTTTATCGGGAATCTGGCGCTGCTTATCGTTGGTGGCAATGACACTACGCGCAACTCCATGAGCGGCGGTGTACTGGCTCTGAACCAGTTCCCTGAAGAAGTCGCCAAACTCAAGGCGAACCCGGAGCTGATTCCGAATATGGTCTCGGAAATCATCCGCTGGCAAACCCCGCTGGCGAATATGCGCCGGGTCGCTACGCAGGATGTGGAGCTGCGTGGTCAGACCATCAAGAAGGGTGATCGCGTGGTGATGTGGTACGCCTCGGGCAATCGGGACGAACGCAAGTTCGAAAATGCGGATCAGCTCATTATTGATCGCAAGGAGGCCCGTAACCATATTTCTTTTGGTTACGGCGTTCACCGTTGCATGGGCAACCGTCTGGCCGAATTGCAACTGCGCATTCTCTGGGAAGAACTGCTTAAGCGTTTTGATATCATCGAAGTTGTTGGTGAGCCGGAACGTGTGCAGTCCAACTTCGTGCGGGGCTATTCCAGGCTGATGGTCAAGCTGACGGCAAAAAGTCAATGAGTCGTCCGAGCGGAGTGGAGTCCGAACACTTCGATTATGTGGTGGTCGGCGCGGGCTCGGCGGGGTGTGCGGTGGCCAACCGCCTGTCCGAGAGCGGTCACTATTCAGTGCTGCTGCTCGAGGCCGGTCCGGAGAGCCGCCGTAACCCTTTCGTGAACATGCCGCTGGGTTTCCTGCAGCTGATGTTCAGCCGTCGTTTCAACTGGCAGTTCAATACCGAGCCGCAACGTCACATGCATGACCGTTCGCTGTTCCAGCCGCGGGGCAAGATGCTTGGCGGCTCCAGTGGCATGAACGCGCAGGTCTATATTCGTGGGCATGCCTGGGACTACGACGAATGGGCGCGGCTGGGTTGCGAGGGTTGGTCGTACGCAGATGTGTTGCCGTACTTCCGCAGATCCGAACATTTCGAGCCGAAGTTGACGCCGGGTGAGGCAGAGTTTCATGGCCAGGGTGGCCCGCTCAATGTGGCCGAGCGTCGCTATACCAATCCGCTGAGTACGGCGTTCGTCGAGGCGGCGATGCAGGCGGGGCACCGGCGCAATTTGGATTTTAACGGAAGTGAGCAGGAAGGCGCGGGCTTCTACTACGCTTATCAAAAGGACGGCGCGCGCTGCAGTAATGCGCGCGCCTATCTCGAACCTGCCGCAGGGCGTTCCAACCTGACGGTCCGCAGTGGCGCGCACGTTACCCGTGTGTTGTTCGATGGCACCCGCGCTATCGGTGTCGAGTACCGCAGCGCGAAGGGGCTGGTGCAGGTCCGTGCCGGGCGCGAGGTTGTGCTTTGCGGCGGGGCGTTCAACTCGCCGCAACTGCTGATGCTATCCGGCATTGGTCCGCGTGAGGAGCTGTCCCGGCACGGCATCGAATTGCGTCATGCGTTGGAGGGGGTTGGGCAGAATCTCCAGGATCATATCGACGTGTTCATGCGCGTCAGAGCGCGCAGCCGTCAGAGCATCTCGATGCATCCGAGCTACTGGCTCAAGGGTCTGGGGGCTCTGCTGCAATACCTGAGCGGTCGGGGCGGCGTGTTGTCGAGCAACGGCGCTGAGGCCGGCGGGTTCATCCGCTCTCGGCCAGAGGAGCCGATACCCGACCTGCAACTGCACTTTGGGCCAATGCTGTACGGCGATCATGGGCGGGACATGAAGATCGCAATGAGCGGTTATGGCTACATAGTCATGATCTACGGGCTCAGGCCATTGTCGCGCGGCCGGATTGGTTTGCACAGTGCCGACCCGTTCGCGGTGCCGCTGATCGACCCCAATTACATGGCTGAGCCCGCCGACGTCGAGCAACTGGTTCGCGGGGTGCATCTGGTGCGAAGGATACTGGCGCAGCCGGCCTTCGCCCCGCACCACGAGGTCGAGATGTCGCCCGGGCCAGCGCTGCAGAATGACGACGACCTGGCTGCATGGGTGCGGCGCAGCGGTGAGTCGGCATATCACCCTGTCGGCACCTGCAAGATGGGCGTCGATTCGATGGCGGTGGTCGATTCGCGCCTGCGTGTATATGGACTGCAATGTCTGCGGGTGGTCGATGCCTCCATCATGCCGACGCTGGTCGGCGGCAACACCAATCAGCCAGCGACCATGATTGGGGAGAAGGGCGCCGCGATGATACTTGAGGATGCCGAGACCTGCGGCGGCTGAGCGCCACATTCTGGGTGTTGCAGGGCACGGTTGGCATTAGCGTAACGCAAGAACGTCAGCGCTGACGCATTGAGTGATCCTAGTGCTGAAGTTACTGCTCTGAAATATTCCCCCCGGCGCAACGCCGGGGGCAGGTAGCGTGGCTACGCGCTATTGGTAAGCTGCGTCATAACGGCCCCAAGAAGAAGGGCACATGGGAAGTCACGGTATGACCGAAGTGGCAGTTGACTCTCGCTATAATGGAAAAGTTGACATTTGGTTGGTCGCCCAATATAATTTTCTCGATCCGAATGGCTTGGGACTCTGCCCTTGCCTCAACTTTCCTATGGAGAGTCTCATGAGCGAAATAACAATTCAGCCTCGAAAGGTTGTTTTCGATGTTACTAACGTGCCCCGTCACTGGAACGGTGGAGACCCTGTTCTGACCCGTTTTTTTGATGCGCTGTCAGTACATTTTCCAGAGGGAGAGCGATTTTTTATTCAGTCAGTGCGCAACTTTCAGGATCAGGCTGGTGATGGGCGCCTGCGCGAGGATATCCGCCATTTTATCCGGCAGGAAGGTCAGCACGGTATCGTCCATGACCGTTTCAATCAGGTCATGGCCGAGCAAGGCGTAGATGTGCAGGAGGTCACGAGCAATTTGCGACGCCTTATTCGTGTCACGCAAAACTATCTGCCGAAGAAATATCAGCTGGCGATGACTGCCGCGTTTGAGCACTTCACCGCAACTCTAGGCGAAGCAATGCTTAAGGAGGAGACCGATATGTTTCGGGAGGCAGACCCGGTGATGCGAGCGCTGTTTCTCTGGCATGGCGTAGAAGAAGTTGAGCACAAGGCGGTTGCTTACGATCTTTATCAAACAGCGGCAGGCGGTGGCTATGTTGCCCGAGCGTCAGCTTTGGTGGTCGCGACCTTGATGGTTCATTTGGTGGTCGCGCCAGTATTCTGGAATATGCTCAAATTGGATGGCGTAACTCGTCAACCTGGGGTGATTTTGCGTGGATTGAATCGCCTATACGGTCGGCATGGCATTCTTACTCGTATGCTGCCAGAGTTTATAGCCTGGTTCAGACCCGGCTTTCATCCTTGGGACTCCGGCATGCCAGAGAAGGTGGCTGCTTGGCTGGAGGAATATGCCCGCCACGGTGATCCAATGAAGGCGTCGGCTGCCGTGTACGAGACTGCGCATCTGCAGGCGGCCTGATGCATATTGTCGAACTAGGGGAAGTATTGGGTGTGACCAGTAATGTCTCCCAGATAAATCACTGCCACAGGCCGGGTCAGCATTGTGGCAGCTCGGCAATTCGTGACTTGTTGGAGTTTCATGGCCTTAATCTAACGGAGGCCTTCTGCTTTGGGCTGGGTGCCGGGCTGGGAATTACCTATGTGGAGGTGCCTGACTCGGCCACGCCCTTCATTGTCCATGTGCGCTCAATGGGTTTTGAGGAAAATGTCTTCCGTGCTCTGGGTGTGCCGTTTTCTTGGTCGAGCTATCCGAACAAGCAAGAAGCCACAGCGGACATGAATGAGGCTTTGCGTGATGGCGTGCCTGCGCTTCTGCTCACTGATATTTACCACTTGCCTTATTTCAACAGCAGCACCCATTTTCCGGGCCATGCTATCGTTGCTTGGCAATTGGATGAGGCTCGCGACGAGGTTCTAGTCAGTGATACTGAGCGCCCCGGTTTGATATCTGTTCCGGGAGTCAGTCTTGGCGATGCACGTTTTTCAACGTCACCACCATTCGTTCATTATGGAAACTTGTTTGCTCCTCGTTCGTTGAAGGTAGAGGTCAGTGCAGAGCAGGTGAGGGCAGCCATCATCGAGAACGCCCGAGTGCTCGCCGAGGGTAATCGCAATAGCGGTCTTTCGGCACTGGATACTTGGATCGAATTATTGCCTCGCTGGCGAGAGCAGGAGAATTGGCGTTGGTTGTTGCGCTTTGCATATCAGGTGATTGAAAAGCGTGGTACTGGCGGTGCCGGCTTCAGAGCTATGTATGCTGATTTTCTGCTAGAAGCCGGCGAGATGTTACCTGTAGTGCGTATGGCGAAATTGGTGGAGCTGATGCAATGCTCAGCAATGGCTTGGTCTGAGCTTGCGGCTCTGCTGAAGATAGCGTCAGAAACGGATGTATTTCCCATTTGTGAAATTGAGGCCGCCATTACTCGTATTAAGTTGCAGGAAACGCAGTATGTGCATCAGGTAATAAGTAAGCTGTAGTCTGGATATTTCGTTAGATACCAAAAGAGAAGAGCAATGACGACAGCGCAATCCGAGACGATGAGCTACTTGACCATGGCTAAAACATTCTTTGGCTCCTCACACCCGCTATTCAATGCTTTTGGGATTGAGGTTGAGGAGATTGGCAAGGGCCGAGCTGTGATGAGCATGCCCTATAGCGTTGAGTTGTCTAACCGCAGCGGTTGTCTGCATCGCGGTGTCATCGCCACCTTGCTGGACACCAATTGTGGTCTTGCCATTTTTTCCCGTTTAGGTGACATGCGACCGATTGCAACGATTGATTTGCGGGTTGATTTCATTAAAGAGGCTTCCGTAGGTGAAGGCGTGCGCGGCGAAGTCGAGTGTTACGCAGTCAGGGGAGATATCGCCTATGTGAGGGGGCAAGCGATTGCCTGTTCAGACTCTGCATTGTTGGCTTCGGTGTCCGGATCCTTCGCTGTGGGGACACTCGGTCCGGCGTTCGATTCGGCCATAAGAGCAGGGCTTCAGTGAAATGAGTCTGCCCGAATCTCAGCTGCTACCGGTTTACCATGCTGGTCTCAATGATCTGCAGAAGCAATTACTTGATGATACGCCCTATGCACACTTTCTTGGCTTGGCGATCAGTCGCTCTGATGAGGGCTCTGTATGCTACCAGCTGCATTTCCGTGAACAGCATATTGGTAATCCGCTGCTGCGCACTTTTCATGGCGGCATCCTCGCCAGTTTTGGTGAAATTGTTGCCGCTTTGCATGTGCTGGAATCGGTAGATCTTGAGCAGGAGCCGTCATGCAGTAGTATGACTTTTGATTACTTAAGACCAGCTTTTGCCGGAACTATCCGGGCTGTGCCCAGGATAGTTCGTGAAGGTAAGCGCTTTATTGTTGTCTCTGTTGGTATTTTTCTGAATGAAACGTCTGTCTCGATAGGACGTTTTATCTACACACGCTGAATGCCTAATATTATTAGGCTGGCAAGGGCATCTTTCAGACCCTGCGTCTGGCCGCTCAGGGCACACGTATCTTGTGTGGCATGGCCAGTATTAGAGGTCTTGGTTGCCACCAAGCTTCCGTGTTGACTGCGCCATTTCCTCCGGATCGTCTTGCCCAGATGCAGGATTAAACGCTGGTTCTCGTCTCGGACTTAGATTCCAGCGCGCTCCCTCCCAAGTTTGCGCATTCTTGCGGATCGCGATCACTGCAGTGGCATCGAGCGGACATACTGATGCGAATGCTGAAGATGAAAAATTAATATATAAGGGGGGGGGGAGATTTCATATCAATCTCGCTGGGCACCACAACAGCTCGCTTTATCACGTTCCAAACAAAGTCACCGATATCTTCTAATGTATAACGCCCTTCGTCACTAAACCAAGTAGCAACCCAATTCAATGCGCCAAGACCAATCAGGCGCAATAAATCTAAGTCAACTTCTTTGCGAATGACACCCTTCTGTGCAAGCGGCGTTAAAATTGCAGCCCAAAGGGCCTCGTAACGATCACGTAACTCAATCATTTCCTTACGAGCATCGCCTTGAAGTGCTCGCCATTCAAAAAGCAATACATAGACCATATCGGAGCCAGTAACCAACACTTTCAAATGGGCATTGATACCTTTGTGCAATTGTTCGACAGGATCAATCACCCCGACACACGCCTCAATTACTGCCAGAGCAGCCCGCTCTAAGCCCAAGCGCATCAGATCAACTAGAATGGCTTCCTTCGTCTGATAGCGATAATGCAAACTGCCGGGAAGCATATTGCAAGCCTCTGCAATCTCTTTCACAGTTGTACGCTCATATCCATGAGCTTTGAAAAGACGAGCTGCTGAGGTCAGTACTATCTCTCGATCTAACTGATCAATAACTTTGGTAGGGCGTCTCTTTTTCACGCTCCCTCCCTCCCTTAATTTATTGAATTGTATCAGATATCAACTGCTTAATGTAGTGGTCAACTCATCCCGGACATGTAATGACCCACTGAAAACCTGCACAGCATATAGTCGCCTCATTGAAGGAGATGAATGCTGTGAACGAACCCGATATCAAGCGCTGAACCGCCAAGCGCAAGACCGCTCTGGTCATGGAGCTGCTCCGTGGTCAAACCACGGTGGCGGAGGCTGCCAGGCAGCTTGACCTGCGGCGCTTTTCAAGCTAGTT
>DDPD01000031.1 GCA_002342025.1 Moraxellaceae bacterium UBA2477 | reverse complement strand
CCGTTGAACATCAGGAAGTCATCGTTGGTACGCAGGCCATCGGCAGCGGTACCGGGGTTATCGTAGGCAACGTTTGGCGCCAAGCGAACGCGACGCTGACCTGGGTTGTAGGTCCAGGCGCGGCGCGGCGTGCTGACTTGGTCAACAAACTCATGCACGAGCAAAATCTGACCGGCCAGACGAGCAGGGGCAGTCACTTCTTGTAAGAAGTTGAAGATTTTCATCTCACCGCCACCAGCACGTTCGGCTTTAGATTTTTTCAAGTTGCCGTAACCGAAGTCATACTCATACTCAAAGCGAACGGGCGTGTAGGAACCGTCACGCGTCACAGCCGCTTGGCTCCACTGTGTGGCATAGGTGTCGCCACGGTAGCGCAGCAAGTGGTTCCAAATAGCTTCCAAGCCATTTTCGGGAATGGCAAACGGAACGCCACCATCGGTATTCAGCACACCATTACCACCTGGTGCTAATTTGGCCTTGCTGGCATTCGCAATCGTTTCGTTGTTGTGCGCTTGTGGGAAGGATGCTGAGCGACGTGTTGGATACACGTTCAGTTTCCACGAAGGATACTTTTTCAGCATAGCCAACTGACCCGCGCTGAGGCGGTTCTTGTACTGATCGGCATTCGCGCCAGTAATGGTCAGCGTGGGCTTGTCAGCGGCATAGGGGTCTGGGTAATGACCGCCGGCCTTGTAGCCAGCGCCTGGGCTTTTAATACCACCGGTCCAAGCCGGAATGCTGCCATCGGCATTACCAGCCACTTCAGCACCCATAGGCGAGAGGGTTTTGCCGAGCTGCGAGGCATCGGCCATGGCCTGCCCAGACAGCGCGGCGGCAACCGCTAGGCCAATTAAGGTTTTCGATAAGGCTTTCATAAGTAGGTCTCTCTTTTAGGCCAATGGATTAGAAGGCATAGCTGACGGTAGCGGCAATGAAGTCGCGGTCGCCAAGGGCTTGGTTGGTTGATCGGAAGCCACCTGCGGTAGTGACACCAACGGTTTCGCCCGCAAAAAAGTTGGTGTAGGACAGGTCAGCGGACAGATTGCTTTGGTAATCGGCAGTAATGCCGATGGTCACAGCTTGTGTGTTTTGACTGAATGTTGGGCTAGTACCACGTAAGTCATGCTGAAACGCAACACGAGGTGTAATGTTAAATCCAGCAATAGCATTGTTATAGGTGGCTCGAACGGCTGCGCGGTAACCGTAGGAGTTTTTAGTGGCAATGCCCAGATTTGACTTCACGCCGGTTGGACCAGCGGGGCTGGTTGTAAAGTCTACGCCAGTGCCATTGAAGTCGATCCCATTGGGCAGATCTAAGTAGGTATAACCAATTTCACCCACACCAATGATTTGGTCGGCGCCAAAATAACGACCTAGCGTTTGCGTTGCCGTCATTTGAAATTGATGCATCTTCACTTCTTTGAAGCCATCTACTTCTTGGCCAGCACCCAATGCACCAACACCAGTATTTAAGGGTTGCGTACCCAGCGACAACAGCTCTGCTAGCGTGTTGTTAGCCACTAAATTGAGAGGTTGGTTGGGTCGGTAGGAATATTCGCCCTGAAGAGCAATACCCAATGGGGCTAAGGTATTAAAGCTAAGACCATATAGGCTTACATCTTCGACATACTTGGCATAATAAGTAGATCCTGCGGCGTTGGCACCAGGGTTCGCTGTCGGGGTTGACGTAGTTTTTCCGCCAACGTTTGGCGTTGTGTTGTGATAGTTCATCGCATACAAACCAAATTCGGTGTTGTTCAGCGAGGGAGCCAATAGCCTGAGAACCACAGCATACTGCCCTGTATCTTTGGCTTTTTTGTCTGCGCCACGACGGATAACCGGGTTCGTCATGCCTGGTTGTTCTGGTGAGGCGCCAGCACCAATAAGAACCTTTGAGCCGCCTGGTGATAAAAAGTCATTAGTGCTGAAGAAGGAGCCGTTAGGTTCTAAACGAGTCTCTCTGAACTGGAACTTATTAATCAGTTCAACACTCATGTTGTCTGTAATATCGAACGCAACTTGTAACATTTGAGTTGGCAGGAACGCTTCTTTTAATTCTGCACCAGGTGTTCTCAGTTTAGCTACATCCACTGGGTTTAATGCATTCAAACCATTTGGAATGAATGTGCTTTCGCCCAAACTAATCACTTGCTTACCAACACGTACGTTGACATTTTTATCAAGGATATTGAATTTGCCGCGTACATAAGCGTCATAAATCTCGTAGTCGTGACCTAAACGATTACGAATAACGCGTTGGTCAGCTTGCAGCGGATTAAAGTCTTTGTTTTGAATGGCGTGATCATAGAAAGAGCTGACGCGAAAAAACGCACCAAAATTTTTGTAATTCAGATCCAAGTCATTGGACACACGGAAGATCGACGAAACTAAATCACCGCGCTCATAGTTCACATCACCATTATCGTAGTTGCCGCTATTTCTATCCCCACCCTTTTGCCGAGAAATTAAGCGCTTATCTTTCCCCGTAACGCTCCACAATGCCCCATAACTCACCGTGGTATCCAACGAACCCGTCACTTCACCATCTTTCAGCTCGAACTCCACGGCCATCGCCGCCATCGGGGTAAACAGTGCTGCGCCAACGGCGAGGCTCAGCAATGAGCGTCTCCAGTTCGGTCTGGATTGTGCCGTAGTAGATTTCTTCATGGGTGCATCCTCGTTCAAGCCATTTTTATAATTGTCTTAAAGACATCGTTAGGCGAGGCAGACAGCAAGGTGCTGTAATGCCCTGCACAACAGCACTAAGTTAGACCACAAACAGGCCGTCGGTTAAATCAGACGATTGTTTAATCTGATAAGTGGTTGTGTAACGAGCATGAACGGTAGGATTTGTTGTAGTTGTGAAAACGCCGAGCAAGCTCGGCGTTTGAGAGTAGCGAAGAATCGATCAGCCGAGGCGATGCGTAGGTTCTTGTAAAAGCGCGCGAACCTCGGCTTCGTGCCAGTTGTGGGCTTTGCGCTGCAATAAGCGCGCCACACATTTTTGTAGCGTCATGCTGATTTTGGTCTGCACCCGAATCTGGTCAATCTTTGGCCACGTGGCACGTTCACCCTGTTGGCGGAACCAAATGACCGATTCTTTCGTGGGGTTTTGCAGCATGTGTTGGTAGTGCTTCATGCCGTAGCTAGGCGGTGCGATGGTGGCATCGCCGTGGTAGCTCTGCGAGATCATGGTGTAGACATGACTGAGCATCTGGCGCAGGGCTTCGTTGCTCACGCTGTCATGCACGACTTGTAGCGAACCCATGCTGAGAAGTTTGGCCTGCGTTTTTAAAATGCGACGGGGCAGGGAGCTGATCTTCTCGTTTTGGCGTTTCTTACGCTCACTTTCCAGCAGCGGCACAATGTGCGGATTGACCTGGCTGGCAATGAAGTAATTCACGTTATAGAGACGCATGAGGCGACGGCGTGGCATGTCGCTGCGCATGGAGCCATCCACCCAGCGCTCTAAGGGCATGTAGGGGGCGTGATCGCCATCGGCGGTTTTCGTGGTCAGAGTGACCGGCGGGAACAACAGCGGAACCGCGCAGGAGGCTAACACCGCGCTCCAGACCAGCAAATACGGCGAGGTCAGCTCGTTCATCAGGCGCGACTTTTGATTGTTGCCCGTGGGCGAAATGCTCACGTTGATGTGGCGACCGGTTTTCTCAAACGCTTCTTGGAAAGACATTTCGCCGACGTTTTGGCGGATAAAAGTCTCGAGTTGTTTCTGATTAGCAAAGCCTTTGCCGCGCAGGCCATCCGTAATTTTGTTCCAGCTCCACGCGTGCTTATAGAGCGCGTCGCCGTCGTAATAGGCATCCATTTCATCGCGATTATGCGTGCCGATCATGGAGGCGACTAAGGAGCCAGCACTGGAACCGGAGATGACGCTAGGCAGCAGGCCTTGTTCGTCAAGCGCCTTGCACACGCCAATGTGAAACATGCCCAGCGTGGCGCCACCGGAAAGCTGAAGGGCGGGCTGGCCGAAACTACGCAGAATGTCTTCGAAGAGCGCGAGCTTTTCGTCGTTGGTGAGATGTTCGATGGTGGCATCGCAGAGGTAATCGAGGCTGGCGCAGACCTGGTCAACATAGTCTTCAATCAGACGCTTGGTGCCCACATGCGCGCGGCCATAGAGTTTGGCGTTACCCATGTTGCCGAGGTCGTGATGCAGGCCTTCGCGCAGGGATCGGATCAGTAATTTGTGATTATGCGAATGCTGCCACTGGCGAAGCGTGAGTAGGCGCTCGCGCAGGAGTTCGTGGTGATAGTGGTCAGAGGCGGTTTCGATTTTCCATAAATCCAAACCGGAATGCGCATCGAGTTCGAGTGAAATTTCGCGCCATTCGTCATAAGTCTTGGCTTGCTGACGTGCAGTTTGCAAGACTTCAAGTTTCATATTTCGTGCCATAACAACGACTTCCCACTGACAATATTACGCAGCCCACTTGGACAAGTGCGCGACTGTAGCATGTCATTACCACTTGTCTAGCCGATGAGCAGTTTGTCGGGTTTGGAAAAGTGCGCGGTCGTCCCCATAATCGGGACATTCGCGTGCGGTATGTTAGCGCGACCCTTTGAGGAGAATGTCTTGTCTGCGCTGTTTCCGGCCCATCCCCATTTTGAATCGATTCGTACGGTTGCCTTGCCAGCTCTTCAGGCCACGCTCTGTGAGTATCGCCACCGCGCCACCGGCGCACGCCATCTGCATCTGGCGACCGATAATCCTGAGAATGTCTTTTTGGTAGCGTTCAAGACCATGCCCGAAGACTCCACTGGTGTGGCACACATTTTGGAGCACACGGTGCTTTGTGGCTCTGAGCGCTTTCCGGTGCGCGATCCGTTCTTCCTGATGATTCGGCGCTCGCTCAATACCTTTATGAATGCCTTCACGGCCAGTGACTGGACGGCCTATCCGTTTGCCAGCCAGAACCGCCAAGACTTCGACAACCTCCTGCAGGTGTATTTGGACGCGGTATTTTTTCCGCATATTCATCCGCTGGATTTCGCCCAAGAAGGGATTCGTATTGAACCCACGCCGAACGGCGAGGCCTTGGTCTACAAGGGCGTGGTGTTCAATGAAATGAAAGGTGCGCTGAGCTCGGCGCACAGCATTCTGAACGAGTCTTTGAATAAGTATCTGTTTCCGACCACGACCTATCATCACAATTCCGGTGGGGATCCGGCGCATATTCCGGATCTCACACATGAGGCGCTAAAGGCGTTTCACCGTAAGCACTATCACCCGTCGAACGCAGTCTTTATGACCTTTGGCGATGCAATGCCGCAGGACCTGCAAACGCGCTTCGTGGATTTGGCGCTGTCGCGGTTTAATGATGTGGCCGAGCCCGTGACGGGCCGTGACGAAAAACGGTATGTCGCGCCATTGCGGGTGGAAGAAGCCTACGCGCCAGAATCGGAAGATGGCCCGCAGACGCATCATGTACTGGCCTGGCTACTCGGCCCGGCAGCCGATGCGCGTGCTCGCTTTGAGGCGCATCTGCTCAGCGGCGTGCTGTTGGAAAACTCGGCATCACCGCTGCGGCAGGTGCTGGAAACCACCGAGCTGGGCGAGGCGCCATCGGCCCTGAGTGGGCTCGATGACAATAATCGTGAGATGGCTTTTGCGGCCGGTATCGAGGGTTCGCAGCCGGAGCATGCGGAGGCGGTTGAGCAGCTGATTTTGGATACATTGACGCAGGTCGCCGAACAGGGCGTGCCGCTGAGCGAAGTCGAGGCCGTGCTGCATCAGTTCGAGCTGAGCCAACGCGAAATCGGCGGCGACAGCTATCCTTATGGTTTGCAGCTGCTGCTCAACGGCCTCACGCCGTATTTGCAGGACGCCGACCCGCTCTCCGTCTGGGATATCGAGGCCGAGCTGGCACATCTGCGACTCGCTATTCAGAACCCAGATTTTGTGCCCAGCCTCGTGCGTCGCTTGTTGCTCGACAATCCGCATCGTGTGCGCTTGACCTTGCGCCCGGATGCCGAGCTGGCAGCCCGCCGCGATGCGCTGGAAGCGAGCAATCTCGCGAAAATCCACAGCCGCCTCAGTGCCGCTGAACTGGCGCAGCTGAAGACGCAGGCCGAGGCGCTGGCCGCACGCCAGCTCCAGGAAAATGACGCCGCGATTCTGCCGAAAGTGACGCTGGCCGATGTGCCGGCGAAGGTGAAGTCGCTCGCCGGCGATCACGAGGCTCTCTTTGCCGGGCAGCCGGCAGCGTTGCCAGTGACACGTTATGCCCAGGGCACTAATGGCCTGTTGTATCAGCAACTGATTTTGGACTTGCCCAACCTGAATGCGCGCCAGACCCAGCTGCTGCCGCTGTACACCTCACTGTTCTCTGAGCTGGGTGTGGGTTCTCAGGATTATCGCGCCATGCAGCAGCGTCAGTCGGCGGTCAGCGGCGGCCTGCGCATGAGCCTGTCCGGCCGCACCACACTGGCCGACAAGCAGTCGGCGCAGGCGCATTTGGTTATCAACGGCAAGGCGCTAGTGCATCACCAGGGCGCTTTCCAGCAGCTCTTGAAAGACACCTTCTTTGAATTGCGTTTCGATGAATCGGCGCGCGTGCGCGATCTGGTTGCGCAAATGAAGACGCGTTGGGAAGGCAGTATCACCGGTCAGGGCCATGCCCTGGCGATGGCCACGGCCGCGCGCGGCTGCAGTGCGCTGGCGGCGTTCCAGCAGCGTCACAGCGGCCTGGCCGGTATTCGTTTCATTAAGCAGCTGCACGAGCAGCAGAGTCAGGCGGATGCTACCGAGGCGTTGCTGGCTGAGCTCGCCGGCATTCATGCGCTGGTGCTGCAAAGTCCGCGCCAGCTGCTGCTGATCAGCGAGGCTGAGGCACTGGCGGCGGTGCAGGCCGACGTGTCCTCGCTATGGGCGGATGCCCCGCTGGCGGCTAACAGCCAGAGCATGATCTGGACGCAGGCTGCAGGCCGTGTACAGGAAGCCTGGCTGACGCAGACGCAGGTGCAGTTTTGCGCCAAGGTCTACCCGGCGGTGCCGGCGGGCCATGCCGATGCTCCAGCGCTGATGGCCTTGGGCAGCTTTTTGCGCAACGGCTTCCTGCATCGGGCCATCCGCGAGCAGGGTGGGGCATATGGCGGTGGTGCAGCCTACGACGGCAATGCCTGCGCCTTCCGTTTCTATTCCTATCGTGATCCGCGCCTGGCTGAAACGCTGGCCGATTTCGATGCCAGTCTGGATTGGCTGCACAGTAGCAAGCATCAGCCGGATCAGCTGGAAGAGGCTTTGCTTGGCATTTTTGCCGACATGGACAAGCCGCTGTCGCCGTCAGGCGAGGCGCGTCAGGCCTTCCACAATAAGCTATACGGCCGCACGGTGGCGCAGCGTCAGCAGCTCCGAGAACGTCTGCTCAGTTTGACCATTCCGGACCTACAACGTGTTGCTGAGACATACTTATTGTCAGCACAGGCTTCTGTAGCGGTGGTTGCGCCCAGTGCGCAACGTGCCGTGACTGAGGCTCTTGGTTTGGAGACGCAAACACT
>DDPD01000019.1:13993-33977 GCA_002342025.1 Moraxellaceae bacterium UBA2477 | reverse complement strand
AGCCACCCGAAGGTGGCTTTTTTACTCAAAGAACATAGCTTATCGGCGCGGTGGCGGGCGACGCCCTGCATTGCCCGTGGAGCCGCCGGGCCTAGGCTTGCGCGGCGCAGGCTCAGCGCCACTGGCGCCATGAATCACCTTCACTTCAGCGATTTCAGCTAAAAGCTCTTCCGGTGGACGCACACAGTCCAGCTTGCGACCAATCGCTTTTTCCAGCTCAGGAATGAGGTGGCCATCATCCTCACAGGCGAAGCTGATGCTGGTGCCCAAAGTGCCTGCACGACCTGTTCGACCGATACGGTGCACATAGTCATCGGGCTGCTCTGGCAAGGTGAAGTTCACAACATGGCTAACGCCATCCACATGAATGCCACGGCCTGCCACATCAGTCGCCACCAAGATACTGATCTTACCTTCGCGGAAATTCTCTAAGGTCTTGACCCGCTTTTCCTGCGGCACATCGCCAGAGAGCAATGCACAAGACACATTGTGTGCCTTCAAAATGTCCGTCAGACGGCGGGTCTGATCGCGGCGATTGGCAAACACCATCACGCGCTCCAGTTTTTGCTGCGTGATGAGGTTGAGCAACAGAGGAATTTTTTGCTCCGTGGTCACGATATAGACTTTCTGCTCGACCAAGGCATTAGTGGCGTGCTCTTGCTCAATCTCTACCGTGACAGGATGGTAGGTCCACTGCCCGGCCAAGTTCATCACGTCCGGGGTGAAGGTGGCGGAGAACAACAGTGTTTGACGATGGGTCTTGGGCGGCGTCAGGCGAACAATGCGCTTCACATCAGGAATAAAGCCCATGTCCAACATGCGATCGGCTTCATCAATCACCAGCAGCTCAACTTGATCGAGATAAATCTCTTGCTTGTTAGCAAAATCAATCAGCCGTCCTGGCGTGGCCACAATGATATCGACTGGCGCTGCCGCGAGCTGCTTACGCTGCTTCTCGTAGTCCATGCCGCCCACTAGTGTGACGACGGAGAGACCGGCGTACTTACCCAGATCCGCTGCATCTTTGGCAATTTGCAATGCCAGCTCACGCGTTGGTGCTAAAACCAAGGCGCGCGGCTCGCCTAAACAACGCTCATCGGAAGGCGGGTTCTTCAGCAGATCGGCAATTACCGTAATTAAGAAAGCGGCGGTTTTGCCAGTACCCGTTTGGGCACGACCAATAGCGTCGTGACCGGCCAAAGTGAAACGCAAAACACGCCCCTGAATGGGCGTGCAGTACTCGAAGCCAAGATCGGCCACTGCCTGCAAAATGGCAGACGGCACGGGAAGCTCGTTGAAGCGTACTTTGATCAACTCAGGCTGTGGCAGCGCCTCAGCCTCTACCGCAGGAGTTTCTATGGACATGTCGAGCTCATCGATAGTCATGTCAGATCATCTGTACATCGTCAGCTTGCAAGCCCTTATCACCGCGCTTTAGGAAGAACTCGACGCGCTCGCCCTCACGCAATGTACGGTGGCCTTCGCCGCGAATTGCACGGTAGTGCACAAACACATCATCGCCGTTATCGCGGGTAATAAAGCCAAAGCCTTTATTGGCGTTGAACCATTTGACCGAGCCTTGCTCACGCGGCCCTTTAACACGAATCGTGCGGCTAGGAATGCTTAAGGCCAGCAAGATCAGTGCAGGCAACAGCACCAGAATAACCGACGGGATTTGTGCAGAAACACCACCGTCTTGTGACGCTAAGGAGGCTAAAACGACGGCAGCAACGCCCGTAGCCTGCAGCGTTAAGGTCAAACGAATGGTTCGGCAGCGCTTTAAATTGCGTGCGCACCAGAAAAACAGCGGCGCCATGCTAAGTTCAGCAACGGCCAACAAGCGAACAGCGAACTCACTGTTTGCATCAATCGGAAGAGAAAAAGCGAGGGGGAAAAACTTGAGCCAGAGGCTCGGGGCTACCAACATGAAGAGGCCGCTTAGGGCATAGCCCAGACCCATCAAGGAAAAAAGCAGCGCAAGACCTTGTTTGCTACGCATGAAAAAGACTCGACACACTGAACTCGGTTGGGCATCGGGCCAACACGCTACCAATACCAATAGCCGAGAATGACAGGTTGAGCCCGGCTCCCGATGCAGCAAAAATAAAAAAAGCGGGTAAGCCCGCTATTTGGGTTTTGTGGTGAGCCCGAAGGCTCACCACAAAAGGTGCATCAATCCAGCGGCAGAACGTCTTCGGCTTGGAAGCCCTTCTGACCCTTGACGACGCTGAATTCGACCTTCTGGCCGTCCCGCAGGGAGCGGTGACCGTCACCACGGATGGCGCGGAAGTGGACGAAAACATCTTCACCAGCTTGACGCTGAATGAAACCAAAACCCTTGGCATCGTTGAACCACTTCACGGTGCCTTGCTCACGTTGCGACATAATCAACCTCAAAAAACTCTGTATCGGATAGCCGTGTGGCGGCCATCAAACTTTGGCGCATGATAAAACATAGCGTTACGAGGTGATGATGCCCACGGGCGAATTGATTAAACACGGAAAGATAGTCGAGTGCAAGCAAGTCGCGCATATTTTGTCAAGCCATCCAATTCAACCAAGCATGGTCTAGCAATAATGCTGCAAACAAACCTAAGAGATAGACCAATGAAAAACCAAAGGTTTTCATAGCCTGCCCCGGCTTATCTGTCGTTTTTAATATCCATGCCTCGCGCGCAAATAGAAAAGCAAAGAGGCACGCTCCGACGAGATAAATAATCCCACTCATACCGACCAAATAAGGCAAGAGTGTCACTAAGCCTAACAACACGGTGTAATACCAAACCAGTTGTTTCGTGAGCTCAACCCCATGAGTAACGGGCAACATCGGAATTCCCGCCTTGGCATACTCGTCGCGCCGGTGAATCGCTAATGCCCAAAAATGCGGCGGCGTCCAAACAAAAATAATGAGGACTAATAACCAGGCGTGAGGTGACATTTCACCCGTAACGGCAGTCCAGCCGAGTAATGGCGGTAATGCACCAGAAAGCCCACCAATGACAATATTCTGCGGCGTTGCACGCTTCAAATAGCGAGTATAAATGCCGGCATAACCCACCATACCCAGTGCAGTGAGCCATGCAGTGAGTGGATTCACCCAAAGCGTTAACACGACCATGGATACGATAGCCAGAAAGCCAGCCCAAGCTAGGGCAGCAGAGCCTTGCATTTGCCCTTGAACCAACGGGCGATGTTGCGTGCGGGTCATCACCGCATCAATTTGCTGATCGACCCACTGATTAATGACCGCCGCAGAGGCCATACCAGCCCACAGCCCAACAATCGCTGCCATGTACTGCCAAACGGGTAAGCGTTCATGAGGCGCCAAAACCATGCCCACCAATGCTGTGACCATTAACATGGCCACTACACGTGGCTTGGTTAATGCCCAATATTCACGCCACATGGGCGTTGCATTCACTACGGGCAATGTCGACATCTCAACCTCTTAACTTATTATTTTCTTGGTGGACGGCAAACGCGAGCGCCACCAGTATTTGAAGGAATACAGCCGCCCATACGTTATGCGCCACGGCGTTCCATAAGGGAAGCTGGAATAGCACGTTCGCGACACCTAAGCCCACCTGAATGAGCAGCGCACCCGCAATCACCCAAGCAAACATTCGATAGCGAGCGGTTGCGGCATGTCTTAACAATTGCAGGACCAGCATAAGCACAGTGGCAACCACAACGAAAGCACCTAAGCGATGCGTGACATGAATGGTTACTTTGGAGGCTGCGTCTAGGTGCGGTGCGAACTCATAATTAAGATCATCTACATGCGTAAGACTAAAGGCATCACGCCATTGCAAGAGTGCCGACCAACCGGACTGGCAAATCGGCAGCTCCGTGCACACGGTAGCGGCGTAATTTGACGCCGTCCAACCGCCCAACATAATTTGCCCCACCACCACGGCGATCGCGAGATATACCCAAATGCGTATTCGCCGAATCCCTTCATCCCCCGTTCGCTGAAAAGCTTGGCTTAGACGCAAGTACAGTAAGAACAAGACTGTGAGCGTGCTAAAGCCCAACAGCAAGTGGGCGGTTACAACCGGAGGATAGAGCTTTTCAGTCACTGTGAGCGCGCCAAAAGCACCTTGTGTACACACTAGCGCCAGCAAAAACAGGCCATGACGCCAAGGCAAGGTCGTCGCACGACGTTGAGCAAACATCCACGTTGAAAGCAGCAGTATGAGCAGCCCGATTGCACTGGCAAAGTAACGATGAATCGTCTCAGGCCATGCTTTTTCGGGCTCCACCTTCTGGCCCGGATACAAGGCGTCCGCGCGAGCCAGCGCCTCTGCTGAGCTGGGTACTGTGAAGTGGCCGTAGCAAGTGGGCCAGTCAGGGCAGCCCAAGCCTGCATCACGTAAACGCGTCCACGCCCCCAGAAGGATTACCGTGAGCGTTAGCAGGATTGCGAATTGAGCCACTCGTATTAGTGTGGAGTGATTTACGTTAGCCAATGCGGGATGCCTTCAACAGTTTCTTTAAGTCGTCGAGTAAGTTTTGCGCGCTAATCAAGGCGTCTGGCGCTGTTAACGGCGGCTCATATCGCAACATGACCCACCCCTGAGGATCCATGATCATCCACGGGGAGCGCGCAGACTGATTCAAACCCAGCATCTTTAATGATGCTTGCTGCATCGTCACTAAGTGAATCTCACTAGAGGCCGGAGGCAATGCAATGGACGCACTGAGCTCTGTTTTAATTAATAACAGTCCGACGCGCCCTCGCTCTTTACCCAGCGTTTCCTGCAAGCGCGTCAACGTGGCTATCGACTGCGCACAATCCGCCATGCACTGCTCGGGCAAAACATAACTTAACCACCAACGGCCATTCAAAGCCCGCTGATCCGTGACAGGAAAGCTCTCCCGTAAAGCCACTGGTGGCGTGAATAATTGCCCCTTATTTGTTTTACCGCCGCCGATCCATTGCTGATCGTATGCCAGCTGACCGATAAAAAACGGCAAGGTAAAGCTAAGCAACAAGGCGAGCACGACCCAGCGCGAAGCGCCTTTTTGCTTATTCAATGTGGACACTGACGATGAGCGTCGAGCTAAATGCCACCAACATAAGCACCAGGTAATGGCCAATGCCAACCACTGAAACGCATAGGCTCGGTGTTTGTCCGGTCCGATTTTCTGAGTTTCTGTTGGGCTCCAATCCCGCAGATAACCCAAACCCTTCTGTTCCGGGCTAAGTCGCACAACCCAAGGCAGTAACTCAGTCTGGCAACGGGCTTGCCACTCTGCTAAATCGATACGTCCCACACGCCACAACCCGTTAAGCATTTCTGCGCCTCCCGCCGTATAAAATTGTCCTGGCTTTTGAATATCGCCCATCACGACGGCCCGCTCTTTCAATGCCTCTGGTACGGCAGGCCCTTGCTGGCGATCGCTGGGCAACCAGCCTAAATTCACCAAAATTGCCTGCCGACTGTTATCCAAACGAAATAATTGATGCAGCTGATAGCCCGTTTTTCCATGCACTGGCTGGTTATCTAGAGCGACTCGGCACTGAGGCTCAAAGCGGCCCGATAGCTTCACTCGTTGGCCAGACTGCCAAAATCGGCTCTTATGGCCATCCAGCCACATCACATCCGTCTGCGCCGAAAGCGCCTGCACTTTAAGCCATCGCTCTTTTTCTGCGGCGCGCTGCCATTGCCAGGCCGAAAGCGATAGCAGCAATGCCGCACCCAGTATCACAACAATGATCCACACCAACGATCTACCGTTCGTCTTTACGGCCATGACAGCTCGCTCAGACCACTTATACTGGGCTTCCACTTTGTCATGTCTGGAGTCACATTTTGGCCATTAAAATTGTCATTCTGCTCGCGTTAGGCCTAGTTGTTTGGCAGCTTGCTTCGGCGCTGAAAGCTTTGTCACGCGGCGCTGAGGGCGACCCTCAGCGCATGTTACAGGCGCTAAAAATGCGGGTTGTGTGGTCGATTGTCATTGTCGCTTCGCTGTTTGTGCTGGGCGCTTTTGGTGTAATCGATCCACACGGACTGTGACGCAGACTTACAACCAATAAACCACGACGAACAAGAACAGCCAGACCACATCCACAAAATGCCAATACCAAGCAGCCGCCTCGAAAGCGAAGTGGTTGTTTGGCGTTAAATGCCCTTTCACCGTACGCACCGCCATCACGATCAACATGATGGTACCGATGGTCACGTGCAGGCCGTGAAAGCCTGTCAGCATATAAAAGGTAGAGCCATACATACCGGACTGCAGCGTTAATCCCATTTCTGCATAGGCATGTTGATATTCGAGGACCTGGCAGCCCAAGAAAAGTACGCCCAACGCTGCGGTGATGGATAAGAAGATCAGTTGGCGACGACGCTCACCCACGAGCAGCGCATGATGAGCAATCGTCAGAGTCACTGAGGATGTCAGCAATAGCACCGTATTCAGAAACGGCAGCCCCCAAGGGCCCATGGCTTGAGTAGTCTCGCCGCTGGGCATCTTGACCAAAGGCCAGAGCGCCTGAAACTGCGGCCATAGCAGCTCATGCGTCATGCTGCCTTTTCCCTCGCCGCCCAGCCACGGCACGCTCAGCACGCGAGCATAGAAAAGAGCACCAAAGAAGGCGGCGAAAAACATCACCTCTGAAAAAATAAACCAGGTCATACCTTGGCGGTAAGACACATCCATCTGTGCCGAGTTGCGATTACCTAAACTTTCGCGAACCGTGTCGCGGAACCACAGGTACATCAGCACGAATAGACCGACTAAACCCAAGGGCAGCAAAAAATTGTAGTGCCCATCATTGGCGGCAATACCCGATAAGCTATGGTTTTGGATGGTGTTACCCGCACCAATGACCAGTATAAAAAGCACAAGAGAACCCATGATGGGCCACGGGCTGCTTTCTGGTACGTAATACGTGGTGGGCTTATCCGTCTGCTTCAGTGTTTCTTGTGGCGATGACATGCAACACTCCTTCTAGCAACGAACTCAGTCGTTAGATTTTTTGCTCAATATCGGGCTGGCGATAAAAGCGATAGGCAAGCGTGATGGTTTTAATGTTTTTCGGCAGCGCAGGGTCGATATAGAGAACCACCGGCATTTCAACCACTTGCCCTGCCGCCAAGGTTTGTTGCTCAAAACAAAAGCACTGTGTTTTCTTCACAAACGCCGTGCTTGCCGCCGGTGAAATGGATGGGACCGCTCTACCTATTACCGCTTTATCAGACAAGTTTTCAACTTGAAAACTGACGCGATGAATTTGACCTGGATGCACATCTACCGAGGTGAGATTGCCGCGAAAGGTCCAGGGCAGCCCGGCATCCACGGAGGTCACAAACTCTAGTGTCACCGTGCGATCTAAGTCTGCTTCCGGCTTTGCCTGTGCATTCGCGAGTGACGGCTTCCCATTCAAACCCGTCAGCTCGCAGAACACGCGGTAAATGGGCGGCATAGCGAACACAGCGAACGCAAACATGCCGACCACACCAATAGCCAGCCAGCGCAACTGGCGGCTTTGGGCTGATGGGCTAGGTTTGCGATCCATGAATTACTTAATCTCTGGCGGCTGAGTAAAGGTGTGATAGGGCGCCGGACTTGGCAATGTCCATTCAAGACCTTCCTGCGCTTCCCACGGGTTAGCACTCGCTTTTGGCTGACGCTTGATGGTGAACAACACCGCCAAGAAAAACAGCTGGCTGGCACCGAACCAGAAGCCACCAATCGAGATCCAGAAGTTCAAGTCAGCGAACTGCATGGAGTAGTCAGCGTAACGACGCGGCATGCCAGCAAGACCGACGAAGTGCATGGGGAAGAAGAGCAGGTTCACCGACAGCAACGAGCTCCAGAAGTGCAGTTGAGCCAGCTTGGTGTTGAACATGTGGCCGGACCACTTCGGCAGCCAGTAGTAGGCGCCGGCGAAAATAGCGAACAGCGAACCAGTGACTAACACATAGTGGAAATGCGCCACCACAAAGTAAGTATCTTGGTACTGATAATCTGCTGGCGTGATGGCCAGCATCAGGCCCGAGAAGCCGCCAATGGTGAACAACACCACGAAGGCCAGCGCAAACAGCATCGGCACTTCAAAGGTCATGGAGCCGCGCCACATGGTGGCAACCCAGTTGAACACCTTCACGCCCGTTGGCACTGATATCAGCATGGTCATGTACATGTAGAACAGCGAGCCCGCCAAGGGTAGCCCGGTGGTGAACATGTGGTGAGCCCAAACCACGAATGACAGCAACGCGATGGAGGCCGTGGCGTACACCATGGAGGGGTAACCAAAAAGCTGCTTGCGTGCGAAGACCGGAATAATAGCCGAGACGATCCCGAAAGAAGGCAGGATCATGATGTAGACCTCGGGGTGCCCGAAGAACCAGAAAATATGCTGGAACATCACAGGGTCACCGCCACCAGCGGCATCGAAGAAGCTGGTACCGAAATGACGATCGGTGAGCATCATGGTGACCACGCCCGCCAGCACCGGCATCACGGCAATAAGCAGGAAGGCGGTAATCAACCAGGTCCAAACAAACAGAGGCATCTTCATCAAGGTCATGCCGGGAGCACGCAAGTTGAAGATAGTAACGACGACGTTAATCGCACCCAGAATGGACGAAATGCCCATTAAGTGAACTGAGAAGATGAAGAAGTCTGTGCTGGCCGGACCATAGGTCGTGGACAGCGGCGCATAGAAGGTCCAGCCGAAGTTCGGCGCTGACCCCATACCCAAGACCGACATCACTACCGATCCAATCAGGATGGCGAAGGCAAATGGCAGCAACCAGAACGAGAAGTTATTCAGACGTGGCAGCGCCATATCCGGCGCACCGATCATCATGGGCACCATCCAGTTTGCGAAGCCGGTAAAGGCCGGCATGATGGCGCCAAAGACCATCAGCAAGCCGTGCACGGTCGTCATCTGGTTAAAGAAGTCGGGCTGCACCAGCTGCATGCCGGGATACATCAACTCCGCGCGAATTACCATCGCCGCTAAGCCACCGCAAAGCAGCATCAGCAGTGCAAAGACCAAATACATCGTGCCGATGTCTTTATGGTTGGTGGTGGTAAACATGCGCAGCAAAAAGGGTTTCAATGGCGCGTGATGCCCATGATCATCATGGCCTTCTGCGGCCGTGCTGTGTGACATAGCTTCTGCGCTCATTTAGCAAACTCCGAAGGCTGTACCAGATCACCTGTGGCATTACCCCAGGCATTACGTTCATAAGTCGTGACCGCAGCCATTTCGCGCGGCGTTAAGATAGATTTCCAGCCTGGCATGGCATTTTTGCCATTCAGAATGATGTCGATGTGATCCTGCAAGTGCACTTTTTCCACCGCGATTTTGCTGCCCTTAAGTGCAGGGAACATGGGCGGCAATCCCGCGCCACTGACTTGGTGACAGGCGGCACATCGAGCCACATACACAGCCTCACCCTCCTTCATGGCTACATCTAAGGACGGGTACTTATAGTCAACAGAAGCGGCTGCAGCCTTTGCATCCGCCTCGGCCTGGACCTTGGCACCTGCCAACCACTGCTTGAAGTCCGCTTTTGTCTTTACTTCAACCACAATGGGCATAAAGGCGTGATCTTTGCCGCAGAGCTCAGCGCAACGGCCGCGATAAATCCCCTCTTTACCCACCGGCACATCCACCCAAATTTCATTCACAAAGCCCGGTACCGCATCACGCTTTAGCGCAAAGTCAGGCACCCACCATGCATGAATGACATCGTCTGCCGTAATCAGGAAACGGATTTTCTGGCCGCTTGGAATCACCAGCGGCTTATCCACTTCCAGCAAATAGTTCGGGTGCGCCTTAAAGTCCGGTAAATTGCTTGCACCAAAGCCCTTGCCCTGACGCTCGTATTGCTCACGCGGCGTTGAAAGCACGGAGTAGAAGGAGACCCCAACGCTCTTGTCATCATCGTAGGTGAGGTATTCGTAGTTCCATTTCCACTGCGAACCGGTGACACGAACCGTCATGCTCGAATCACTGGTGTCATTCATCGCCACCAGCACACGCGTGGCAGGAATGGCCATGCCAATCAAAATAATGAACGGAATGACGGTCCAAATAATTTCCACCATCGTGCTTTCATGAAAGTGCGCGGCCACTGCGCCCTTGGATTTTCGGTGATGCAGGATGGACCAAAACATCATGCCGAAAACGCCCAGGCCAATGGCAATACAGACGTAGAGAATGGTGCGATGCAAATGGAAGACTTGCGAACTGATGTCGGTGACGCCCGGCGTCATATCCCAAGAGCTAGAAGCAAGAAGCAGCGGCGACATGAATAACAACGGAACAGCTAAAAGCAGACGAACAATGACAGAACTCCGCATGCAACGGCCCTCGATTGGTGTCTGAACACGAGTGAACTTTGCAACAGCCATGGGCGTTTTGGCCACGGTGTGCGCTTACCTCTATTTATATTCCCCGGAGAGTAGGCCTCTAAGCAGGGGCGTGTCCACTCGGTCACGTATTGAAAGGGTAAGCGAAACGATGGCTGGCAGGAGACTTCCGACGAAGGGTGGATATCCACGAATTTAGTCGTAACTTCATGGAATCGTCATGCTGCAGTCATTGCGAGCAACACGCGCATTCGGTAAGGTGGCGACCAAGAATGAATCGGCATTTTTCAGTGTTTAGTCGCTGTTTCGCCGAAATTAGCGCCAATCATTGCCGATTGTTTGGCCATTATTTAAGCCTTGGAATTTCGATATGCCTGCAATTTTGGTCGTCAATGGTCCGAACTTGAATTTACTCGGTCAGCGCGAGCCCGGCCTTTACGGCAGTGACACGCTAGACGCGATCAATAAACGCCTGCAAACGCAGGCCGAATCTGCCGGCATCAGCTTGGCCTGCTTTCAAAGCAACCATGAGGGTGCGCTGGTTGATCGCATTCATCAGGCGAGTCTCGATGGCACACGATTCATTCTGATTAACCCCGCAGCGTTTACTCACACGTCTGTCGCACTGCGCGACGCTCTGCTCGGGGTAAAAATTCCGTTTATTGAAGTGCATCTGTCGAACGTCCACGCGCGTGAGTCGTTTAGACAGCACTCTTTTCTTTCAGACAAAGCTGTCGGCGTGATTACCGGACTAGGTGCGTTGGGCTACGAGCTAGCCCTTACCTATGCCCTGCGCGAGCTACGGACTGCACATTAATTTTATTGAGGAGCCTTACATGGATATTCGCAAGATCAAAAAGCTGATTGAACTGGTCGAAGAATCAGGCATTGATGAGTTGGAAATTACCGAGGGCGAAGAGTCCGTTCGCATTGCTCGTAATCGTCCACAGCAAGCCCTGCACTACAGTTTACCTAATCCAGCACCTGCTTCTCAGCCAGCGACTTTTGCTGCCACACCAGCGCCCGTCGAAAGTGATAGCGCAACCAAAGGCACTGCCGTGGCCGCCAGCGAGCCCAGCACCATGGGCTTTGTACAACGCTCACCCATGGTTGGCACGTTCTATCGCTCACCTGCGCCAGGCTCAGCGCGCTTTGCAGATGTCGGCAGCACCGTTAAAGCCGGCGACACGGTTTGCATCATTGAGGCCATGAAGATGATGAATCAAATTCAGGCCGACAAGTCCGGCGTCATTGAAAGCATCTTGGTCGAGGACGGCCAGCCGGTCGAGTTCGATCAGCCGCTCTTCACTATCGTCTAAGCGGAGATCACCCCTATGTTGGACAAGGTGGTCATCGCCAACCGTGGCGAGATTGCATTGCGTATTTTGCGTGCCTGTAAAGAGCTCGGCATCAAAACGGTGGCGGTTTATTCGAAAGCCGACCGCGACTTGCTGCATGTACGTCTCGCCGATCAAACCGTGTGCATCGGTCCGGCAGCCAGCAAGCAGTCTTACTTGAATATCCCGGCCATTATTTCCGCCGCCGAAGTCACCGGCGCTCAGGCTATTCATCCTGGCTACGGCTTTCTCGCCGAGAACGCCGATTTCGCTGAAGCCGTAGAGAAGTCTGGCTTTGCCTTTATCGGCCCGCGCGCTGAGTCCATTCGCCTGATGGGCAATAAGGTCTCGGCGATCGTTGCCATGAAAGCCGCTGGCGTACCCACGGTGCCCGGCTCAGACGGCGCGGTAACGGCGGAAAACGCCATTGAAATGGCGAATTACATTGGCCTGCCCGTCATCATTAAAGCCGCTGCCGGAGGTGGCGGTCGCGGCATGCGCGTTGTGCATCATGAAGCCGATGTGCTCGACTCGCTGATGGTCACTAAAGCCGAGGCAGGTGCGGCCTTTGGCGATGACACGGTGTATATGGAGAAGTTCCTGCAACACCCGCGTCACGTTGAAATTCAAGTCATTGGCGATGGCGAAGGCAAAGCGATTCACCTTTACGACCGTGACTGCTCACTGCAACGCCGTCACCAAAAAGTGGTTGAGGAAGCGCCAGCGCCGCACATCCCGCAAAAGCTGCGTGAAGAGGTCTATGCCGCCTGCATTCGAGCTTGCGAACAAATCAAGTATCGCGGCGCGGGTACATTCGAGTTTCTTTATGAAAACGAGCGTTTTTATTTCATTGAAATGAACACGCGCGTGCAGGTTGAGCATCCGGTCACGGAGATGGTCACCGGTATCGACATTATCAAGGAGCAGCTGCGTGTGGCGGCTGGCCTTGGTCTGTCGGTGACGCAAGACCAGATCAAGCTGCAAGGCCATGCCGTGGAAAGCCGCATCAATGCGGAAGACCCGAAGACCTTTATGCCCTGCCCAGGCAAAGTGAACTACTACCACGCACCCGGCGGCCCAGGCATCCGTATGGATTCACATCTGTACTCGGGCTACAGCGTTCCACCTAACTATGATTCGCTGATTGGCAAGCTCATTGCGCACGGCCCAACGCGTGACGTCGCACTGAGGCGTCTGCAAAACGCGCTCGATGAGATCGTCATTGACGGCATCAAAAGCAATATCACCTTGCATCGCGATGTCATTTTGCAGGATCCGGCGTTTCAAAAGGGTGGCGTAGACATCCACCACCTCGAAAAGAAGCTCGGCCTGAGCTAATCCAATCGATTTTGATGCCAGCAGGGTGATTTTGTCGCCCTGACTGGCTACAAAATCACCAGCAAGACGACTACACTGCGCGTCCAGTTTTTTCGGAGGCCGTCATGTCCTGGCTGCAAATCAAGATCGAGACCCGCAAGGCCGACGCGCCCCGCTTTGAAGACCTATTAGAGACGGCTGGTGCTGCCGCCGTTCTCATGGAAGATAGCGGCGACCAGCCACTGCTCGAGCCACCGCCCGGCGCACAGCCGCTCTGGGACGCCACCACCGTGGTCGGCCTGTTCGTGGTGGACTCGGAGATGGATGCTGTTGTCGACTTTCTTGAAGGCCAGCTCGGTCACGCCCTGCCGCCACATCGCATTGAAGTTCTGGAAGACAAGGACTGGGAACGCGCATGGATGGACAACTACCATCCCATGCGTTTCGGCGACCGCCTCTGGGTAGTGCCGAGCTGGACACCGCCGCCCCAGCCCGATGCCATCAACCTGCTGCTCGATCCGGGCCTGGCTTTCGGCACCGGCACGCATCAGACCACCGCGCTGTGCATGGAATGGCTCGATGGCCTTGATCTGCAAGGCAAGGTCGTGGTCGATTACGGCTGCGGTTCCGGCATTCTGGCGGTCGCCGCCCTGCTGCTTGGTGCGCGTGAAGCCTGGTGCGTCGATCTCGATCCACAGGCGCTGACCGCCACCCGTGACAACGCTGAGCGCAATGGTGTTGCGGATCGCGTGCGCGTCTTCATGCCCGAAGACATGCCCGCCGATTTCAACAACGGCGAAGGCGCCGATGTGGTGGTCGCCAATATCCTCGCCGGCCCGCTGGGCATGCTGGCACCGACGCTGACCCGTTTCCTCAAGCCCGGCGGCGATATCGCGTTGTCTGGCATCATCACCTCGCAAGTCAATGAGCTGCGCGAAATCTATGGCCAGTGGTGCGACATGGATGGACTGGGCATCAAAGATGAAGACTGGTGCCGATTGTCTGGCCGCAAGCGCATTGCGTGAGCGAAAAATGACGAGCCTGAACACATGACAGACCACCGCCCCGCCACCGATCGGCCAACGCTTGCACTCGACGCACTGGCTTTGCCGGTGCAGCTCGACCGCGCGCAGCCAGTGAAACGGCGGCGACGTTGGCTGGTCTTGGCGATGCTCGCTGCCTGCGTACTTGTGCTAGAAGGGCTTTGGCTGACTCAGGCTTTTTGGTTACAACAAGGTTCTGTTCGTAACGCACTGAATCCCCTTTTGGCCAGCACGCCCTATGAATTGTTGCGCCCGCAGGTAAAAGACGCCTGGCAAGTGACTGATTTAGGCTGGCGAGTCAGCGAGCAAGATCCGCATCGTTATCAGCTTGATGCCCTCCTCATCAATCGCGCGGATATCCTGCAGCCGTGGCCAACGCTGCGACTGAGCCTGCGTGACAGCTATGGCGTTCGCATCACCGCCCTCGACATAGCGCCACGCACCTACCTAGCAAAATCTTCTGGACTGTCTTCGCTGGCCAGTAGCGATCAACCCCTTCGTATCAGCCTGCCCATTCAATTGCTGGCGCGGGAAAACGGCACCTGGCCGGCCTACGCCGCCGTTGAGCTGAGTCCGCTGCCATGAACTGGCTGAAGCCACTGCACATCGGCCCCTACGCGATAGATGCGCCCTTGGCACTCGCCCCCATGGCCGGCGTTACTGACCGCCCGTTTCGCCAGCTTTGCCGTGAATTAGGCGTAGGGCATGTTGTGTCGGAAATGGTGTCGTCGGAGTCACGCCTGTGGCACACCAACAAATCCAAGTTCCGCATGGATCACAGCGGCGAACCCGGCCCCATCACGGTACAGATCGTGGGTTACGATCCCGATATGCTAGCCGATGCTGCGCGCCAAAATGTTGAGCGTGGCGCGCAAATCATCGACATCAACATGGGCTGTCCTGCGAAAAAAGTCTGTAACCGGCTCGCCGGTTCGGCACTCATGCAGGATGAGCCTCTGGTCGAGCGCATTCTCGCTGCCGTGGTCGCGGCCGTGGATGTGCCGGTGACACTGAAAATTCGTACTGGCTGGAATCGTGACAACCGTAATGGCCCGACCATCGCGCGCATTGCGGAGGATGCAGGGATCGCCATGTTGGCTGTGCATGGCCGCACGCGAGCCGACAAATACATTGGCGACGCTGAATACGACACCATTGCTGCCATTAAGCAATCGGTCGGCATTCCCGTACTCGCAAATGGTGACATTACTTCACCGGAAAAAGCGCGGCGAGTCTTTGAGCACACTGGCTGCGATGGTATTATGGTCGGCCGGGGAGCTCACGGACGTCCGTGGCTCTTTCGCGAGATCCAACACTACCTTCGAACAAGCGACCTGCTACCGCCCCCTAATCTGGCGGAACAGCGCGATATCGTCTTGCGCCACATCGGCAGCTTGCACGCGTTCTACGGCCCGGATCTCGGCGTGCGTTTCTCACGCAAACACCTGGGCTGGTATGCCGACTATCTGCCGGAGGGCCAAGCGCTCAGCCGGCAGTTCAACACCCTGATTAATGCTGACCAGCAGATTCGGCTGGTGAGTGAGTATTTTTTGCGCCGAGCAGAGAGCCGGTGGCCGGATGCCGCCGCTTGATGCCATTGATACGAGAGCACCATCCCATGGACATGTCCGTCATGAAAAAACCGCTGACCAGCACCAGCACTCGCCCCAACCAAAGCCTGCGCGACCACGTCGAGCTGGCCATGCGCAACTATTTCGCGCATCTGGATGGCGAACGCGCCAGCGAAGTCTACGAGATGGTTCTTGCCGAAGTAGAAACACCGTTGCTCGAAGTGGTACTGGAGTACACCCGTGGCAACCAAACCCGCGCCTCCGAAATTCTGGGCCTGAACCGCGGCACGCTGCGTAAAAAGCTTAAGCAACACGGCCTGATGAACTAAGGAAGCGACCATGACTCAACGCGTGCAGCGCGCTTTAATCAGCGTCTCCGACAAAACTGGCATTGTGGCATTTGCGCGTGAGCTGGCTGCCAGCGGCGTGCATCTGCTGTCTACCGGCGGCACCTTCAAACTGCTGCAACAAGAAGGCGTAGCCGTGACTGAAGTCTCGGACTACACCGGCTTTCCAGAAATGATGGATGGTCGCGTGAAAACGCTGCACCCGAAGATTCATGGCGGCATTCTCGGTCGTCGCGGTCAAGATGACGCGATCATGGCTGAGCACAACATCGGTGGCATTGATCTGGTGGTGGTTAACCTCTACCCGTTCGCGGCGACGGTCGCCAAAGCCGACTGCACACTGCCGGACGCCATTGAGAATATCGACATCGGCGGCCCTACCATGGTCCGCTCTGCGGCCAAAAACCACGCCCACGTCGGCATCGTGGTGAGTGCCAGTGATTATGATCGCGTGCTAGCCGAAGTGAAGGCCAGCGGTGGCCTGTCATACGAAACCCGTTTCGACTTGGCGGTAAAAGCCTTTGAACACACCGCTGGCTACGACGGCATGATCGCCAATTACCTCGGTGGTTTAGTCGGCGCCACCAAAGGCGATCTCACCGCCCGCGACACATTTCCTCGCACCTTCAATACCCAATTTTTCAAAGCGCAGGACCTGCGTTACGGCGAAAATCCACATCAGCGCGCTGCCTTCTATACAGAAGCCGCACCGAAAGAAGCCTCGATTGCCACTGCTACGCAGCTTCAGGGCAAAGAGCTGTCTTACAACAACATCGCCGATACCGATGCCGCGCTGGAGTGCGTGAAGAGCTTTGCCAAGCCAGCTTGCGTCATCGTGAAACATGCCAACCCCTGCGGCGTGTCTGTCGTGCTCGATGCCGAAGGCGGCATCCGTAAAGCGTACGACCTGGCCTACGCCACCGATCCGGAGTCGGCATTCGGCGGCATCATCGCGTTTAACCGTGAACTCGATGCCGACACCGCTCAGGCCATCGTCGATCGTCAATTTGTTGAAGTCATTATTGCCCCCAGCGTCACCGCTGAAGCATTGGCCGTCACAGCGACTAAGCAGAATGTTCGTGTCTTGACCTGCGGCGCATTACCAGACATTACTTCGCGCAACGCGCAATGGGACTTTAAGCGCGTCACCGGCGGCCTGCTCGTACAAGACCAAGACCTTGGCATGATCAAGGACACGGACTTGAAAATCGTGACCAAACGCGCCCCCACTGAAGCCGAGATCCATGATCTGATCTTTGCTTGGAAAGTGGCGAAGTATGTGAAGTCGAACGCCATTGTGTATGCGAAAAATCGCCAGACCGTGGGCGTAGGCGCCGGCCAGATGAGTCGCGTCAACTCCGCCCGCATCGCCGGCATTAAAGCGGAGCATGCCGGCCTGCAAGTGCAAGGCGCGGTCATGGCCTCGGACGCGTTCTTCCCGTTCCGCGACGGCATTGATAATGCCGCCAAAGCAGGCATTGTGGCGATCATCCAACCGGGTGGCTCGATGCGGGATGCCGAGGTGATTGCTGCGGCTGATGAGGCTGGCATTGCCATGGTGTTTACTGGGATGCGCCATTTTAGGCACTGAGTCTTTTAGTACCTCCGCGGCCTGGTGGGCTTACCTTGGCTGGGAACGCCGCGAGTACGTCCTTGTAGGCTCTTGCGCGCCATCCATGGCGCGCAACGTCCCTGCCAAGGATAAGCCCGCCAGACCGCTCAGCGCTGAAGCTCTGCTGGTGCAGTAGCTCCAGTAGCGGAATAGTGACGCCGACGCTGGATTGACCACGGGTGCGGGTGTGGGGGAGCACTGCTGGGGGACGTCGGCGGCCATGGATGGCCGCCGAGAGCCTACAGGGATGTACTTGTGGCGGTCCCCAGCAGTGCTCACCCACACCCGCGCCCTCTCGAATAAGACTATGTGAGACTGCTAGATATGAAAATTCTGCTCCTCGGCTCCGGTGGCCGCGAACACGCCCTTGCATGGAAACTGGCTCAGGATCCTCGTGTCGAAACCGTCTTCGTCGCCCCCGGTAATGCAGGCTCCGCCACCGAAGCTAAATGCCGCAATGTCGCGCTAGATATTCTCGACAATGCCGCACTGGTTGCCTTCGCGCAGGCCGAAAACATCGCACTCACTGTGGTTGGTCCGGAAGCACCCCTGGTCAATGGCGTGGTCAATGCCTTCCGTGCGGCTGGCCTGAAAATTTGGGGGCCGACTCAGCATGCTGCACAGCTCGAAGGCTCGAAAGCCTTTGCCAAAGATTTCCTCGCGCGCCAGGACATCCCTACCGCATTTTACCAAGTCTTTACCGACACCGATGCCGCCCTTGCCTATGTTCGCGAAAAGGGTGCGCCTATCGTCATCAAGGCCGATGGCTTAGCCGCAGGCAAAGGTGTCATCGTCGCCATGACACTGGCAGAGGCTGAAGAAGCCATCATCGACATGCTCGCCAGTAACAAGTTCGGTTCGGCGGGTGCTCGCGTGGTCGTTGAGGAATTTCTTGAGGGCGAAGAAGCATCCTTTATTGTTATGGTCGACGGCAAGAATGCCCTAGCGATGGCCACGAGTCAGGACCACAAGCGCATTGGCGACGCCGATACCGGCCCGAACACGGGCGGCATGGGTGCTTATTCCCCCGCGCCCGTGGTGACGCCTGAAGTGCATGCACGTGTCATGCGCGAAGTCATTATGCCGACGGTGAATGGCATGATCAGCGAAGGTCATCCGTATACCGGTTTTCTCTATGCTGGCTTGATGATTGATGACAACGGTGCGCCTAAGGTCATCGAATTTAACTGCCGTTTTGGCGACCCCGAAACACAACCGGTGATGATGCGACTGCGCAGCTCATTAGTTGCGCTCGTAGAAGCGGGCATTGCAGGCACCTTGGATCAAATCGAGGCTGACTGGGATCCACGCGCGGCGCTAGGCGTTGTAATGGCAGCGGGTGGCTATCCTGGCGACATTCGCAAAGGCGATGTCATTCATGGCTTGGGCCAAGAAGGTCAAGACGCCAAAGTCTTTCATGCCGGCACCGCCCTTCAAGATGGCCAAGTCGTCACCAGCGGTGGGCGCGTGCTGTGCGCGACTGGCCTCGGCGTGAGTGTCTTGGAGGCTCAGACCGCCGCCTACGCGGAAGTCGCAAAAATCCAATGGACAGGCGAATATCACCGCAATGATATTGGCTATCGCGCCGTGGCACGCGAACTCAGCAAATAAAGCACGGCAAAACCCGACGGTCACACGCCCGTCGCTTTGTACAGGCCGTTTATTGCAAGCCGATGCTATACTCTCTCGCTTGCAATTTCCTAACAGCATTGGCAATCGTTCGAGCGAGAAAATAAATGGATGAGGCACTGCGCAAAGCGGCGTTGGACTATCACGAGTTCCCGCAGCCCGGCAAAATTAACGTAACGCCCAGCAAACAACTGGTGAACCAGCGCGACCTTGCTCTCGCTTACTCACCCGGTGTAGCCGCGCCTTGCGAAGAAATTGCGCGTGACCCTTCCACTGTTTCTCGCTACACCGCGCGTGGCAATCTGGTTGCCGTGATTACCAACGGCACAGCCGTATTGGGCCTCGGTGACATCGGCCCCTTGGCGTCGAAACCCGTCATGGAAGGCAAAGGCGTGCTGTTCAAAAAGTTTGCGGGCATTGATGTGTTTGACATCGAGATCAATGAGCGCGACCCCGATAAGCTGGTCGATATTATTGCTTCGCTTGAGCCCACGTTTGGTGGCATCAACCTAGAAGACATTAAAGCGCCTGAATGTTTCTACATCGAAAAGAAGCTGCGTGAGCGTTGCAAAATTCCGGTGTTTCATGATGACCAACACGGCACATCCATCATTGTTGGTGCCGGCGTTCTCAACGCCCTGCTGCTGGTCAAGAAAGACATCGGCGATGTAAAAATCATTTGCTCCGGCGCCGGTGCAGCCGCAATTACCTGCTTGGACTTACTGATTTCGCTCGGTGCCAAGCGTGAGAACATCTACGTCACCGACTCTAAAGGCGTTATTCACAGCGA
>DDPD01000019.1:0-13935 GCA_002342025.1 Moraxellaceae bacterium UBA2477 | reverse complement strand
GCCGGCATCGTGAGCCAAGACATGGTCATGCAGATGAATGCTGACCCGATCATCTTTGCGCTGGCCAACCCAACTCCCGAAATTCTGCCAGAGCTGGTCAAGGCCGTGCGCTCCGACGCCATTATCGCCACGGGCCGTTCGGACTACCCGAACCAAGTCAACAATGCGCTCTGCTTCCCATACATTTTCCGTGGCGCACTGGACTCGGGTGCCAGCACCGTCAATGAAGCCATGAAAGTCGCCTGTGTGCGCGCAATCGCTCAGATGGCGCACGTGGAGTCTTCGGACTCGGCGGCCTACAGCGGCGAAGCCCGTCGCTTTGGTCGTGAGTATTTGATTCCTGGCCCGCTCGATCCACGCTTAATCATGGCGATTGCACCCGCCGTCGCCAAAGCGGCAATGGATTCGGGTATTGCGACTCGCCCCATCGCAGACTTTGATGCTTATCGCCAGCGTCTGTCCGAGTTCGTCTATAACTCTGCGTTCCTGATGAAGCCTGTTTTTGCGAAAGCAAAAGCGCAGCCACAAAAAATTGCCTACTGTGAAGGCGAAGATGATCGCGTGCTGCGTGCCGTTCAAATCGTGGTTGATGAAGGCTTGGCTCGCCCTGTTCTGATTGGTCGCCCCGCCGTTATCGAGACGCAGATCCAAAAGCTCGGCCTACGTATCCGTCCCGGTGTCGATATTGAAATCGTCAACCAAGACGATGATCCGCGTTTCGCCACTTATTGGCAGCACTATCACCAGATCATGGAACGCAAAGGCGTGGGCATTGAGCTCGCCAAGCGTGAAGTGCGTCGTCGCACCACCTTAATCGGTGCTCTGCTGACTAAGTTTGGTGAAGTCGACGGCATGATTTGCGGCACCTTCGCTAATTATGATCTGCACTTGCGCTACATCGACCGAATTATTGGCCTGCAAGAAAATTGCCGAGGCTATGCCGCCATGAACGTCATCATGCTGCAAGACCGTACGCTCTTTATTGCCGACACCTACGTCAATCCGGATCCCACGGCGCAAGAGCTGGCGGATATCACGCTCAAGGCCACCGAGGCCGTGCGTAACTTTGGCTTAACCCCGAAAGTGGCACTGTTGTCGCACTCCAACTTCGGCAATGAAAACACGCCAAGTGCACGCAAAATGCGTGAAACCTTCCAACTCCTTCAGGACATGGCACCGGAGCTGGAAGTGGATGGCGAGATGCACGGTGATGCCGCGCTCGACGAAAGCATTCGTTTGAACCTGTTCCCGAACTCGCGCCTGAAGGGCTCGGCGAACCTGCTCATCATGCCCAACGTCGATGCCGCCAATATTGCCTTTAACTTGCTGAAAACAGCCTGTGGCGATGGCGTCACTATCGGCCCTATCCTGCTGGGCGCCGCAAAACCCGTGCACATTTTGACGCCCAGTGCGACCGTTCGCCGTATCGTCAACATGACCGCACTGACTGTCGCTGAAGCGATCAGTCGTCAGTAACCCGTCTGTATTTCATGACCCTCGCGCCCAGCTAGTGTAGGCTCGTGGGTCATGAAAACTTCATTACTTCTCCGGTTCTGCCTCAGCTTCTGCCTGCTGACGTTAGGTAGTTTGGCGCAAGCAAAACTCGCCCCCGCCTTGCTCATCGACAGCACCAACGAGCGCTTGGAGCTGGCGCCTTGGCTCGATATTGCCTCACCCACTTGGCAGGCACTCGATCAAGCCGTTCTTGCTAAGGGCTACGTTGATCATCCCGTCTTATTGCGGCTTAAGATTGATAACCAAGGTTTAGCGAAACGACGAATTTTAGAGTTTACGCGCGCCAACCTGGGACGCATTGAGGTCACTAGCCAAAACGCGACGGGTCAATGGATAACGCGTCGGGCTGGAGCGAACGAATTACTCCCTCGAGGCGATATTAATGGCTTAGGCTACAGCTTTGAGTTGGATATACCTGAGGGAAAGTCAGAGATCTTTTTTCGGCTTAGTTCTTCATACCCAATGGCAACACCCATTCGTTTAAGCACCGAAAATGCACTTTTCCGTGCCGCGCAAAACAGTGCCGGCATCTATGGTGCAGGCCTAGGCCTTCTCGGTGGCATCTTACTTGGCATCGTAGGCTTACGATCGGCGCGACTCAGCATTCCCACCCGCTGGTTTTTATTTGCCCTGCTCCTCACGGTCATTCTGCGCGCACTCGCTGATCGCGGTGTTTTAGGTTATTGGTGGTTAGATATACCAGGCTCACTACACGGCCTGATACAAATCAGTAGCAGTTTGCTGAGCATGGCCCACTTGCTACTTTGTCATCAATTTTTGGCACAACGCCAGATACTGCAACCCGCAGGAAATCGATTGCTCTGGCTGGTCGTGATCCTTAACCTGCTCTGGATGCTCAACACCATCACTCAGACACTGACACTTGATCTCGTTTGGTCGGATGGCTTCCGCATCATCAGCATTGCGGTCATCTTGAGCATGCTATGGCTCCCTATGCGTCAGAAAGTACATGGCGCCAAACTGTATTTCGCAATCACCCTAGCTGCGCTATGCGGTCAGCTTTATAACGACGGAGCACTCAGGGGCTGGGTGAAATTTATTGCAGAGCCTTATCAACTTATCATTGTTTGGCACTTACTAGCAGCGCCGCTACTCCTTCATGCACTGGAGCAGCCAGCACCGATCACGCCGCCTGTACGCCGAAGTAAGAAACGTATCGAGCACACGATGACTGAGCGGCGGCCAGCCACTCAGGCTATGACTAGCAGCCCATTAAACTCGCGGGTGTTGATGGTTGAAGACAATCCTTGGGTACAGCAAGTACTGACCGGACTACTGCTCAAGCTAGGTTGCCAGCCGAGCTCCGTTAATGATGGGCTTCAAGCATTAGATATTCTAAAAAAACAACACTTCGACTTGGTTCTCATGGACTGCGACTTGCCTGGTTTGGATGGCATTTCAACTGCTCAGCTTTGGCGCGCGGAGGCCGCTAAAGAGGCCTATGCCAGTGCGGCCAATATCCCCATTGTTGCTATCACTGCACATGTTTCCGCGGCTTACGAAACGCAAGCTCGCGAAGCGGGCATGAATGATTTTCTGCAAAAGCCCATCGACATGAGAACTTTGCATGAGTTGCTGCAGCGCTGGAGCGCAAAACCCGGAACTACAGCGTAACGCTGGGCCCTTCGGGCAGATGCGGGGCATCGCCCGCCAATGTCATCAGCAACGCTTCATCATTACGCCATTCGTGGAGAGCGACCTGACTACCACGCTCAAATAGACGAGCATGAATAGCGGCGTAAGGGGTAATTCGTAACAGCTGCCTGAGCCCTTCAGGCGTGTAGTCGACCAACCCCTGCCATGGTGTGACCCGTGGGTTGCCACCATCCGCTACTAGCTCTAAGCGATGTGTGGAGCTGGCCAAGGTTGCCATCCAGCGATAGGCATCCAGACGAGAGGGAGCCACTGTTCCCGCCGGCCACCAACGGTCGAAATGATATGTTTCATGGCCCACCCGCAATATACCAACAGCGCCATTCAAACGTTCACTTAATGCCCCCGCACGCCCAGCAAACTGCCCGATGGCTGTGAGCTGTACTTGGGCATCACCACCGAGCTTTGGCACTGAAAGCAAGGCCATACCAATAGGTGCTAAACGCCCCCAATACTGAACTCGTGCTCCCACAAATAAACCCGAAAGCGACTGGCCTGAGGCATTAACTTCACCTAACCACTGAGTTGGTTGGCAGCGCATGCCTCCGGATGGCCAATACAGAGACTGGGCACTCACTGGGCTGCTCCCGCGCAGGCACCAAGTAGCCTGACCGGATTTGGTAAACATACGGCCTTGGAGCAATTCCTCGTCACTGCTCAAGAAGCTGCCGGCGGGACTGTTGTACTGCTCTAGGGGCCAAAATTCTGGAATGGGCCTGTAAACACCTCCGGCATCCGTGTCTTGAAATATTAAGGACTTACCAACTGCGGCTTGACTGATGCCCAAGGTGGTTCGACGCTGAACGGACGCTTGCCAAGGACGAGACATGACTTGTCTGCTTAGCCAAAAAGCATGATGTGTGCGCGCATCTACGCCAAACTCAAGGTATTGATCAAATCCACCCGTCAGACGGGGGAGTTGCTGACGAAAAGCACTCTTCATGGCGTAAGCGACATTCCAATCTCTGGTTCCAGAAACGACGTTGGACGAGACAGCTTAGGGGCTGCTGCCGAGCCTCCCCACAGTACTTCAAAACGCAGGGTTAAGGACGGTTGCGTATCCTCGTTGCCGACATGGCTATGCGTCAAGCGAGGTTCGACTTCAATAAAAAACCACTCTCTCGCTACTTGCTGCCGCCAGCGCCACCAAAGTGAATCAGTTTGGGGACTCCAACTTGGCCGTGTTCGCCCTGCCTGACTGAAGCCATAAGATACGGTTATGGTTTTTGAGCGCTCTTCCGCCAGCAACATGCCACGACTCCAGCCCATACCGTCATCCGCTTTGTCTTGCTCATAATCAAATTGATGATAAATGACGGCAACGTGGCGGCCACTTAATGCATGAGACCACTCAATGTTTTGTAGGCCTCGCCAGCCATCCTCAATACCATAGCGGGCACTGTGAAAAAGCTTTAGCTCATCCTGCTCTGCCAACGCAAACGACTGCCGCATACGGGCACGCACAAATAAGTCTGTGGCGCTATGCAGCCCCACATCGGTATCAATGTTCAGCCGTTTTAAACTCAATACGGCCCAACGCACGGCAAGCGCAGCCTCATTAACCGCGGGGACACCGTCAACACGACGAGCCTGACCGTTCTCATCCTCAAATACTAACGATAGCCGCCGAGCCAGCTGAGGCAATGCCACGCTCGCACGCAATCTCAAGGCCGGTGTTAATTCACCACGATCATCTAAAACCCATTCGTTAATTAAGCGCAAACGTGCTTGAGCTAACGCCGTCTCGGTGGTCAACTCACTTGCAGGATTAGCGGGAGGTTGGCTGAACCAGTCATCAAGCCAACGCACGGTGGACTGCGTGTGCTGGTCGATCAAACAATGTGGGTAATCTGCCCATCCCATAAAATCGCCGGCGCCGTCATAGCTCAAGCAGGATTGGGCATAAGCGCCCGTCGGTAGGGTGGCTACCATGCCAGAAAGCAACAATCGCCTTATGAAGCCTTGCATGATGTCCTCCTGGATCACCTTGCGAAGCTTCAGGCTGGCACTTTGCACGCACCGCGTCGAGGGGTGTGAGACGAATTGCTACAGAGTTAATACCCCGCCTTAACGCGGGCCATTAATGCAGCAAGGCGGGCTTTCCATCGCCTAATGCCATGAACTCAATCCGGTCATCATCGAACAGGTTCATGTCGGGCGCCAAAATACGGATGTAGCGATCAAAATAAAGCATTTGTTTCAATAACAAGGCAAAAGCGCGCGGGAATCGGATGCCATGACGCTCGCCTACCGCAACGACCTCGAGCATTAACTTATTAATCTCGTTGTCATTATTCAGGGCATTCATGACTTGCTCAGGATCAACCTGAGTCGCTGCCCCATAAATCGCCTCTAAGTCTCGCGAGAGCTTCTCTTGATCGACTTTGCGCTTGGTCATACCGATGACCGCCATGCTTTCTGCCATGGTTTTGAAATCGCCACTGCTCAGCGACTCAATGAAGCTCATGGTGGCAGACCAGGTTTCCGGGGCAATACGACCCACAATGCCGAAATCAATAAAACCTAGACGCCCATCGGTCAGCACCATGAGGTTGCCGGCGTGCAAATCGGCGTGAAAGCTTTCGCACAACATGAGGCTGGAAAACCACGTATTCAACGCCGCGACCAGCGTGCCTGCGGGATCTTTGGTGTATTTGCGAATCGTCTCTAAGTCCGTGAGCGGCACGCCGTAGAAACGCTCCATGGTTAATACGCGCAGACTCGAGGCTTCCGGATAAATTCTGGGTGCTGTGGCCTGGGTATTGCCCGAGGTTTTCAAAAACTCACGGAATTGTTCTACGTTGCGGGCCTCTTTGTAGAAATCGACCTCTTCCATCATGCAGGCCTGAATTTCGCTGACGATGCCCGACAGGGAAGCAAACTTCAGTTTAGGCAATACACGTTCGAGCAATACCGCAGCCACATACAGAAAGTTCAAGTCGGTGAGCAATACATTCTCAACACCGGGCTTTTGAATTTTGATAACGACGGAGTCGCCATTGAGCAACTTCGCAGCATGCACCTGAGCAACCGAGGCTGAGGCCAGTGGAATCTCATCAATCTCGCTGTAAATCTCGCTTAAAGGACGCTTCAACTCGCGCTCCAGCACTTGTTTCAAGATGCTGAACGGCAGCGGCTCAGTTTTATCCAGGCAGTGCTGAAACTCCGTGACATATTCGGCCGGAAAAATGGACGGCGAGCTCGCCACGAACTGTCCCAGCTTCACATAGGTTGCCCCTAAGCGCTCGAAGGTCAGACGTAACAGGCGCGGCAGTGGCGGTCGTTCGCCCGCAGCCCACGCCAGCCCTGTGGCGGCGAGAACCGTGGTGGTCTGGCTAATGCGGAACAAGCCCTTCAGCGCATTGCCCCAGTTTGCGTAGTGATTCATCTCTTTCAATCTCCCTGATTGCTGCATACCGGACATGCCGGATCGCGGGGCGTTCGCACACGCCTCACCTCATTGACTCTGCCATCCCATAACAGGAGCTGCCCGCACAGCGACTCTCCTGTTTTCGTTAACACTTTCAACACTTCTTGCGCCTGCCAACTGCCCATCACGGCAACTGTGGTGGTCATTACCCCATTGTCATTGCACGTCAGCGCGGCGTCGTCACTCTCAGGATAGAGGCAACGGTAACAGGCCGACTCAGCTTGCGTCGCATCAAAGACACTCAACTGACCCTGCCAGGCAATAGCCGCTGCCGATATCACCGGCTTTTTTAGCGCCCAAGCACAGCGATTAATCAATTCACGGGTGGCGAAATTATCGCAGCAATCGGCGACCGCATCGACACTGGCTAAAGCCTGCATCAAACGCGCTTCATCCATACGCTCAGGCAGGATATCAATGACCACATCGGCACGAAGCGCTAACAAACTGTCGCGAGCAGACTCGACCTTAAAGCGGCCAATATCGGCATCGTGATGCAGCATTTGGCGCTGCAGATTACTTAGCTCTACACGGTCAAAATCCGCCAGCAGCAAGCGGCCAATACCCGCTAACGTAAGTTGTTGCGCCAAGGGGCAACCCAAACCACCCAAGCCAACCACCAGAACCGAGGCCGAGGCAATTTGGCTTTGCGCGGCAATATCCCACGTCGGCAGCAGAATCTGCCGGTGATATCGCAACAGCTGGTCATCGGTCAGCAAGTGTCTTCTCCGCGGATACGCACCATTGGCCTCCACTGACTCGGTCCTGACCGGCTAAGTCCTGCCAGCTTCGCACCTGCTCAAAGCCACGTTGCTGCAGCGCTTCGCGCACGGCCTCTGCTTGCGTTGCGCCGTGCTCGAGCAGGAGCAAACCGTGATCCTGTAAATGCGCTGGGGCCATGGTGACTAGCTGCCATAAATCCGCCATCCCGTTCGATTCTGCCACCAGCGCCGATCGCGGCTCATGCTGTAGATGGGGTAAGTGCAGGTCATCCTCAGCTAAATACGGTGGGTTACTGACAATTAAATGAAACCGCTTCGTACCCAATGCACTGAACCAATCGCTAAGTATCCACTGCACCGATAAGCCCAGATCACGGCCATTTGCCTCGGCCACTGCCAGTGCTGGCGCAGAGCGATCAACAGCAACGAGATGCGCCTGTGGCAGGCTATGTGCCAAGGCTAACGCAATCGCGCCACTGCCAGTGCCCAAATCCAAGATATCCGGTGCACTAAGGTCGGACTGCGCCAGACAATCCAGCGCAACTTCGACTAAGCGTTCGGTATCGGCGCGGGGAATCAGGGTGTCGGCCGTGACCGTTAAGGGCAGTGACCAAAACTCATGTTCGCCACGCAGCAGAGCCAAAGGCTCACCTTGCAGTCGCCGCGCAAGCCAATCCTCAGCACGAATGAGTTGCGCCTCGGTGAGCTCGCGCTCTGGCCATGTCATCAGCCAAGCCTGCGTCTGCGATAACGCGGCGGCCAGCAACCACTGTGCCTCGCGGCGAGGCGACTGGTCCTCTACGCCGGGAATTCGCCACTGCGCGTGCTCACGAAAGCTGGCTTCCGCCTGCTGCAGCCACTGTGCCAGCGTGTAGCGCTTACTGCTCATCGGCTAAGGCCGCCAGCAAGTCAGCCTGATGCTCGGTAGCAAGCGCCTGCAGCAGCTCATTCAAATCGCCGCCCAAGACTTCATCAAGGCGATAGAGCGTGAGATTAATGCGGTGATCGGTGACGCGACCTTGGGCAAAGTTATAGGTTCGAATGCGCTCGGAGCGATCGCCGGAGCCGACCAGATTTCGGCGCATCGTGGCCGACGCCAACTGCTGCGCTTGCTGTTGCTGCGCAAGCAAGCGCGCCCCCAGTACCGATAGCGCCCGAGCTTTGTTTTTATGCTGGGAGCGCTCGTCCTGGCATTCCACCACCACACCCGTGGGCAAATGCGTAATACGAACGGCAGAGTCCGTTTTGTTGACGTGCTGACCGCCGGCACCACTGGATCGATAGGTGTCTATGCGCAAATCGGCTGGATTAATCTCAATCGCAGCAATTTCTTCGGACTCGGGCAAGATCGCCACCGTACAGGCGGAGGTATGAATACGACCTTGCGATTCTGTAGCAGGGACACGCTGAACACGATGCGCGCCAGACTCAAACTTGAGTGCGCCATACACCCCATCACCTTCTACCCGCGAGATGACTTCTTTAAAGCCTCCATGCTCGCCGGCATTGCTCGACACCACCTCTAATCGCCAGCCCATGCGTTCGGCATAACGGCTATACATGCGAAACAAGTCGCCAGCAAAAATGGCCGCTTCGTCGCCGCCCGTTCCGGCACGCACTTCTAGGTAAATATTGCAGGTGTCGTTAGGGTCTTTCGGCAGCATGAGACGTTGAAGCTCGGCCTCTAACGCTATTAACTGCTGATCTGCATCGCGAATGTCCTGCTCGGCCAACTCCCGGAAATCAGGGTCCGTCAGCAACTCACGCGAGGCGGTTTGATCGGCCTGCGTGCGGCGATAGGCCAACAGCACCTGCACCACAGGCTCAATTTCGGCATGCTCTTTCGACAATTTGCGAAACTGGGGCTGGTCATTGATCACCCCGGCATCGCCGAGTAACGCGTTCAGCTCCTCGAAACGCTCCGCGAGCTGGTCGAGACGCGCAAGAATAGAGTCTTTCATGCGCCGCTATCTTCCTGATTGAGTCCCATTACCCGCAGCGCTACGGGCAGCTGCTGGGCATTATCTTCACTGGCTAATTGGCGCAGTGCCACGGTGGGGGCATGCAGCCATTTATTCATTAAATTATGCTGAAGCCTTGCTAAAACGACTTCGGCATCGCCCCCTTTACGCAAGGCATCAAGGGCTTTCTCGCGCTCGATATCGGCGACCGATGCGGCCTGCTGACGAAGGCGGCGAATCCAGTGTGCGCCATCCTGAAGAATACGTTGCTGCACGGCAAACGCCTTCACGTGTTCGCTGATCAGCACCTCAGCCACTTCCGCTGCACGTTGGCGCTCACGCCAACCGGCATCCACAACGCCTTGTAAATCATCCACGGTATACAGATAGACATCCTCAAGTTCAGCAACTTCCGGCGCGACATCACGCGGCACGGCAATATCAATCAGTAACAACGGTCTGTGGCGACGACGCTTAAGGGCTTGCACTACGAGTTCGCGGGTAATGACCGCTTGGGTGCTGGCCGTGCACGACACCACCATATCTGCACTGGCCAACGCCGAATCCAACGACGACCACGGCAGCGCCTGACCTTGCACGCTCTGCGCTAACGCTTCGGCATTCGCCAAGGTACGATTGACCAGCAACAGCTCCGTCACACCTTGCTCGCGTAAATGCCGCGCCACCAGCGTGTTCATTTCACCGGCACCAACCAGCAAAACGCGCGTGTCTTGCAGGGACTCAAAAACCTGTTTGGCCAAATTGACCGCAGCAAAGCCGATTGAAACCGGACTCACACCAATCGCCGTTTCGGTCCGAACCTGCTTAGCAGCGGCGAACGTTTTCTGAAACAGACGCTCAAGTTCAGGACCTAGGGTGCCTGCGGCCATAGCGTCTCGGTGCGCCTGTTTCATTTGCCCCAAAATTTGCGGTTCACCCAAGATCATTGAGTCGAGGCCCGCGGCAACTCGCATGGCATGCTGAACGGCTTTTTCAGCCGTAAAGTTATAGGCCACCGCGCTCAACTCAGGGCTGGGCAATTGCTGATGCTTCGCCAGCCAGTCTAATAACGCCACGGCAGTCGCCTCAGGCGCCTCGGAAGCGGCATAAAACTCGGTACGATTACAGGTCGATATCAGCGCCAATTCGCGCAAACCTGTCGCTTGGCAGGCAGCCATTAACGCACTCGGCAAAACCTCGGGCGCAAAAGACACACGCTCGCGCAAGGCTACGGAAGCCGATTTGTGATTAATACCGAACGCCAGCAGCCCCATGCCCGACCCTGTGTCGTGATAGCCGCAACCCAGCACAGCCAAGTTGACGGAAACGTGCGGAAAAACAGTCGCTGCAGAAGGCAGCCGTTTGAAAACGCACGAATTGTGAGGGATCAGATCAACAAAAACAAATCTTCACGGCGCATTTGCTAGACTGCCTCCCTTGAAGCTCCACAGGACTCTTTCATGTTGCGTACTTTTATCGCCTTCAGCGCCGCAATACTGCTAAACGCCTGCGCCAGCAACCCAACGATCCCCACTGCCCCACCTGAGCTAGCAACTGCCACAGCTGACGCACGTGCGCTCACTCACTGGGAAGCCAAAGGCAAGGTGGGTCTCCGCTTTTTGGGCCAGAGTATTTCAGCCACTTACCGTTGGCAGCGCCAAGACGGCGACTTCTCAGCAGACGCGGCGGGGCCACTGAATCAGGGCTTCACCACGCTCGTGGGACGCAACGGCATGGTGACCGTGGAGAATGCCTGGCTGGGACGCCATGAAAGCGCCGACGGGGAAGGTTTACTGCAAGCATTGACCAGCATTCGCGTGCCGCTATCCCACTTTAATGCGTGGTTTATGGGCTGGCCCAAAGACAGTAAAACCCCGGTGCAAGCACTCCCCAGTAACGAAGGCGTGCGTGAGTTCATCGAGAATGGCTGGCAGGTTCGTATCACCAGCGAACAGCTGATTCAGGGCTATCGTATTCCTGAGCGCATGATTGTTTCCCAAGAGGGGACGCGCTTGGTGCTGTCCCTTAATGAATGGACGCCAAGTACCCCTGCTACCACCCAGACCCCAGGTCTCACGCCATGACCCGTGAAAACATGACCTGGCTGAACGCGTTTAGCCTGCCCGCGCCCGCCAAGCTGAATCTGTTTTTGCATATCACGGGGCGACGACCCGATGGCTATCACACCTTGCAAACCTTGTTTCAATTCCTCGAGCACGGCGACACCCTGCACTTCATGCGCCGTGCCGACAGTGATATTTACTTTCAAGGCAACTTGCCCGGCGTAACCCACGAAGACAATCTGATCGTTCGTGCCGCCCGCGCGCTTCAGGCCGCTACCGGCTGCACGCAGGGCGCCAGCCTGCATTTGGATAAGCGCTTGCCCATGGGCGGCGGCCTGGGTGGAGGCTCTTCCGATGCGGCGACTACTCTGCTGGGCTTAAACGCCCTATGGCAGACCCACCTCAGCCTGCCGGAGCTTGCCCGCATAGGCCTGACACTTGGTGCTGATGTGCCCGTGTTCATTCATGGTCACGCAGCCTGGGCGGAAGGCGTCGGCGAGCAACTGGAATCCGTTGTGATTGAAGAGCCTTGGTTTGTTGTACTCACGCCCGACGCACATATCGCCACAGCAGCAGCTTTTTCACATCCAGAATTGACACGTAATTCCGACCCCATTACACTGCGCGCCTTCTCAGCGGGAGCCGCCAGAAATGACTTCGAAAAAGTCGTTCGGCAATTGTCTCCCGCCGTAGATGCAGCCTTGAAATGGCTGGCGCAGCACGGAGCAGCGCGCATGACGGGAACAGGGGCTTGTGTATTTTTAGCTTGTCCTGATGCCGATCACGCCGCTAAAATCCTGGCCGCAAGTCCAGTCCAAGGCTTCATCAGTCGCGGACAGAATGTCTCCCCTGCGCATCGCGCATTGGACACACTGTTCCGACCACACCGTATATAGGGGCGTCGCCAAGCGGTAAGGCAGCGGGTTTTGATCCCGCCATGCGTTGGTTCGAATCCAGCCGCCCCTGCCATTTTCTGTCCGGCCGAGACGATTCGTCATCATGCCCAATCTTGTCGTGTTTACTGGTAATGCCAATCCTGAGCTGGCCCGCAAAGTCGCCAGTCATTTGCATGTTCCGCTCGGTGCTGCTCACGTAGGCACCTTCTCGGATGGCGAAATTGCCGTTGAAATCAACGACAACGTACGTGGCAAGGATGTCTTCATCCTGCAATCCACCTGCGCGCCAACCAACGACAACCTCATGGAACTGATCGTCATGGCCGACGCCCTGCGTCGTGCCAGTGCGGGTCGCATCACGGCAGTCATTCCGTATTTCGGCTACGCCCGCCAAGATCGCCGCGTGCGTTCGGCGCGTGTACCGATTACTGCGAAAGTCGTGGCCGACATGCTAACCACAGTGGGCGTTGACCGCGTACTCACGGTTGACCTGCACGCCGACCAAATTCAGGGCTTTTTCGATATTCCAGTAGATAACGTCTACGGCTCGCCGGTGCTGCTCGCCGATATCGAGCGTCAGGAATATCAAAACCTCGTTGTGGTTTCGCCAGATGTCGGCGGTGTGGTTCGCGCCCGCGCCGTGGCCAAACAGTTGGATGATGCCGATCTCGCCATCATCGACAAGCGCCGCCCGAAAGCGAACGAATCGCAGGTCATGCACATCATCGGCGAAGTCCGTGGTCGCGACTGCATCATCGTAGATGACATGGTCGACACTGCAGGCACCCTGTGCAAAGCCGCTGGCGCATTGAAAGAGCATGGTGCCCGCCGCGTAGTGGCCTATTGCACTCACGCCGTGCTGTCCGGCCCTGCCATCGAAAATATTCGTAACTCCACGCTCGATGAACTGGTGGTGACCGACACCATCCCGCTCTCGGACGAGGCCAAGGCTTGCGGTAAAATCCGCCAGCTGTCGATGTCGGCACTCCTCGCAGAAACACTGCGCCGCATCAACAATGAAGAATCCATCAGCGCGATGTTCGATTTATTCTGAACGCTGCGCTGAACGCATTTGTCAGCCCCTCATAAGGCTGGCGAAAACCGGAGCACCGCGCCGCGGTGACCGGATGATTGCCCTGAGCTGGTCGCAAGCCCAGGGCCCAACGGAGAAACACGATGTCCGCTGCAAACTTTACGCTTAATGCGCAAACCCGTACGAACGAAGGGAAAGGTGCGAGCCGCCGCCTTCGTCGTCTGGAACAGAAAGTGCCTGCCGTTATTTACGGTGGCAGCGCTGCTGCTCAGTCCATCACGCTGGAACTGCGTGAACTCGTCAAGGCCTTGGAAAACGAAGCGTTTTACTCGCACGTTTTGACCATCACTGTTGATGGCCAGCCACAAGCAGCTGTCTTAAAGGCACTGCAACGTCACCCAGTGAAGAACATGCCTATGCATGCAGACTTCCTGCGCGTTGACGCGGCTCACAAGCTGACCATGAAGATTCCTCTGCACTTCCTCAACCAAGATACTTGCGTTGGTGTGAAACTGGAAGGCGGCGAAATCACTCACTTCACATCTGAAGTTGAAGTGGCCTGCTTGCCAAGCAACCTGCCAGAGTTCATTGCCGTTGATATGGCTGCTGTTCATGTTGGCACCACACTCCACCTGTCCGAC
>DDPD01000050.1 GCA_002342025.1 Moraxellaceae bacterium UBA2477 | reverse complement strand
CTTGGAAGCTACGCGTGGGGTGGGCATGATGATCGCTATGGCGCTGTAGTTGGTACAACACGAGATTGGTAATGATGTGGTTGCTGTTCCAGGAATGCTCAGGCATGCAGCGTACATAACGGCCATCCGGACCCTTTTGGCGCAGCAAACCATAATGCTCAATGTAGTTAATGACCTCTAACAAGGAAGCACCGTAGAAGGCTTGAAGCAGAAGGAAGGGCAGTGCTGCCCAGCCTAACATGGAGGTTATCAGGCCAAAGAAAACGACCGTCATGGCCCAGGCCTGCAAGTTGTCGTTATCAAGCGACCAGGTGTTTTTGCCCAAGCGACTGAGGCGCTCACCTTCAATTTTCCACGCTGAAAGGACACTGCCAATCATGGTGCGGGGTAGAAATTGCCAGAAAGTTTCGCCCATCTTGGAGCTGGCAGGATCTTCAGGGGTCGCCACATTTTTATGATGGCCGCGAACATGTTCTGCATAAAAATGGCCATACGCCACAGGTGCTAAGGTGACCTTTGCCATCCAGCGGCCCATTTCGTCACGCTTATGCGACAACTCATGCGCCGTGTTAATGGCAATGCCGTTGATGGCACCTACAGACAATATGAGGCCGACGTATTCAAATAGGCTCAAATCATCATGCACCGCGATCCATGCGCCCCAAATCGTTAAGATGAATTGCGACGGGATGTAGGCGTAGACCACGAATCGGTAGTAGCTGTCGGACTCAAGTTGCGCCACGGCTGATTCAGGCGGGTTACTGGCGTCCGAGCCAATGATGCGATCCATCAGGGGAATCAAGCCGTAAACCAAAATGGGGCCGCCCCAAAGCGCTAGTCCGATCCCGGTTAACTCATAGAGACCTAAAATGAATAGCCCTAGAACCGGCAGCATGGGGCTTAACAGCCAAAGATAGCGTTTGCTATCCACCCAAGGCGTATTGAGGGTAGTTGTGGTCATGTTGATCTCTCCTGACATCATGAGGATTTCAACAACGGGCAGAGTCCGCTGTCTTTTCAGTGACCTTATCATTGAGCAATGTTAAGGTTGATGTCTGGCATGAAAAGCCATAATTTTCTATCGAAACGCCGGAACAAGACGAAATGCAGGATTTTCTCAGCATCATTTTTGATGATTTACACCTAACCGATGCGGAATATTTCTTTGTTTCGGCGTCTGAATCGTGGGCATTTGGTGTGAATTTACCCAATCGATCAATTTTCCACGCTGTCTTGCAGGGTGAGGCCATCGTTGCCGTAGGCGAAGATCGGTACCACCTGTGTGCGGGTGACTTGCTCATTGTGCCGACAGGTTCAGCTCATAGTCTCCACGCGCTGGGCGGAATGGACAACGTACAGGTAGATATTAGTGAGCAATTTGGTCGACCGCGTGAAACGCCTATTTGTTTAGGGCAGGGAGAGTTATCTGCATTTATATTAACGGCAGGCTGCCGTTTTGATGCTGAACTGGGTCAACCACTCATGTCGGCTTTGCCATCAGCAATCCCGATTCTGGGGTTACAAAAAAGTACGCCAGAGTGGTTACGCATTGGTATTGAGTTTCTCTTGCAAGAAACGCGGGAACGTCGGCCCGGCCATCAAAGCATTCTCAATAGACTCGGGGACATTTGGTTCGTAGAGGTGCTGCGGACCTATATTGAGAGCTTGCCTGAGGGCAATGATTCTTGGCTGCGCGCGCTTAAAGATCCTGCCTTAGCGTTAGTTCTGAGTGCGATTCACAAACATCCAGGGCGACCTTGGACGGTGCCGGCCTTGGCTCAGATGGCCTGCTTATCGCGCTCTGCGTTCGCGGATCGTTTTCAAAAAATTATGGGCAAGCCACCACTCACCTATGTCAGTGAGCACCGTATGCGTGTCGCTGCTTGGCAATTACGACATACGGGGCAGCCAATTTGTCATATTGGAGATGCCGTTGGCTATGCCTCTGAAACGGCTTTTGGGCAGGCCTTCAAACGCAGTTACGGGCTGGCTCCTAGTCGATATCGTGAACAAATGCGCCAACTTGCTGCGAGTAATGGTGATTAACGCTCGCCATATGCACGGAAGTTTTGGTATAAGAAAGCACTGCTTGACGCATCAGTCAGCTTCATAAAACAACGAAAAGGTAGCCCTCTGATGAGCCGATATGCCTCTAGATCCACACTCGTCCATTGCTTCATGTTATGGGCAGAAACCAGTCCTAACACCGTCTATATGACGCAACCCTTGGATGGCGGAAAAACCCTTGAAATTACTTGGGGTGAAGCTGCTAATCAGGTGACTCGCGTTGCCAACTATCTAAAGTCGCTCAACTTACCCGCACACAGCAGCATTGGTCTGTTGGGCCGTAACAGTGCCCATTGGATTCTGGCAGACTTGGCTGTTTGGATGGCTGGTCATGTCACCGTCCCCCTGTATCCGACGCTGAATGCTGAATCTGCCGAATATATTTTGGAGCATTCAGAGTGCAAGCTGCTGTTCTTGGGCAAGCTCGATGGCAAGGCGGATGGTTGGAATGAGATCAAAACCATTTTGCCAGAGAACCTACCACTCATTAGCCTGCCGTTGTCGCCACGCAGTGACGTAACGCAGTGGACAGACTTAGTTGCTCAATATGAGCCGCTGTCGGAAGTAACCCTGCCAGACACCAGCGCCATGGCCACGATTGTTTACACATCAGGCAGTACTGGCCGTCCCAAGGGCGTAATGCACAGCTTCGGCACCATGTGTTCCGTCGC